>VXOP01000365.1 GCA_009839975.1 Candidatus Poribacteria bacterium
CGTGTAGATTCACAGTTGTTCAGCAGTGTGTCGGTCGTATTTCCACCCTATCCCCAAGTTTTAAGGCTACGTTGTCATCTGAAACGTGTATCTTACCGTGTTCTTCGGAAAGTCCTGTCATTTCAAGACCTGGAACGTTGATGGGTTGTGGGATGCCAAATTCTTTTGCTAACACTTTCAGACCGGTGTCGACAACAATACGGTTTTTTGTAGGACGACTTACGATGGTTGCCATGACAGACAATGCACAACCGAATTTTTCGCCAACTCCTTCAACATTGTGATAGGTAGAATCCATAAAGACATAAGAACCTGCTTGAATTTCTGTCATTTCAGGTATACTTCCTGTAATGTCAAAGGTTCCTGTTCCACCTCCACTCATAATAGAGACTTCTATCCCGTTTCTGTTGAGATATTCTTTGGTTTCAACTAATCGTTGCATCGCTGCACGTGTCGTTTTTTCACGTTCAGTATGGTCAGGTTTTGCTACTGTATGTCCTTCATACCCCATCAGACCTTCAAAAATTAGGTTTGGACTCTGAACTACCTGTTGTGCTAAATCAGATGCTGCTTTACCGGGTTCAACACCACACCGATCCATACCGATGTTGACTTCAACCAATACTCTAATTTTGACACCTTCTGCGGTAGCTGCATCTGATATGTCTTGTACATTCTGAATATTGTCAACAGCGACCATTATATCCGAGTTAACTGCAATGTTGGTGAGTCTTTCTATTTTTTGTTTACCGACAATTTGATTTGCGATTAGCACATCTCTAATGCCAGTATCTATGACTGTTTCCGCTTCTCCCAATTTAGCACATGTAACACCAATTGCTCCTGCAGCAATCTGCTGTTGTGCGATTGTGGGTGATTTATGTGTTTTTAGGTGTGGTCTAAGTTCTGCGTTGACAGTCGTAAAATAATCTGACATTTTCTGGATATTCTCTTCAAAAACATCAAGATCAATCAACAGTGCTGGTGTATCCAATTCAGATTTGTGTTTACCAACATAATACTCACTGTCAATCATTTATCACCCCTATAGTTGTTTCACTGGATTAGATAGTGTGCCGAAGCCATCAATTTCTATCTTTACGACATCACCCGATATAAGTGGAAGTTCGTTTGGTACGATGATTCCAGTTCCAGTGGAAACCACGGTACCGAAAGGAATAGGATTATCTCGCATCAGGAATTCGGTGAGTTGTTCAAACTTCCAATTGATCTGTGATGTGTTTACTTCTCCGACAAATAATTCTTCGTCTCCCCGTAGGATAGTACATGTCATGTGTAAATCGTAAGGGTCATCAATTTCTGAAGGCGTTATGAACATTGGACCTAATGCGCAACAACCGTAATAAATCTTTGATTGTGGTAGATACAGTGGATTTTCCCGTTCAATGTCCCATGCTGACACGTCATTGCATAATGTATATCCCAAGATTTCACCCGTATCACTGAGAACATAAGCGAGTTCTGGTTCGGCAGCTGTAAGAACGGAGTCGCTGCGTATTCCGATATATCCGTTGGGTCCAACACAACGTGGTAATGTCGCTTTGAAGAAAATCTCTGGTCTGTCAGCGTGATATACTCGGCTATAAATGTCTTGTTCACTATCGTCATCACGCATATCAGCACTACGTTTATAAGTGACACCACATCCCCAGACTTCGGGTGTATCAATTGGGAGCATCAGATGTGGTAGTTGTTCATTAGGCGGAATCTCCAATCTCTCTAAAGTCAATCCACCATCGTCATCAGCTACAGTATCAGCATCTTGGAATGCGGTGAATCGCATGGGGGTCGGAGCAGATACCTTTTCTTGGATGTCTGCCAATAGTACGCCGAGGGATACTCTTTCACTCTTTGCGAGCTTAAGAATCTCTAAAACACCACGAGATTCATCGCTGGTGACATCAATAACTTCGTTCTCCCGAGTAACTATCCCCACTCGCTTACCTAAGTTAGGGATATGAAATTGAATTAGTTTCATAATACGTCGACCGGAATAAACATGTAAAGTGTTCTGAATATGAGGTCGCCATCTGTAGATCTATTAGCGACACTATCGGTTCTATTTTTATATGTTTACTTGACAACTGGAACTAAACCTGCCTTTTGAAGATAAACAATGACTTGATTTGCTGACTCAATAACACTAAGTTCAGAAGTATTAACAACTACTTCTGGATTGTTTGGTTCTTCATAAGGCGCACTGATTCCAGTAAATTCCTTTATCTCTCCTGATCGTGCCTTTTTGTATAGTCCTTTAGGGTCACGCTCTTCACAGATATTAAGTGGACACTCAACAAAAACTTCTACAAATCTGTTTTCCTCTATGAGTTCTCTTGCTTGGTTTCTGTCTGTGCGGTATGGAGAAATAAACGCTGTCATGACGATAGTGCCAGCATCAACGAATAATTTTGCCACTTCACCGACGCGTCGGATATTTTCTTCTCGATCTTCGGGTGAAAAACCTAAGTTCTTATTCAATCCATGCCTGACATTGTCACCATCTAAGACATAGGTATGATGGTTTCTTTCATGTAATTGATGTGCCACCGCATTTGCTAAAGTTGACTTCCCTGAACCTGAGAGTCCGGTAAACCAGACAACACACCCTTTTTGGTTAAGTAATTCTTCTCTGTCCTGTTTTGTTACAGTAGTTTCATGCCACGTTAGATTAGATGCTTTTTGTTCTGCCAATCGATTGTTCCTCTCGGTAATGTAATTTCAAAGACATCATTGAGACTAAATTAGATATCAGTCATAAGTATGTATTATTGTCAATAGAAGTATAGAATTTCCGTCAAAGTTTATCCTACGGACTTAGACAATTCACTAAAGATGAATATAAGCTCACTTAATTATACCTTGCAAATGTCTGTGAATGCAACTGTTTTTGAGTGTATTTAGGTTATCTTTCTCTATCAGATATAAGCAGATCAAACGAATTACTTTGCCATCCACCTTCGTTGACGATATTATCCCTTGTATCTTGTAATCGCTTAACCATTCGGTCTTTCATACGTCGCAGTACGTGTTTGAATCCAAGATGCGTTGCGAGATTGTGAAGTTCATGAGGATCACTCTGCATATCGTAGAGTTCGTCCTCACTATATGGATTGTAGACATATTTCCAAGAATCTGTTCGCACCATTCTAACGGTAGCGAGTGTGGGTTCATATCCGTGAAATTCTGCAAACACATCATCGTGCCAATCGTCCACTGTTTCTCCCTTAAGTAGTGGTACAATAGACCTTCCATCTAAATTCGCTGGCGTTTCTGTATTCCCGATTTCCAGGAATGTTGGCATAAGATCAACGAGATTTACAAATTCATCACATGTTGTACCAGGTGAAGTTACCCCGTGCCAACGGATGAGAAGTGGAATATGATGCGTCTCCTCATACATGTGAAATCCTTTATTGAACAATCTATGACTACCAAGCATATCTCCATGATCTGTTGAGAAAATGACGATAGTGTTTTCATTCATACCATTCTCTTCAAGGCAATTTAGTATCCTCTGGATTTGGTCATCAATGAATGTACAGAATCCCCAATACGCTGCAATGACTTTCTGCCAATCCGTCCAAGTGAGGTGGCTTGCATTCCATCGTAGCAGTTCTTTTTGCTGGATTAGCGGCTTGTTGATGAAGAGTTCATCAAAGTTTCCCCATCGCTCAACCGAATCTGGATCATACATCGTGTCGTAAGGTTCTGGAACAGCATACGGGAAATGGGGGCCAAAGAAATTGGAAGCAATCATGAAGGGTTGTTCAGAGTTTTTATATCCTTCTATTAATTCAATCGTCTTATCTGCAGTCCATGCTTCCATTGTCCGTTCAACAGGTAGTGGCAGTCTACCATAGAATGGTGCGTCTCCACCCCATTCATAGGGTTGAACAGCATCCCGATCAATTTGGAAATCAATACCATCGTCTCTTAACCATTGATGCCATTCACTGTAAGGATGCCACTTGTCGTAACCCCAGAACTCAGTATCCCCTTGTTTTGCCAGATGCCATTTTCCAACATTCGCAACATCATAACCTACTGATTTCAACAGTTGTGGATAAGCGGGTTTATCGAGTATCTGATCACTGAAAACTCCATTGAAATTCCCCATGTTTGAGAGTTGACCGTGATTGTGTGGATATAGTCCGGTTAGTAGGGAACCGCGGGCAGGTGAGCAGAGTGCAATAGGCGTGTATGCTTTCGTGAATCGCATGCCTGTTGCTGCGATGCTGTCAAGTGCAGGTGTTTGACAGACAGAAGCCCCATTACAACCCAATGAATCGTATCTTTGTTGGTCAGTTAGGAGGAAGATTATATTCGGTGATTGTGCCATAATTCGTCCTTTCTATGGATTTACCGATCAGAATGTATCGGCAATATCCTTTGTCAATGTGTCCCACCATTTTTCGTCAGGATTCACTTGCATTACATGTGTATACTTAGGTGCGTCATTTGCCCCTAAACTCTTTTCAACAATTTGTGTGTCAGTGTAGTGTTCAATAAATTCTGCTATTTTGTTTTCTAATCGTGCTGTTGATCGGATAGCCAAGATGTCTATTATCTCTGCAGACTGTAAATCTAACAGATGGTCAATGTTCCAGTATAGTTTTTTACCATTTATTGGAATAGGATTCTGTGGTCCTAAGTTGCATTCCGAGAAATGCGAAACCATATCTTCTCTTATCTTGTGTGGTTGTTTTTCCCCAGATCGCGTTGCATGTCTCACGAGTCTCCGCGCTAAAGATGTGGAGCCTTTTTCTGCCAGTGCAGAACCGACATAAGTATAGTCTCCTGCCAGTAAAGAGATATATTTTCCTCTTTTAAAACGTCCAAATTGCAGTTTTTGAGATTCTGCAAGTCGGATTCTGAGTATGTATGTTCCAGCTTGTGTGTCATTACCAATAATCTGGATATTAGGTCTGTTTTTTTTGAGTCTATCTATTTTTTGGGGCATGACGATTAACGAAAAGTATGTGCGCTATCAAAAAACACCTCAACACCAACATAAGTACATAGCACTGCAATGAAACCGATGATTGCAGAATATGCTGCTTTTCTACCTCGCCATCCCCAGAGTTGACGTATGCCGACTTGCACCACATAGATTATCCAAGTCACAATGGCGAAGAATACTTTGGCATCAAGCCATTGCCATGGAACACCTTTTATGTATTGTGTCCAGAGCGCGCCAATTCCTAATCCGACAGTTAGAAAGATGACACCGAGAATAGTACAACGGAAACCGAGCTCGTCAGAAGCACCCAATGAGGGGAGAAAGTTTCCATATACTGTATGTGTTTTTTGACGTATCCTCTTCTCTGCCATCAGATAGAGTAACCCGAAACCAAATGCTGTTATAAATGAGGAATATGCAAGTAGAATTAGCGTGACATGGGGAACTAACCAGTATGTTTCTAAATTTGCTGGCAAAGCCGATGTATCTCGTGAGAAACTATATGAGATTAATATGATGATAAATGCAAGTGGCATGACGAAGCTGCCTATCGCTCGAAGTTGGGTTAGATTAACGATGATCAGATATATTAATGTGATTGCCCATGCAAAAAACGATGTGGAGTCTGTCCAGTGACTCATAGGAAAATGTCCCCTTCGGGACCACCACAGGATTATGAACAGTGTTAAAAGAGCAAATCCCAGAATTGTACCGTAATACGCAATATGTGAAGTTACCTTACGCAATGCTTTTGCTTCGAATTGTTCACTGACCAAAAGGTAAAGCACATGGAAGATACTTGCTGCTAAATAGACTAAAACGGTTATGAGGAAGAGAAAATGGATTTGCATGGGGTTTTACCGATTATAGTGGGCTTCAGAATTAACGAAACACGCCACAACGGGCGAGGAAACCTCGCCTCTACAACATATCCTAATGAATGAAACACGCCACAACGGGCGAGGAAACCTCGCCCCTACAACAATATGATTGAAACGTTCCACAACGGGCGAGGAAACCTCGCCCCTACATTTTGTTTATCAAATTCACGTTAATAGTCTTTCTGATAGTTCAGATGCTTTATTTAACTTACCTTGAAGGACCCAATTGAAAAGACATTCGGCATTACAATCAGTTTGTTTTAGTCTAAGACAGCACGTATCGGTTTTGTCTGTTTGGTTATCCACACTAACAGAAATGGTATTTGTAGATGACCTGTCTATCCCTTCACAGTCTATTAGGTTTTCAAAATAGTCTGCGCGTTCTTTGGAAGTAGAGAATGTTTTAAGAACTTTTGGTCGTAGTGTTCCGAGAAAGTCTATGAATTTCCCGTAACCTCTGTTTTCAAACTGATGTACCAGACTCTTATGGAGACGTTCCGCTGTTTTTAATCCTTTAGGTGTTCTTGCTGAGATACTAATAATGAGATTGTCATCAATTACTAGTTTGGGTGTGATGTGCGTTCCAGCAGCGGGTCTGTCAAGACATTCATAGATATAACTGCCGATATTTTTCTTTATAGGGTCAATTGTAGTATGATCTTCTGAGATCACTAAGAAAGCATCTTCAAGTTCTTCTAAGTTCACACTGTTCGTATTTTGACATTTGACATGTGCACCACAACGTTGCAATAACTGAATTCGCTGTTCAATTTCCGTAGTGTTTTCACTGTTTATAACGACACAATTTCGATTCTGCAAGAGTAGATAAACAGGATAGGGTAGTCTCTGGTTTTCAATTGGAACAGGTTTTTCCTGACCATGTTCATAGTCATAACCGAGTGTATAGAGTGATGCGACGTTTAGTTTCTCTTCAAGATACTCACGAATTCTACGGCTTGTTGCAGGACTTTTACCACTTGTTGAAATACTGATGACGATTTCTCCATCCGTGACAACTGATGCAGCAGCAAATGTGCACTGTGGTATCACATCTACAACATTTACTAAGGCAATTCTGTTCTTTATATGTGCTGTTTGATATACGCTGGTATTGATGCTTGTCGTGTTGGTTGCTGCGCAAACAAGGAAATAACCTACCGTGTCCCGACTTCTATACTCGCGTCTTATTAATCGTATTGTTCCATTGTCTGCGAGGAAATCTAATAATTCGGTTGAATCGGGACTGATGACAGTGACGACACCACCACTGATGAGCATCGCGACCACTTTACGTTCGGCAACAGTACCTCCCCCGACGACAAGACATTTTCTATTCTGAAGATTTAGATGGACAGGATAGAACATAGGTATTCACATCAGATGAATTTAAAGAACAGTGACAAAGCCTCATGAATCACGTGACACAACATAATCGGCGAGGTTTTTTAATGCGTTTTTGGCTTCTGAGTCTGGAACTTCTTTTAGCGCATTCTTTGCACAGTCTGCATATTTTTGAGCAACATCCAAACAGTGTGATTCAACACTATACTTCTCAAATAGTGTCTCAACGTAAGCGATAGCTTCTGTTTCTTCAGTATCAGGATTTAGGACTGTTTCGAGTTCCTGTTTCTCATTTTCATCACACATTTTTCGTGCGTGTATGATAGGATAAGTGAGTTTTCCTTCGCGAAGATCCCCGAAAGCGTTTTTACCAAGTTTTTCTGTGTCTGAAACAAAATCGAGGAGATCATCAACAATTTGAAACGCTGTGCCGATCTGTTGTCCATAAGATGTGAATGCGTTAATATGCCTTTGTCCGTGTTGTCCGAGTGTTGCTCCGAGGGTGCATGATGCAGCGATTAACTTTCCCGTTTTGAAATGTATGATTTTGAGGTATTCTGATTCAGAGATATCAAAATCACCGCTTTTGTAAGCATGAATGACTTCTCCCTCACACATAGCCTGTGTTGTATCCGCAAGAATCTCCATTGCGGGATCGTCTGCACGGCGAGATACAAGCATAGAGAGTACCCGTGCATGCAGGTAATCTCCAACAAGCACAGCAACTTTGTTGCCCCATTTTGTCTGTAATGTTTCGCGTCCACGTCGTATTGCTGCCTCATCTAGTACATCGTCATGAACAAGGGAGGCAACATGAATCAGTTCAACTACCGCTGCGAGCAGATGAGCATCATGTCCTTTATATCCACTTGCCTTTGCAGAAAGCAGAACGAGAATCGGACGCAGTCTTTTACCTCCGCCTTCAACAACATGCTGAACTGCCATGTCAACAAAACTGTATTCGCTTGCTGTATTCTCTGTTAGAATATTCTCAACTGCTTGGAGATCGTCTTCGATTACATCAATTATCTGATTGAAACTTGTCATTCATATCCTTTTCTAACTGTTTTGAAGTTTTGACAGAACTTCGCTTGCAGCATTCACGGTAGCGTTGATATCCTCATCTGTATGAACTAAAGAGACAAAACCTGCTTCAAATTGTGAAGGAGCAATATATATTCCATTTTCAAGTAGGCCCCAGAAATATTGACGGAAACGATCCGTATCCGCAGTTCTGGCCCCATCTGCGTTCGTTACAGTTTCAGGTGTAAAATATAACATTAACATTGAACCAACACGACTATGCCAAGCTTCTATATTATGTTTTTTTGTTGCAGCAGCAAGTCCTTCTGCAAGTGCGGATGCCTTTTCTTCGAGTTTCTCATATACACCTTGTTCCGCTAACTTTTTTAAAGTCGTGATTCCAGCCGTGACAGCTAACGGATTGCCAGATAGAGTGCCAGCTTGATAGACATCCCCTTCGGGAGCAACGCATTTCATTATCTCGTGTTTACCACCATAAGCCCCAACAGGTAGACCTCCTCCGATTATCTTTCCCAAACACGTCATATCTGGTATAACATCAAAGTATGTTTGCGCGCCGCCATAAGCCACCCTAAAACCGGTTATTACCTCGTCAAAGATGAGTACGATATCGTTTTCTTCCGTAATTTTTCTGATTTCATTGAGGTAACCATCATGTGGCGGTATGATCCCCATGTTTCCCATGATGGGTTCAAGTATGAGACAAGCGATCTCGTCTTGATTTGCTTCTATGGTTGTTCTTAATGCGGTGGGATCATTAAAGGGGATGGTAAGTGTGTTTCTGGCGAAATCTTCTGGAACACCGCCACTATCAGATAGACCGAATGTCGCAACGCCAGAGCCTGCTTTTGCGAGCAGATAGTCGACATGACCGTGATAGCACCCATCAATTTTGACTATTTTATCGCGACCTGTATATCCGCGTGCTACGCGTATAGCACTCATCGTTGCTTCAGTACCGGAATTGACAAGTCTTACTTTTTCAATTGAAGGGACTGCATTGACGATTATTTTGGCAAGTTCGGTTTCTAAGGTTGTAGGTGCACCGAAACTTGTGCCATGTGATGCTGCTGCACTGACTGCCGCAACTACATCAGGATGTGCATGTCCCAATACTAAAGGTCCCCAAGATGCAACATAATCTATGTATTCATTTCCATCAATATCGTAGATTTTTGAACCTTGACCACGGTCAATGAAACGTGGGTGCCCTTCAACCTTGCTAAAGTTACGTACTGGACTGTTTACGCCACCCGGTATATACTGTTTTGATTTATTCCACGCTGATAATGATCTGCTACTCTCCAATTCGTTCCTCCAATATTCTTTGTTGTGTTTATCAAATTCATGCCCTACATATTAGCATACATGTTCTACACAAGTATAGTAAAATGTATGTGCTAATTATCCAACCATTCTGCAACAGACTTAGCGAAATAGGTTAGGATAATGTCAGCACCGGCCCGTTTGATACTTGTTAATACCTCAACTGCAACGCGTTCTTCGTCAATCCAACCCTTCTGGGCTGCAGCCTTTATCATGGCATATTCACCACTGACGTTATATGCTGCAACAGGCATCTGAAATTCTAATTTCACTTGATGGATAACATCCAGATAAGAAAGCGCAGGTTTAACCATAACGATATCAGCTCCTTCGTCAATATCTAAGGCAACTTCGCGTAACGCTTCCTCAGAATTCGGTGGGTCCATCTGGTATGTGCGGCGATCTCCAAATTGCGGAGCAGATTCTGCAGCTTCACGAAAGGGACCATAAAACGCGGATGCATACTTCGCCGAGTACGCCATAATCGGAATAGCATCATAACCTTCATCGTCTAATGCATCGCGAATTACACCAATACGACCGTCCATCATATCTGACGGTGCGATCATGTCTGCTCCAGCACGAACATGCGATAGGCTCTCTTTAACCAAAAGATCAAGCGTAGGGTCGTTTAGTACTTCTCCCTTTTCTACTATGCCACAGTGTCCATGATCCGTATATTCACATAGACATACATCGGTAATTACGAGTAGTTCAGGTACAGCATCCTTAATTGCCCGAACTGCCTGCTGAATTATGCCATCATCCGAGTATGCTTCTGTTCCAAATTCGTCCTTGTTTTCTGGTATGCCAAACAGAATTGTTCCTGGGATCTTCAAAGATGCTAATTCTCTTGCAGCTTCAACGAGTCTGTCAACAGAATACTGGTAACATCCCGGCATTGATGAAATGTTTGTTGCTGTATTTTCACCATGAACGACAAACATGGGGTAGATGAGATCATCCACCGACAGACGTGTTTCTCGGACGAGTCGTCTTAGGTTTTCATTGGCTCGCATTCGTCTTGGACGATAGATAGGAAATTCGCTCATTTTGTACTTGTTTTCTTTAGATTCTATTTCTTGATTTCGTATTTTTTGAGTTCTAATGTTTTGGGTACAGGTGCATTAGGTAAAGGCAGACCTTCATCATCTGGGATTAACTCCAAAAACATGTAATTCATCACCTGATGATATTTTACTATACCAACATTCGGAGCAAACCACACTGTCGTCACGGTTTCACCGGGAGGGTCTACCTCATCTGCTTCTACTGCTTGATTGAAATCTGCTACTGTCTCAGTCCGATATTGAACTTTTAAACAGTTCTCAAAAGTACCTGCTGAAGTTTCAATAGTTTCCTTTCCCTTAACAATCCCTGTTTCTATAATCGTAAAATCTATAGTGACTGAATCAGCTTGAGTAAGACCAAATGTAAGGGATGCATTCATTCTTGAGGTGTCCCATTCCTCATTAAGATCTATAGGTGTATTCAATAGCATAAAATCCTTCTCTGCTTCTACCTTGATAGTGTACGTGGGTTCAGCCTCAACACTTGATGTTTCATTTTTGAATACATCAATGAACATCTTCATCTCTTTAGCGAGACGTGCATGAACTGCTTTCTCTACATCTTCTTTGACACTGAGCGTAATACCTTTATCGCTCACTTTAAACAGTTCGGGATGAATAAACCGACTAAAATTTACCCAGTCTTCTATCTCAGGTTCATAGCTAAATGCAAGATAAGTTTCTCCAGCGATCTCCTCTCCTTCAACCACTGTACGTTTTAGTTCATTACCGTCTTGGTCTTCATAGACCCAATAACTATCTAAAGTTGATGGAAAGTAATTGGCTGCTTTTTCTTTTCCCATTACCGGAATAGTGCAAATAATTACCAATGAGAAAATAAGGTTTGTTCTAACTCTGCTCAACATAGACTTCTCCTGTTGATTGTGTTTTCTATATGATGGAACACTATTCTGTATTTTCATCGGATGCTGGTTCTGCTTTGATTTCAAATTTTTTTAATTCAAGAGTAATCTCCTTTGCTGCTGAGGGGAATATAAACGGTATATCCTCATCTTTAGGTATCATATCTAAGAACATGTTTCCTGTTTTTTCATGTATCTTTACGATACCTACATTTGGTGCAAACCATACAGTTGTAACAGTTTCTCCAGGCGGATTCTCCTCACCCCCCTCCTCGGGAGTAAATACAGCTGTAGTCTCTGTTTGATATTGAACTTTCAAGCAGTTTTCGAAAGTGCCAGCAGCAGTTTCAACTGTTTCATTCCCAAGTACAATTCCGGTTTCAATAATAGTGTAATCTAATGTTCCTTGTAATTCTCCATTTTGTGTCACCTCAATGTTTGCATTTATTTTTATGACATCCCATTCTTCGTTAGCCACAGTCGGTTTTATCAACATTGACATTTTGTCTTCGGCTTCTACAGTAATGTCAAAAGTAGGTGCTTCGCCAATAGGTAATCCACCTTGTACTGCAGCCTTAAACAGAAGATCCAATTCCTTTTTAAGTTGTGCTTTAACTGCTTTCTCAATACCCTCCTTCACAGAAAGTGTTATCTCTTTGTCATTAATTCTGAATAATTCAGGACAAATATACTTAATAAAGTTTTCCCAATCTTTCAACTCAGGTTCATAGTTGAATGCCTTGTATATTTCGCCAGCGATCTCCTCTCCCTCAATGACTGTACGTTTTAGTTCATTACCATCTTGGTCTTCGTAGACCCAATAACTATCTAATGTAGCGGGGAAGTAATCAACTGCTTCTTCTTTTCCGAATAATGGTATACATACACTTAAAATCAATATTATCGTAGTATAGGCACAAATGTTTCTTATCATTGTTTATTCTGCTCCTTATCAGTAATAATCTTATATTTTTTCAATTGAAGCGTTTTCACTGTTGGTTTAGTAATGGCAGTTACCTCCTCATCTGATGCATGTTTTTTAACCAATTCTCTTTCCCGTAAAGCATGCAGGAACATTTTCTCGGTTTCACTATGGATCTTTATTATCCCTACATGAGGGGCAAACCATATTGTCGTAACAGATTCCCCCGGTAAGTCAGCCGAGGCAATTGGTCGTGTTTCAGTCATCTTTGTGTCGGTTTTGTAGACAATTTTCAAGCACTCATGAAAGGTGCCTGCGGGTGTTTCAATTGATTCAGTGCCAACGACTTTCGCTTTTTCAACTATTGCAAAATCAAGAATTGTTGTTGGTAAGTCTTCGGCATCCTTGAAGATTTCTATGCCTTCTATGTTAAATTTCATTACTATTTTGGCATTTATCTCCAATGCTTTCCACTCATTATCTACGTCAATTTGTTTATGAAGTAATTTCAAGGGTTCTATCGGGTCTACCTTTATTTTATAATCAAGATCAACTTTTATGTTATTGTCAGGTGGCAGGTTTTTCTTTAGGGAGTTAACTGATAGTTTTGAGAATAACTCCATCTCATCAGTTAGCCGCGCTTTAATCGCTTTTCTTAATCCCTCACCTACAAGAAGATATACAAAGTCTTCGCCAAAATGACAATACGCCGGGTGTAAGAAACGGGTAAAATCTCTACTCTCCTTTAACACTGGTTCAGCTTTGAAACCCGCATACATTTTGCCATCATCTAACTTGCTTTCAGCGACCTGTCGTGTGAGTTCGTTTCCGTCTTGGTCTTCATAGACCCAAATCATTTTCGACGAACTTGGGAAATATAGATGTCCTTTCTCTTTACTAGACATGCCGTTTGTGGTAAAGAGGACTAATAAGACTGCAATCACAATAGGTAATCTGTTATACATAGAATCCTAAGTTAAGAATCAGAAATAGTAGTTTTTTAGTCTGTTGGGATTAATTACCAAGGTTAACAGTTTCGGGTGACTCAATTTTATAACTCTTCAATTCTATTGTTTCAACTGCTTCAGCATCCGCTATAGAACTCATGAGTTTTACTATTCCAGCATTGGGTGCTAACCATATAGTCGTGGTTTTTTATTTATGTTGCTGATAGGTGAATCCTTGTTTTATGCCATATTCATAATTTTTTGATGATGTTTTTTTATTTGGATTTTAGATTTTT
>VXOP01000125.1 GCA_009839975.1 Candidatus Poribacteria bacterium
TGTGGAATGTTGATACAGGTGAAGAAAAGCGTATACTTAGAGGACATCGAGGATTTGTCACAACCGTAGCATTTAGTCCTGATGGAAAAACAATCGCAAGTGGAAGTCGGGACAACACCATCAGTCTGTGGGATATTGCTACAGGAGAAGAAAAGGGAATACTTAGACATGCATGGTCTGTTGAAAGTGTTGCGTTCAGTCCAGATGGAAATACAATCGCAAGTGGAAGTTTAGGCAACACCATGCTGTGGGATGTGGCTACTGGTGAACAAAAGAGAATACTCAGAGGACATACATCACTTGTCAGAAGCGTAGCGTTCAGTCCGGATGGGAACACACTCGCAAGTGGAAGTTTAGACAACACCATCCGGCTGTGGGATGTTGATACAGTAGAAGAAAAGGGAATACTTAGCCATTCAGGATATGTCAGAAGCGTAGCGTTCAGTCCGGATGGAAAGACAGTCGTAAGTGGAGAGGACAGAACCATCCGCCAGTGGGATGTAGTTACGGACAAAGAAAAGAAAATACTCAAAGGATTTACACATCCTGTCACAAGTGTTGCGTTCAGTCCGGATGGGAACACACTCGCAAGTGGGAGTTTTGACAACACCATCCGGCTGTGGAATGTTGCTATTGGCGAGGAAAAGAGAATACTCAGAGGACATACAGATGGAGTCATAAGCGTAGCCTTCAGTCCGGATGGAAGAACCCTGGCAAGTGGAAGTCGGGACAGCACCGTTCGCCTGTGGGATGTTGAAACAGGGAAAGAAAAGAGAATACTCAAAGGACATACAAATTGGGTCCCAAGCGTAGCATTCAGTCCAGATGGGAACACACTCGCAAGTGGAAGTCAGGACAGCACCGTTCGCCTGTATGATGTTGATACAGGCGAAGAAAAAGCAATACTTGAAGGACATACAGCGGGTGTTTTTAGCGTAGCGTTCAGTCCGGATGGGAAGATACTCGCAAGTGGAAGCGGGGACGACACCATCCGGCTGTGGAATGTTATTACAGCGGAAGAAGGAATACTCAGAGGACATACAGACCTTGTCAGAAGCGTAGCGTTCAGTCCGCATGGAAATACAATCGCAAGTGGAAGTTATGACAACACCATCCGGCTGTGGGATGTTGATACAGGAGAAGAAAAGGGAATACTCAAAGGACATACATCGTGGGTCAGAAGCGTAGCGTTCAGTCCGGATAGAAGAACAATCGCAAGTGGAAGTAGGGACGGCACCGTGCTGTTATGGGACTACAGATCCATGGCTGAGCCGTTTTCCGTTGAGTCACGCGGCAAAAAACTTGTCACACTCGGTCAGATAAAGCGTACCCAACTGCTCCAAAACTATCCGAACCCGTTCAATCCTGAGACATGGATACCGTACCGTTTAGCAAATGCCAGTGACGTGCAGATTACGATCTATGATGCGCGTGGTGCTGTAGTCCGTCAACTTGATTTGGGGCATCAACAGGCAGGTGTATATCAAACGCGTGAACGTGCAGCGCATTGGGATGGCACAAACGCGATCGGTGAAAAAGTGTCAAGTGGTATCTATTTCTATCAACTGCAAGCGGACAATATGTCGATCCTGCGCAAAATGCTTATTTTGCAGTAAGATATAACAATAGAACTTACGCATTTTCTCTTAAAATCCTATGAATGAAAATAAAAAACAGAATCAGGTATATTTGGTAGAGACACCCAATACGGTTAGGAAACCACACCATAAGCGTCAATTTAAGGAAAATACGAAACCAATAATAACCCAGGCCGGCAGGTGCGATATCCTTATCGCACTGGATCCTACGCGGAGACCTCCAAATTAAGCGAATTGGGCAGATCTGGTGCGATTAGGAAATCGCATCTACTGGGTTTGGGGTATTCAGAATTACCGAATTTGTTTAGTAATCCGCGATTCAGACAAATAGAGCGACAAAGACTCTACACACCCATCACTTATATCGGATTTACATATTCTCAATTATATGCTATAATTATGTAGGAGAATTTACGAAATCTGAAGTATACTACCAAATGATTCTACATCTCCAAAGACGCAAATGAATCGCATATCACACTCCTCAAATATCTGAACAGATAAGTTGGTAAGTCCCATGAAATATAAGAAAGCCTGTCTGGCGATTATCTTATTGATATTTTTGATCACCCCACTTTCTATTGGTGAAGATTCTGAATATGAATTCACATTTGTCCGTTTGAAATATAATGGTAGTTATCAGTATCGGAGTTTGTGGTATATAGACTATCCTACTGCAGATGAAAATTTACTATTCCAACTTCGCAAACATACAAACATTCATGTTAATCCTCGTCCCATGGTAGTTGAGGTCGGTTCACATGAACTTTTTGATTATCCATTTACATATATAGCGGAATTGGGTCGGTTGAACCTTTCCAAAGCAGAGGCTGAAAATCTTCGGGAATATCTGTTACGCGGTGGGTTTATCATGACAGATGATTTTCACGGGACAGCACAATGGAAAAGGTTCTATAAACAGTATAAAAAGATCTTCCCCAAACGCGAACCGAGAGATATCCCGATGACACACCCTCTATTTCAATGTTTCTATAAAATTGATAAACTCATGCAAATCCCTGCACCCGATGCCTACCGAAGGGGCAGAACGTATGAAAAGAATGGTCGGCCTGTGCGTTGTATGGGTGTGTTTGATGACAAAGGTAGACTTATGATGATGATCAACTTTAATACGGATTTAGGAGATGCTTGGGAACATGCTGTAGATTCCTTTTATCCACAAAAGTTCTCGAATATGGCATTCAAAATGGGGATAAACGCTATTGTCTATACACTCACACATTAAGGGAACACATCCGTTTACCTAACAACATTCTTCTCACCATTCAATTACACCATTTCATCATTTTTCACCAACTCCATAAGATTCCTCCAAAAAAATGACATTTTTTTAAAAAAGTGCAATTATTAACCTCTGAATTGTGTCTATATATTTAAAGATCAATTTGTCTTGAGGTGTGTAATGAAAAACAGTGATGCTGACATGATTCAACGAACCCTTGAGGGTGATCAACAAGCTTTTACTGCGCTTGTGGAAAAGTACCAAAAACAGGTCCACGCATTGGCATGGCAAAAAATCGGTGATTTTCATATTGCCCAAGAAATCGCGCAGGATACTTTTCTTACAGCGTATCAAAACCTCAGAACCCTTACACATCACAGTCAGCTTGCCGGATGGCTCTATGTCGTTACTAACAACAAATGCAAAAATTGGCACCGGAAAAAACGATTAACACCCCAATCGTTAGAAACGACAGACCCTGTTGAAATAGAGGAGGCATATTATTCAGCACATATCGCACAACAACGCGAAGAAGCAGCAAATCAAAAACGACGCGCTATTGTGCAGAAATTGCTAAGTAAACTGAAGGAAAGTGATCGCACTATCGTAAATCTGTATTACATCGCAGAAATGCCTTGTGAAGAGATTGGGAAGTTTCTGGGTATATCAACAAATACCGTTCGAAGCAGACTACACCGCGCACGCAATAGACTAAAAAAGGAAGAAGCGATGATAAAAGAGAACATCGCAAGTTTCCAACTACCATCACAACTTACAGAGAACATCATGAAAAAGGTCTCGCGTATCAAACCTGCTACCCCGACCAGTAGCAAACCCCTAATGCCATGGGTAATTGCTGCTTCCACGTTAACAGTTGTGTTGCTCATGCTCGGTTTTGGAAACCACCAGTACTTGACACGTTTTCAGAAACCTTATAGTTTTGAGGCTGCTACTGAGATGACAGTTGACATCATTGATACACCAATAGTCGCGAACTTGGATACCAAACCTGATGAGCGATTACAAATTGACAGTACCAATGTAATCGGTAAAAACAATAATCCTGAACAGCAACCAAAAAACGCTTCTGCAGAAGTATCGGAAGCACAAGGAGACGAAATAGTGAAAGATTATACACAATGGGAATTGCCAGAAAAAGCAAAAACACGTTTTGGCAAAGGTGGCATCAATGTGATTCAATTCTCACCAGATGGTAGACAACTCGCGGTAGGTAGTAGTATCGGTGTATGGCTCTATGATGTAGAGACAGAGAAAGAACTGTCTATGTTCCCCGGTAAATGCAAGTTCATCACATTTTCTCCAGACGGTCGTTTTCTTGCGAACATTGTTTCCGGTCAGGTAACCCAGTTGTGGGAAGTCGCTACCGGACAGAAAGTATCATACAATGCTCCTTTACCGAAAGCATCAGTAATCCGATTCTCTGAAGATGGAAAAACACTTTTTGCTTTGAGTGTCAAGGGGGACTCAATCTGTCAGTTAGATGTTAAAACTGGAGAAATGAATGTGCAGCAGATTGAAGGACGAACAGTAGAGGATTATAGGGCACATTTTGCGATCACACATGATAAATTCGCAGTTGGAACAGAAACTACAATTGAATTGTGGGACACAACGACTGGTGAAATAATGTCTACACTCAAAGGAAATATATCGCTTTTAGCTTTGGAATTCTCACCTGATGGCACCAGGCTCGCGAGTGCAGGTATAAATAACGAAACAATCCCATTACAACTATGGGATACTGACAGCAAGGAATCAACCCTTCTTCAGAAACACACGGGATGGGTCAACGTTTTAGCATTCTCTCCAGACGGAAAAATGCTGGCAAGCGGAGGGACCGATAAGTCCGTGCAATTATGGGATATCGCCACGGGTAAACCACTCACCACTTTCACAGGTCATACCAGTGGCATTACTACTTTAACATTTTCACCAGATAATTGCACACTGGTCAGTGGGAGTGCAGATGGTACAGTCCGGTTTTGGAATATCAAAACTGAGATTCTATTACCCACACGCATTACCGGACACACAATGTATGTGGAAGCAGCGGCTATGTTTAAAGATAACATCACGCTTGCAAGTGTCGCTTATGATGAGGTAATTAGTCTTTGGGATGTGAGAACATTACAGAAAACAAGTTCGCATATATTACAAAAAACCGATATCTATCCTGATAGACATCAAAATTGGTTTTCCGCTTCAGCGTTTTCACCGGATGGAACAAAGATCATTAGTGCTGGTGTAAAAGGTGATAGACCGTTCCCAGAAACCACTATGGAGTATGCACATGAACCATTGGTTCGTCTGAATGATGTTAAAACAGGACGTGAGTTAGGAACTTTGGCTACACAAGGCGGTTCCTCAATCGTGACTTTTTCACCTGATGGAAAAACGACGGCATTCGACGATTTTGGTAAGATTCGTGTGTGGAATACAGAGACAAATGGAAATTTTGATATATCTCTTCCTGATATAACCATTATGTATCAGAACAATAATCACAACTTTAAGTCTAAAATCAGTACTTTAGTATTTTCACCGGACGGTAAAAAACTTGTCAGTGGAACGATGGGTGGAAAAGTGCAGATGTGGGATGCGAAAACTGGCGTTCCGTTAGCACTCCTCTTTACAGGAAAGGAACCGGAATTAACAGGTGAACCTGATGAATTTGTCATTAATTATAAGGAAGGTATTCAAACACTGGCATTCTCGCCAAATGGCAAATTGCTTGCTATGGCAAGTAATAAACAGATCCGTTTGATTGAGATTAAGGAACAGATTACTTTTAAGGAAGTATCCCATGGTACAAGAACGTTTGGTGTTAAAACGTTTGTGTTTTCACCAGATAATCGCGTACTTGTTGCAGGACTTAATAGTAATAGAATTGAGTTATGGGATACAAATACAGGAGAAAAACTCACTACACTTGAAGGACACACTGCAACAGTGCACACGTTGGTATTTTCACCCGATGGTAAAACGCTCGTGAGTACAGGGAACGATGGCACAATTCTATTGTGGGATTGGGATGAAGTGCTCAAAAGTTCTAACCGAGAGGAAAATAGATAAATACGTGAATAGACTCATAGAGACCTTGACAAATCAATCCGTTTTTGAAATAATTTAGATTGGGTTTGTACCCTCTTTAGTCCCGTAGGGACGATATGTTTATAGAACAGGATTAACCACCATTTCTTTAGTCCCATAGGGACGATATGTTTATCTTGTGTGTTTAATCTACACATATCATCCCTAATGATGATTAAACAATTAAAAGAGTAAAAACCGATTTGTCCCAGGCCGGTAGATGCGATTTCCGTATCGCACCGAGTTTTTCCAAACCCGTTTCATTAAAGGTTTCCGCTTAGGATCCGGTGCGATAAGGATATCGCACCTACCGGCCTGGTGTAATTAAAATTGCCTGATTATTTATTCAATCTTCATACGGAACTAAAGAGAGTTGAATATGACATTTTTCTATAACAAGACAGCGAGGATAATAGCACGGATGAAGACTTGCAGTTTAACGATGCACAAGGTAATGGAAGGAGACACATGAGTTCAGAAGACTTAACAGACCTAAAAAATGGTAATTCAATAGTCCGCGTAGAGACGAAGCGCATCGCTTCATTTGGTTTAGCGGGGGCATGTAGTGGGTTTTTTGTGGAACCTGACAAGGTTGTGACCAACATCCATGGTATTACAGAACGGAAGCCGATTTTAGTAAGATCAGTTGATGGAAAAACGACTTGGAAAGTGAAAGGCGTTGCTGCGTTTGATGCCAAAAACGATCTTGTTATTCTACAAGTTGTAGGTGAAGGTACACCACTTCCACTCGTCAACAGCGATGATGTGCAGAATGGCGAACCTATTACCGTTGTAGGATTTCCTTACGCAGAATATAAGGTCACAGAAGGAAGTGTCCAGGATCACCAGTACAGTGATGAACGGATTCGCATGAAGGCTGATATATCTTATGGAAACAGTGGGAGTCCTATATTAAATGAAAAAGGACAAGTGATAGGGATCGCTTCTTATGCTTCAAACGATTCTTACGCTTGGGCTGTTACCTCAAACCTAATCAAAACATTGATAGAACGGGTAGAACCAGCGGAACCCTTGAGGACATGGCGTAATAGAAAGATTATACGTTCGTATACATTTTACCTTCAAGGAAAACGCAACGATTTGAAGAAACGTTTTCGTAAGGCAATAGTTGACTATGATAAAGCACTTAAACTAAATCCTAAACTTACTGAAGCCTACGAAGATCGAGGGGTCGTGAAAGATGAACTCAGTGATTTTGAAGGATCAATAAGTGACTATGATAGTGCTATCCGATTGAATCCTGAAAAAGCCAGTTTATACAATAACCGTGGTCTCGCAAAGTCTGAACTCGGGGATGTTGAAGGGGCAATAGCAGATTATGATAAAAGCATAGAACTAAAACCGAATGACACCGATGCTTACAATAATAGGGGACTCGCAAAGTCTGAACTCGGTGACAAGAAAGGTGCAATATCCGACTATGACAAAGCCATAAAAATAAATCCCAATGAGGCAGATTTTTATAGTAATAGAGGTATTGCGATGGAGGATCTTGGCAACTATGCAGAGGCAATCGTCGACTACGACAAAGCCATAAAACTAAATCCTAAGTATGCAGGTTTTTACAATAATCGGGGTGTTGCGAAGTCATGGCTTGGGGATGTTGAAGGAGCAATTGCCGATTACGAAAAAGCCATAAAACTAAATCCTCAGGACACTTCTCCATACAGAAATCGGGTTATACTACGGACTAACCTTGCACACTCAGAATCCGCCAAAGGAAATCTGAAGAGGGCAGAAAACCTGTATCAAGCAGCAATTGAAGACTGCACTGCTGCAATCAAAATAGATCCAGAACAGGTAGAAAATTACTACAGTAGAGGGGATATCCAATTCAAAGTGGGTATCCTAAAAGAGGAACAAGGTAATGCAGCAGAAGCACAACAACGTTATGAAAAGTCAATTGAAGATTATTCGCAAGTCATCAAACGAAACCCGGAGCATAGTCGTGCCTACTTTGACAGGGGACTTGCAAAAGAAGCACTTGGACAACAGGATGCAGCAAAAGCTGATTTTCAGAAGGCAAAGGAATTAGACCCGGATGTTGAAAAGAGCAGACTTGAACTTTAGAATTAATGAAACACTTGATAATGGGTGAGGTGACCTCGACCCTATGCTGGCGTTCTTCTTCATTGATGTATAGGGTAAAATGTCTCATTAATTATTCACTTTACTATAGAAATGAACGTTTAAAAGTAGTAGGCACACTCCGTGTGCCGTAATAACATGGAGGAAGTAAATTGAAACATAGCACAGAATTTTTATTTTGTTTCTTGGTTCTTGGGTTATTCCTCTCACTTTCTTGTGCACAGGAAACTGCCGAAAAACAGACAGAAGATGATTTAATATCCGAAAGAGGTCGGGAAATGAACTTAAAAGCTGACAAGGTAAAAGAGTCTACAGTCCATTTAAGTGGGTTTGGGGTAGGTGGGACAGGATTCTTTGTAGCACCAGATAAGATTGCAACGAACTTTCATGTTATCGAAAAATACACGACCGGACCAATTACCGCTAAATTAGGTCATAAAGAAACAATCTGGCCCGTGGAAGGGGTTGTAGCGTTTGATATTGAGTACGACATCGCCATCCTAAAAGTGAAAGGGAAAGGCATCTCACTGCCTTTGGGAGACAATGACACACTCCAAATCGGTGAGTTTATTTCTGTCGTGGGATTTCCTGCTCCGGAGAATAGATACAAGGTGACAAAAGGCGTTGTTGAAAAAATACGAAATAGCGATAAACGTTTCCAAACAACAGCGGAAGTTTATCCAGGGAACAGTGGCAGTCCTGTGCTAAACAGTAAAGGAGAAGTTATCGGAATCCACTATGGTCATAACCCTGGCAATAGTCCTGTAAACGCAATCAAGACGTTGCTTACTGGCGCAACTTCAACGGAATCTCTGGAACAATGGCAGAAGGGAAAAGTTGTCCGAGCATATTTCTACTTTAAAGATGGCAGGAAAAAATTTTATAATAGGAACTATAAAGGCGCAATAGACGACTTTAATCAAGCAATCGAACTGAACCCCGACAACGCTGAAACCTATAGGCATAGAGCACAAGCGAAAGCCGAATCTGGTGATCTTAAGGGGGCAGTTGAGGATTATAATCAAGTTATCAAACTGAACCCCAATGATACAGAAATCTACGCGTATAGAGGTAGAGCGAAGGCCGACCTTGGCGACCATGCGGGTGCAATCGAAGATTTTACACAAATGATCAAACTAAAACCTAACGACCCCTCCAGATATTATAAAAGTCGCGGTGCTGAGAAGGAGTCACTTGACGACCATATCGGGGCAATAGAAGACTACACGCAAGCGATAAAATTAAAACCTGACGACCCCTCCGGATACAACAGCCGCGCTTGGACGAAAAAACATATTGGCGACTATAAAGGGGCCATAGATGATTGGACACAAGTAATCAAACTCACACCTGATGATGTCAACGCTTATTACACTCGAGCGGATGCAAAGATATCTCTTGGTGACTATGCGGGTGCAATCGAAGACTGTGATCACATTATAAAACTAAAACCTGATGATGCTGTTCAGGCTTACATAAGACGCGGGGATACAAAGCAAAACTTGGGTGACTATGTGGGTGCGATAGAAGACTATAATCAGCTTATGGAAATTGACCCAGGTTTTGCATATTACGGCATAATCGGTCGTGGGCGTGCAAAGAGCAATCTCGGTGAGCATGTGGGTGCGATAGAAGACTTTACACACGCTATCAAACTGCGACCTGAACAGGCTACTGCATACAACGCGCGTGGACTTACAAAGGTTGCTCTTGAAGACTATGCTGGTGCGATTGCTGACTATAATAAAGCCATTGAACTTGCCCCCAAATATGCTAAGGCATACCACAATCGTGGAAAAGCCAAAGAAGCACTTGGACAGCTTGAAGCAGCGAAAATCGATTTTGAGAAGGCAAAGGAATTAGACCCTGATGCAAAAAATTAGTGTTCAACACGTGTTTGTACTTGAAGCCATATTGAGTATAACCTATAGATGTGGTAAAATAAAAAAAAGGCATATTTTACGTCCTTTTCTTTCATTTCATATTTTCATATTATGAGAGGCGTTGTTATATGGCAAGCGATTTAGAAAGAAAATACAAAGACTGGGAAAAATGGGCAATCACGGCAGACCAGAACGATGATGGTTGGCAGGAAGATTATCCAAAGTGGAAACTTTTGATGGACGCTGCAATTTACGAAATGACACGTAAATTTCCAAGCAGGGAGAATATACAGTATATTGACAAATGCTGGGCAATTTCACATGAAGGAGAACATCTTGCTGACTATGCCAGGACCCACATAGATTTATGTTGGGACGTGTTGTGTTTACTGACAGAATCGGAAGACTTAAGTACTCGATGGCAAGTGTATGATGTTCTAAGCTGCGCCGGTCAGAAAGCGGAAAATCTCCTGAAAAAAGGACTTCAAGATCCCAATGACTACTGCAAGCGGCGAGCACTCCTCAGCTTGGCCCGCCTTTGTCCAAATGATGCCAAAGAAATCGCTGAACATTTCTGTCAACATCAGGACCCTTACATGAGACAAGCGGCATTTGTGATGGCTACTGCCTCAAAAGACAAAATATTCATTGATCGTATAAGACAGCAATTGCTTCAGGACCCTATTTGGCACGTGCGGAAAAGGGCTTCAATTCAACAATAGAGTACCTTGTCAACGTCTGCAATGGTGAATCGAATTGGGGATTTTATCTACGTATTACTGATACTGACGGAAAACCTTATGAAGATTTGGAATTTAACAGACCTCAAGAATAGTCATTCTTTCGTCCTTATAGAGACGAAGCGCAATACTTTATTCAGAAGAACTGTGAGAACAGGTACGTGTAGTGGATTCTTTGTGGAACCCGACAAGGTTGTGACTAACCTTCATGGTACTGCGGATCGAGAGTCTATTTTAGTAAGATCGGTTGACAGAAAGACAACTTGGAAAGTGGAAGGTGTTGTTGCGTTTGATATCAAAAACGATCTTGTCGTTCTGAAAGTCGCTGGTGAAGGCACGCCACTATCACTCGGCGACAGTGATGTTGTGCAGAATAGCGAACCCATTGCTATGGTCGGCTTTCCTTACGGAAAATTTAAGGTTACAGAAGGTACTGTCCATAGCATCCGAGAGAGTGACAACTGGGTGCGAATGAAGGCAGACATATCTGATGGAAACAGTGGCAGCCCTATAATCAACAATAAAAAACAGGTGATAGGAATCGCAGTTCAGAGTACAAATGATTATTCATTCAGTTTAGCCATTCCCTCAAACACACTCAAGGACCTGCTTGAGCGGTCTGATCAAGCGGAACCTTTGGTAAAGTGGCGAAAGCGCAAACCTATCCGTTCTTATGTTAAATTCGCTCAAGGCAAACGAAACTATAAGGAGAAACGATATCGTAAAGCGATATTTGATTGCGATAGCGCGATCAAACTTAATCCTGATTTCAGTTGTGTTTACGAACATAGGGGTCTTGCGAAGTCTAAAATCGGGAATCATGAGGACGCATTAACTGATTTTGACAAAGCCATTAAACTTGACCCTAAGGATGCAAGTGTATACAATAATCGGGGACATGTGAAAGCAGTCTTTGGGGACACGAAAGGTGCTATAGATGACTTCAATAACGCCATCCGACTGGATACTGAAAGTGATGCCGCGTATAATAACCGGGGAATTCAAAAGTCTGATAGTGGTGCTCATGAGGACGCATTAACCGATTTTGATACAGCCATTAATATTAATCCAAAATTCACCGGTGCATACAAAAATCGAGGAGTTGTAAAAGCTAAACTTGGATATCTTGATAAGGCAATCACGGACTATGATCATGCAATTCAACTTGATCCTAAAGAAGCAGGCGCATATTTAAATCGGGGAAATGCAAAGGACGACCTCGGCGATACAAAAGGTGCATTAGCTGATTATGATAAAGCCATAAAACTAAATCCTAAGGATGCAGGTTTTTACAATAACCGAGGGAATCTGAAGGCTAAACTCAATGACACAAAAGGTGCAATAGCCGATTACGAAAAAGCCATAGAATTAAACCCTAAGAATGCTAGCGCATACAATAATAGAGGCAATACCAAATCCAATAATCTCAGAGATTTTAAAGGTGCAATAGCCGATTACGACATTGCGATAAAACTGAGACCAGAGAATGCTGGCGCATACAGCAACCGGGCACTTGCAAAGACAAAACTTGGTCGTGTAGAATCAGACAATGGGAATGTGGAGATAGCACAAAGTTTGTTTAGAGCAGCGGTTGAAGACTATACACAAGTCATTAAACTAAACCCAAAACTCCCTACTGCTTATAACAATCGAGGTACTGCAAAAGTTGACCTCGGTAATTTTGAAAGTGCGATAGAGGACTATAACAGTGCTATCCAACTTGCTCCCGATGATGCTTCTTTATACAATAATAGAGGTTACGCAAAGTTTAAACACAGTGATTCAAAAGAGGCAATAGATGATTACGACAAAGCCATAGAACTAAATCCAAAGGAGGCAGATGTTTATACTAATCGAGGTCTTGCAAGAGTTGATCTTAACAATTATGAAGGGGCAATTGTTGACTATGACAAAGCCATAGAATTAAACCCTGAAAATATACAAGCATACAGAAATCGGATTGTTCTACGGAATGACCTTGGAAGCTCCGAATCCGCTCAAGGAAATATGGAGATGGCAGAAAACCATTATCAGGCAGCGATTGAAGACTGTACTGCTGCTATCAAATTAGACCCGAACGATGTTAGTTTCTACCTTGATCGTGGAACATTCCAATCTGAAATCGGCACTCTTAAGACAGACCAAGGTAATACAGCAGAAGCACAGATGTTCTATGAAGCAGCGATTGAAACGTATACGCAAGTCATCAAACTAAACCCAAAGGAAGCTACTGCTTATAACAACCGTGCATGGGTAAAGCATCTGTTAGCAGAATCTAAGATCGCAGCAGAAACTACAGACGTTGCACAAGATTTATACAAATCAGCGATAATCGACAGCAATGAATCCATCAGACTTGATACTCAGGTAGCTGCCTTCTATCACACTCGCGGCGTAGTGAAAGCAGCCATGGGTGATACTATTGGCGCGATAGAAGATTATGATATTACCCTCAAATATAATCCAAAACATATCAAAACCTACTTAGACCGGGGACATGCAAAAGAGATACTTGGACAACAGGATGCAGCAAAAGCAGATTTTGACAAGGTAAAGGAATTAGACCCAACAATGTTCAAAAAATCTTCTGGGATTCCTCGGACTCCCAAATAGGAGGCATATTGCAATGGAACGGTCAAAATTGTCTTTCTTCTTAATCACTTTCTTCTTAATCACGACTCTTATTTTCATAACTGGCATTGAGGCTCAAGACACCCAAAAAAATAGTAAGCCTACACAAGAATTCATCGCAGCGGCACAAAAATTGGTGGAACTTGGGAAAATTGCGGAAGCAATAGAAATCTACGAACGAATTGTGATTGCGACACCTGAAGATTTAGAATCTCGCGCACAACTCGCAACGCTCTACTCAGCGACTGACCAGCACTAAAAAGCTTCAGAAATCTACAGAAAGCTGCTTGAAACTGACACAGAACACTCCAAGTATCTTGATGC
>VXOP01000058.1 GCA_009839975.1 Candidatus Poribacteria bacterium
TGTTTAGTGTAGCGAAAAAGAGGTTTTGTAGCACGGCGCGATAGTAGGAATCACCGCTATCAAAGTCATCTTCTGTCAATAGGTCCTGGATTTGCGCTTTGCTAAACAGTTCATCTGCTACCAATCCCTTTTCCTTGATAAACCAGATAAAGAGTAGACGTGTGATGAGACGTATCACATGCTCCTCCGGTTTTATGGTAAGGTGTTTGTCTGCGGGGAACTTTCCTTCCGCTACTGCCCATTCATACCACGTGAACAGTTTCCGATAAAACTGTTTGTTGAGTTCTTCGGTGTCCAGTTTGGCGAGCCATGCCGCCAGCAGTCCGTCAAAGTTCTTTGATTTTTTCTTTTCGTCTATCCACTTGATACATTCTTCAAGTGAGAGTTCGGAGAGGATGTCCAGATGTGCGCGGTGTGGGTTGCTCAGTCGGATGTCTTTGATGAGGGTGACCTGTCCGAGCACATCAAGTGTTCCGTCTATATCGCTGGGACGGCGGTCAGCAAAGGCGATTGTGAGACGATCTCCGGCACGAAATATGATCACAGTTGGTGCGAACAGACGTTTGTTGATTTCTCGTGTGAACTCGGCATATTTGGTGCGGGAGTAGGTGTTATCTTTCAGCTCAACTGCACAGAAAAGAAAACATTTTGTATTCCCTTTATCAAAAGCGGCGGTGTCAAAAAGGTGCAACTGCGATTCATCCGTAATTTCGTCTTTTGTGAATTGGAAGATAATCTGAGCGGATTCAGCACTCTCACGGAAATGCTGTTCGGATTTAGTGTTCGGGTTCAGCGGCAGGAATGCTTCAAAAAAGTCGTGGACGGTACCGGAGAGTTCAAGGGTGAGATCACTGCGGTAACCTAAAGTGGATAGGAGTTGTTTTGATTTCTCTAATAGATCGCCGGTTTGTATTGATGCTAATGCAGATTTGATTGTTTCTTTGTCCATATTCTATTCCTATTTGTCTAACGCCTGCTTCGACTTTATGTGAGATTATACACCAGCAGTATTATGAAATCAATCAGATTGATTAGGAATTGTTTTTTCTGATGAATTCTGATACAATACCAGACAAACAAATCCAATACCTAATACAAAAGGAGAATATATGAAAATTAGAACGACTACAATGTTTGTAGTATTAGTCGTTTTTGTTGCTATGTTGTCTTTTTCCAGTTGTGAGAATGTATCCAATATAATTGAACATTCAAAATCACAAGGAGATGACTCTGGTGAACATCTCGCTATTGGCGTTGTGTTGCCATTAACAGGTAGACACATGTTTGACTTTGGTGAACCTGTACAGCAAGGTCTTGAACTCGCTCTCAATGAAATAAATGATGGACAACTTGCAGGAACTCATCTGACGTTTGTTGTTGCAGACTCAGGTAGCACAGTTGAAGGAGCAGTTGCTGCTTATAACAAACTGATACATGAAGATGGCGTATCAGTTTTGCTTGGTCCCGCAACTTCATCAATGACAAAAGAAGCATTTCCTGTCGCACAAGAAAACCAGGTTGTTGCGATCAGTCCGACTTCGGCTGCACGCGATCTGAGCGCAATTGGTGATTATGTTTTTCGTATCGCTCTGACAACCGATAAATTAATACCAAACGGTATTGCAGCTACGCATGCAAAACTTGCTTATCAGAACGTAGCAACACTCTATGATGAAGACGATGCGTTTTCAAGGGATGGAGACGCTGCGGTGCAAGAAGCTCTTGCGGAATTAAATGTAAATGTTCTGATTACTGAGAAGTTTAAGAGCGGTGACACCGATTTTACAGAACAACTTACACGTATCAAGGCGTTAAATCCAGACGCTATTTTCCTTTCATCTCTATCACAAGAGAAACCACCCGTATTAATCCAAGCACAAGAACTGGGGATAACTGCACAGTTCATCATCCGTACTTTTACTGAGAATAATGTTGCCGCATCAGGTGATGCAGCAGAAGGTGCTATCACATTTGTTGGGTGGGGAAAAGCAGTTGACACTCAGATTAACCAAGAGTTTATTAAGAATTACAGTGATGCTTATGGTATTAACCCCAATAACTATGTAGCTCGAGCCTATACAGCACTACATGTTTTGGCGGAAGGTATTAGAAATGCTGCGTCCCATGCACCTAAAGATATTAGAGATGCCCTTGCACAAGTCAGCGATTTTGAAACTGTCTTTGGCGCGTTTTCATTTGATGAAGTTGGTGATGCTGTTTACGAACCAAAAATCCTGATCGTTAAGAATGGTAAATTAGAACTGTTTGAGTAACTAAGTGTTTAATAGGTGCGATAAGGATATCGCACCTACCGTGGATGAAATGTGTAATTATTTTCGGAATCCACCAATCCACCATAATATAAATATTGTGTCATGCCAGAATCATTAGATCAATTTTATACAAGAAAAGAAATCGCTCGATTATGTTGGGAGGTTTTCACAGATACACTTTCTGCGCTCAATAAAAGTACTAAAGCACTATTCTTTTTTGAACCTTCCGCTGGTACTGGTGCGTTTTTCGATCTATTGCCTGTAGATAGGAGATTGGGTATTGACCTTGTTCCAAAGTGTGCCGGGGTAATAACAGAGAACTTTTTTGATGTGTCTGAGATTCCTTTTACACCACAAGATACCGCTGTTATCGGCAATCCACCATTTGGAAAACGAGGCAAGTTAGCAATTGATTTTTTTAACCATGCGGCCTATTTTGCTGATATTGTAGCGTTCATTGTACCTCTCAATTTTAGAAAGCACTCTGTTCATAAACGTCTCGATCCTTCCATGCGATTCATTGAAAAATTGGTCTTACCAAGAGATGCTTTTCACCTTGATAACGGAAAGTTGTTTTCTGTTAATACTGAATTTCAGATTTGGACGCGTTTGGAAAGTAAACATAGCGATATGCGAGAATGGAAACCATTACCGATATTTCATCAGGATTTCCAACTTTGGCAGTATAACAATACAACCGATGCTTTGAAAAACTTCTATAACGAGTTTGATTTTGCTGTTCCTTGCCAGGGATGGCAAGATTATTCTCGGAAAGAAACAGATGAAAAAAAATGCGAAAGAACTAAACAGTGGATGCTGATAAAAGCAGAGAATCTTATAGCTTTAGAACGATTGATGAATATTGATTATGAAAACTTGGCTCAGAAATGTGCTACTGCTGTACCCGGATTTCGGAAAGCTGATCTTGTCAAGGAATATACGGACAGATATGAGAAAACTTGATGATCTGTGCTATCATATCAGACTTAATGCCAAGAGGTGTCTATCCAAACCTTTCTAACCTGTATGACGAGAACCAATCTACACAAGCACCGTCCGCAATTTCCATTGCACACATCTCACCCACAAGTGGTGCTAATGTTACACCACTATGCATTAAAGCAATATAAAGATTCGGAACTTTCTCCGTAAAACCGATGACAGGAAATCCATCAAGAGGCATCGGACGGTAACCTATCGGAGAAGGTATTGCTTCTGCCTGACCGATTTTTGGTAGAACTTCTTTCGCATGATCAAGAAGCATATCCGCATGTTCTTGTGAGTCGTTTCGATTGATACCTTCTTGTGTCCCTTGACCAATTCTGAGCGTGCCATCACGTAGTTGTCTGAGATGTAAATGTTGATGGTTTTCGGTTTTTGGAGGGGCATGTATCACGGCGACATTATGTAAAACTTGTACACATGGTGTTGTTTTTATGACGATACCCGGACTTCGTTGTTGCGGAACGTGAATATCAACGAGAGAAGCAAGCTCGGTTGTCTGAATACCACTTGCTAAAACCACTGCATCACAGCGGAATTCTGTATCTTGCGTTTGAACAGTAGCAATCTTACGATTATGCATCACCAGACCTGTAACAGCTGTCTTAGCATGCAGTGTTCCACCAGAGTCAATTGCATGTTTCAAACATACAGAAATGAACTTGTCAGTTTCGACATGGATATCCGCTTCAGAATGTGAGATGGCTTTAGCAGAGTCTACCATCATATCAGGCTCTAAGTCTAACATCTCCTCAGTTGAAATGAGGCTACACGGATAACCCCAATTCTGAAGTTGTTTAGTACGGTTTTTTAACTGTATTGCCTTGTCTGTCCTGTTTTCCCAACGCATTTCCCCACCATAGTGAACGCCAATGTCAGCATTCAACTGATGTGCCAATCGGTACCACATATCTAAGGAACGTCTGTTGAGGGTATGATATTCGCGCGGATCCTTTCCGTAGGCATTTACCCATGCAAAGGAATGTCCAGATGCTCCAGCACCCGGTACATCCTGTTCAAAAACTGTTACGACAGTATTGGGTCTACGAGACAAAAAATACGCAATTGAAACGCCTATAACACCCGCACCTACGACTGCAATATGTTTTGTTTTTGCTGAGGCTATATACATAGAAGTTGCCGATTACCGATGTGCGACGACAATAAAACCTGTCAATCCACCAAGCAGTAATTGAAATCCTGTTTGATAGAAAACGATGAGAAACGGTTGACATAAGGATATGAGTCCAAGGGCAATTAGCATGATAGATATGCGTTCACAGACAACTTTCTTAGAATAGACTAAAGCAAACACAATCATACCAGGAATTATTAGGTAAAGTGCTGAATTGTTGAGTAATTCAGAAGTTGTTTGATAAAGGAATCCTATTCCTACACATACCACAACCAATGAGACTGTAGCTGCAATTCTCTTTGATGTTGTTGTCATACCGAATGCTATCGCGCTACTGAAAAGAATGTGGAATGCCGAGCCACTAAGAAGCGATGGCACTGGAAGATAGAGGAAAGAGAACCCAATCACTAAACCGAATAGAGAAGAAAGTAGAACATATAACTTATTCTGAAAGGATATACTGGCAAGGATGGCAGCAACGCTTAACGCAATAAACGCGATACCTTTTAAAAGCACATCAATTTGGGAAAATACCTTGGGGAGAGAGGATATATTACCAAGACTGTTGTAAAGAAAAACAGAGCCGATAACGAGAAAACTAATGCTAAGAATCTGATTTCGTTTCTGTGTTGACATATAGTGGACTTCAAATTAATGAAACATTGCACAACGGGCGAGGAGACCTCGCCCCTACGCGGGGTTGTTTTCGTAAACGTTGAATTAAACATTGCACAACGGGCGAGGAGACCTCGCCCCTACGCGGGTCAGAGATAAATCTATTCAATCACCAGATTTGAATAAACGATCCACCCAGGACTTCGATTTTTCTTCTTGTAGCATGTTTATCTGGACCCTTAAATCGGCTCTTTCTTCGTGAAGTGCGTTAATTTTCTCTTTAAGTTCAGAAATGTCTAATTCCAATTTTTCATTTGTCTCTCGCAAATAGGCGATGTGGACAATTTGGCATATCAGGTTTTCGATGATGTCATCCGTAGGTATATTATAGCTGAGTTGTGTGATTAAGGGTGCTAAACCGTCAATCCTTAATTGAAGTATCGCTTCAGTGTTCTCCTCATCATCTTCAGATGGTGCAGCGGAAACACGAAGATAGGGTTCAATATCGGGATGCTTTCGGTTTATGGTCTGTCTGATAATCTCTTCATCAACACCGATTACTTCGGCGACATCAGAAGGGTTCAAATAGAGTTCCATTGTTAGTTCCTTGCTTCTCTATCCGTAGAATTGATATGAAAGCAGACTTATTGTGATTGATTCAACTTTAGGGCACGTAACATATTTCTGGCATAACTTACTGCGGAGATCGCTACAAATACTAAAGCCACACAAAGTGTTGTAAAAGGTATCCACTCGGGCAAGAGATTGTCTTGAAACGCATGGTTTAGATACGCATGAAATAGATATAGTATGACAGCAATTGACAGTGAAAAACTCGTGCATTTTCCCCACCAATTTGACCTTGTAATCATCTTTGCTTTATGTGCAAGATAAGCATTTCCCATTACTATCGCGACATCTCGGATGACGACTGCGAGGAATGCCCACAGTGGAAATTTGGTTGCCCCTGATAATACGAGGGCAAGAATACCCGCACCAATTGCAAATTTATCCGCTATAGGGTCAAGAATGTAACCAAGCTCAGAATGTTGATTCAGAACACGAGCGAAAAAACCGTCCAATAAATCCGAGAGAATTGCAATTATACCAACAAATATAGCGTACTTATAATCCCTCTGATAGATTAGCCAAAAAAGCAACGGTACGAGTAGCAGCCTGAATGTTGACAATAGATTGCTAATATATAAAAAGTCTCGTGGTGAAATTTGAATCGTACGCGTTTCTGTAAATTGGTGAATAGGATTCTTGAGTGCCATCAACTCATTTTACCTGCTATTGTCTTACGCACCAATGTCAATACTTTAGAAAACTGTCCTTTGATGATAAACCTAAATTTAATATAGTGGACTTCAGAATTAATGATACACGCCACAACGGACGAGGAGACCCTGGTAACAGGCGAGGAGAACTCGCCCTTACAGGGTGGTCTTCGTCATCGGTGTATGGGGTGAAATGTCTCATTAATTATTAACTTTACTATACAACACTAAGATATTCTTGAAGACTTCAATTGTTTCGTGCAGCCAATCTAAAAGCAATCTGTTTGTTTAGTTCTTTGAGTATTTCCATCTCACGTTTAAGAAGTTCATCAATAGTTGCAATTTCCAATAATTCTTGCTTTGCTTCAAGTGAGATACGTAACCGTGTGCCAATTTGGAAAGCGAGTTCATTAGGTGTTTCCGGAATTTCAGATGGAGGTCGCCAAGTAAACATCAAACAGTTAGATAGGGTTTCGTATTCTATATAAATCTCCCGAGTTTTCGCTGAAATATCATCTAATTCCGTGTTTTCTGTATCATTCAACGAATCCAACATACGTACACGGGCGACTAAATAGGGTAAGTCCTCTTCTACTTCCAGGATTTCAAACCGAGAACGTCCCGTCGTCATAATGTTCATACGTCCATCAGGAAAACGATTAACGTCGACCAGATCTACTACAGTGCCGACTTTACATGGTGTCGCCGTGTCTCCTACCTCATCACCTTCCTTTATCATGACGATGCCAAACGAGGATTCGTTTCTTATACAATACTTCACCAATTCACGATAACGTTGCTCGAAAATGTGAAGCGGTAGATATCCTCCAGGGAATAGTACTACATTTAATGGAATTAGTGGAAGTTCGTTATCTGCTAACTGAATTGGATCTGTTTGCATGGAAACACCTCTTGGGGAAAGATGAACATAGTCCAACTTTTAAAACTAATCTAATTATCTTTGACATTTAGTTCCTATAAGTATTTTTACATAAAAGAACGTATTTGTCAAGGATGATATTTTGAAAAAAGGGATTGAAGTCTGCTCATAGAATGGTTTTTTGTTAGCATTTGGGACACCATGTTATCATTTTCCGGCAGAAGTCAGAAGAGACGCCGATCCAGAATCCAAATATATTGTACAATCTTTGTGTTTCTGTAGTATTGAAGCAGGATGCATTGGTGTGATCTCACCTTGCAGACAGGTACGTACGGCTTCAGCCTTCCGTTTATCTGGAACAGTACAGATTATTTTCTCAGATTTCATTATCTGTTTTATGGACATAGAGATTGCGTGTGTCGGGACATCATCTAAACCGTTGAACCATCCTTCACCGACCTGTTGTAGACGGCATCTCTCATCTAATTCTACTACGATATAAGGGGCTTCTGTCTCAAAATCTGCTGGTGGGTCGTTGAATGCAAGATGTCCATTTTCACCAATACCAACAAACGCCACATCTATCAGATGGTCAGAAATTATTTCATTTAACCTATCACATTCAGCTTGTGGATCCTGTGCTTCCCCATTGAGAAAATGCACCGTTCCTGGCTGGACGATTTCAACGAACCTGTCCTTTAGATACTTTCGAAAACTGGCAGGATGCGTCTCTGGGATACCGATATATTCATCCAGATGAAACATCGTGGTCTTTTTCCAGTTGATATCGCTGTCATCCATTAGAGCCTTCAGGAAGTCAAATTGGGATGCTCCCGTTGCCATAATAAAGTTCGCAGTTCCTTGGTCTCTGATGGACTCTTGTAACTTTTGACTGGCAGCATTTGCTGCTGCTTGACTTGTTTCTTTTTTTGTTGCAGCTAAGTGAACTTCCATTTTGTCTATACCCTGTTATTCGCTTGTAATATACGAAGAAAGTCCTTTTTCCAACTTGGTGAGAGAGCCTGTAACTTTCTTGCTTTGTTAATTCTCTCAAAGTTTTTGATATCAAAAAAGCGAAGATTTAGTATCTCTGTAATGCTCATCGATTCATCAACTGTTTCAACATGTGATATAGTATCACCCGCTTTAATCTCACCTTCTGTTAAGACTCGGAAATAGAATCCTACCCTTCTGCTCTCTAAAAACTGTTTTGGAAACTCAGGCATCCCCATTTTGTATCCCAATTTGAAACATGGTACACGAGGTTGTGTAATCTGAAGTTTTACAACTTGTCCAATTTGAAAGACATCCCCAATATGTACCTCCGCTTCAAGCATCCCCTCTACAGTAAGATTTTCTCCAAACTGACCAAAGGTGAAGTCATCCCTAATTAGCACCTGTTTCCAGTGAGAATAGTGTTCAATCGGATAACCGTAAATCGCTTTGTAGGTACCACCGTGTACTTTTAAATCACCCTGTCCATCACCTTCAATGTTATCTTCTTTCACCATTACACTGCCTGTTACAGGCTCTTTAAATATCCCTGTTTGAATTGTCTTACCGCCATATTCAATAGGTTTAGGTTTAGAAACGTTGATAGATATTAGTTTCATCATGTGATTAAATATATGTAAGTGTCAATTATTCACGAACTTGGCCATTCCCATAAACGATATACTTGTAGCTTGTTAATCCCTCAAGTCCCATTGGCCCTCGAGAATGTAGTTTCTGTGTGCTAATACCGACTTCCGCCCCCAATCCAAATTCATATCCATCAGTAAAGACAGTACTGGCATTGACATATACAGCAGCCGAATCTACCTCTTTCAGAAATTGTTCTGCTGCACTATAACTTTCAGTGATAATGGCATCCGAATGATGCGAACCGTATTCTTCTATATGGTCAATTGCTTCTTCCATGCTACCAACGACTCTTACAGCCAAGATATAGTCAAGATATTCAGTACGCCAATCTTCTTCCGTTGCTTTTCTTGCTTCAGGGAAAATAATACGTGTTTGGTTACATCCTCGTATTTCAACATCAGTCTTTTGCAGCTGGTCACAGATAACCGGTAGGTACTTCTCAGCGACCTGCTCATGAACCAATAAGGTTTCAATTGCATTACAGACACCAACCTTATACCCCACCTTCGCATTCATACATAGTTTCGTTGCCATTTCAAGGTTTGCATTTTTGTCAATATAGATATGGCAGATACCGTCTGCATGACCGAGAACTGGGACATCTGATTCTCTCATCAGAAACTGAACGAATTCATTGCTACCGCGAGGTATGACAAGATCAATGTATTCAGGTAATCGGATAAGTTCATAGACTGCTTGTCGGTCAGTCGTGTCAACGAATTGAATTGCATCAGGTACACCTTGCTTTGCTGCGGTATCGCTAAGTAGATTTGCAAGTATGGTGTTGGAACGAATTGCTTCGGAACCACCCCTTAAGATCACACCATTCCCAGATTTAATACAGAGAGCAGATACCTCAACAGTTACGTCGGGTCGTGACTCATATACAACGCCTACGACACCGATTGGAACCCTCACTCTACCTATCTTGAGTCCATTTGGTCTTTCGCCCATGCTTATCACGTCCCCAATAGGGTCGGGAAGTCTCGCAACCTGTCGTAAATTGTCTGCCATCCGTTCTATTTTCTTATCATCAAGTAATAGACGTTGCATCAAAGGTTTTGCAAGTCCAGTTTCCTCACCAGTTTGAAGATCAATGCGATTTGCTTCTTGTATCACATCTTTTGCGTTAAGTAGGTCTTCAGCCATTGCTAATAAAGCATTATTGCGGATGTCTGCTGAGCTACGGGACAGGACTCGCATCGCTGATTTTGCTTTTTTCGCTTTCGTTTTTATGATTTTCTGTATATTTTGGTTCATATTTGAAGTTGTGGACAGCACACGACGTGTGCCTACTACCTTTCTAAGTTTTACTATAATTCAGTAGTACTAAATTATCTCGATGAATGATTTCATCGTAATCGTGATAGCCGAGGATATTTCCGATATCCTGCGTTTGCTTTCCTACGAGTTTAGATGCGTCTGTAGAGTTATAGTTTGTTAAACCTCGTGCAAATTCAACTCTATTCTCTGTGACACAGGAGACTGTATCGCTATAATTGAAGTGTCCTTCAACTCCCTTAACACCAGCAGGTAATAGACTTTTTCCACCCTGCAATAGCGCGAGATGTGCCCCATTATCTACTACAAGTGTTCCTTGTGGCGGACGGGAATAAGCGATCCAACGTTTTCGTCCAGAAATACGCGAATTTGGGAGAAAGAGTGTCCCAAGTAATTCACCTTTCAGGATACGTGTTATGACGAGTGGTTCACGTCCATAAGCAATCGCTACCATCTCACCAGAACTGGTTACGATTTCGGCTGCATGTAATTTCGTCAACATGCCACCTGTTCCCTTTGTGCCAGCTTGACCTGCTGCTTGCCACATATCTTCAGTAATGTCATCAACCGTGTAGATCAATTCTGAGTCCGGATTTAGTCTTGGATCTTCAGTAAAAAAACCGTGCTGATCAGAAAGTATGATCAACAGATCCGCTTGTGCAAGGTTCGTTACATAAGCTGAAAGCGTATCATTATCTCCGACCTTTATTTCTTCTACTGATACACTGTCATTCTCATTGATGATAGGTATAGCACCGAGTTGAAGTAATGTATGGAGCGTATCATTTATACGCGTGTAACGTGTTCTGTGAGAAAAATCATCTTGTGTCAGCAACATCAGTGCTGGACATTGTCCATAATGTCGGAAACGTTCCTCATAGGCAGCCATGAGTCGAATTTGTCCAACGGCAGCGGATGCTTGTAATGCAGGTAATGTCTGCGGTCGGGTTGATAGACCGAGGTGTGGCCATCCGGCAGCAATTGCACCTGAAGTTACCAGTATTACCTCATAACCGTTGTGTCGGACTGTTGCTAAATCGTGAACAAGTCCATCAAGCGCAGCTTCATTAATCCGAAGGTCGTCTGAAATTGTACTGCTACCAACCTTTACAACAATGCGCTTTACTTGAGACAAATTATCGCGTTTTTGAATTGTCTGAGGCACCTGAACACTTTTTTTTGTCTGCAGTAATTCTGATTTCTTGTAACTATTTGAGACATTACCCATGCTTTCGTCACATTATCTAATAACTCTTGAATTAAAGGAGAATTCAAAATCATCAATTATTATTGTATCACCATCTTTGACGCCTGCACGGGTAAGAGCGTTTATCACCCCCATCTTTTTTAATTTGCGAAACAACAACATGAGTGCTTGTTCATTCTCCATATCCGTCATGACGACTGCGCGTTTCGGTTCTTCTCCAGTAATTATATATGCATCTTCGGTTTTCTTGAGGACGAAACGTGCTCGTGGTTCCGAAGGTAATTCAGGTTCAAACGTAATTGTAGTTTCCTTCTCTTTACGCGCCTTTGCTTCAATATATTGTAAGGAACGATATGCCTGTTGCATCAAAGTATCAACACCTTGTCCCGTAATTGCGGAGATTGGGAACACTTTTCGTTTACCAAAATAACTCTGAACCCGTTCTATATTTGCTTCTGCTTCTGGTATATCAACTTTATTGAGAGCGATAATCTGTGGCAAATCTGTCAACATTTCGTTATAGTGTCCAAGTTCAAGGTTCAGTTGTTCATAGTCTTTGATAGGGTCTCTACCATCCGTCGAACTCAGGTCTATCACATGGATCAACATTTTTGTTCGCTCAATGTGCCTTAAGAATTGGTGTCCTAATCCAGCACCTTTGTGTGCTCCTTCTATCAGTCCAGGGATGTCTGCAAGGACGAAGTTCTGTTCTTTATCAATACGGACAACGCCTAAATTGGGTATAAGGGTTGTAAATGGATATGACGCGATTTTGGGAGTTGCAGCAGAACTGCTTGCAAGGAGTGTAGATTTTCCTGCGTTTGGGTAGCCAACTAAACCAACATCAGCGATGAGTTTTATTTCAAGGCTAATCTCACGTTCTTGTCCGGGTTCACCTTTTTCTGCCACCCGTGGCACCTGAAATGTACTACTCTTAAAGCGAGAATTACCTTTACCACCAAGTCCACCAGATGCAACGATTACTTTCTGCTCTGGTTCCGTGAGATCTGCCAGCAACTCGTCAGTATTGCGATCTTTGATGATAGTTCCAACGGGTACTTTGATGAGACGATCCGCACCGTTGGCACCATCTCGTTGTTTACCTGAACCGTGTCCACCGTTTTCTGCGACTTGACGTGGATTGTGATGTAGGTCAATGAGCGTACTCATACCCAAAGTGGCGACGAGTATGATGCTTCCACCATTCCCTCCATCACCACCGTCAGGACCACCCCGTGGCACATATTTCTCTCGTCGAAAACTGATGCAGCCATTTCCACCGTTACCGGCCTTGACCTGAATTCTTGCTGTATCCATGTCCCACCCTTTCAGAGCAGAACTTCTATCTGCTTAAACAGTCTTGTTAGTCTTCCCATCTGTGTTGGTTAAGATGCCCAGGATCGTAACCTTCTTCATCATAATTCTTCATATTAATCTCTTTCATGATGTTGAAAGTTTGTGTCTGTGGAGCATACATCCCATGTGTCCACCTTATGGTCAACGTTATTTTCTCAGCACTTGATTTAACAAACATTTGCGTACTATAATCACTCCCGCTTGCGCTGCATGGCGTGTCATCCCAGTCATCACGATTATCTTTGCCAACAGCACGGTTATCTGTAGTCTCAGAATCATCTGGGGGAGGCCCTATCCTTTCGTCAGTACATCCGCCGCTGGTTTGTGAAAAACTTTTAACTTCACCACCACCCACACTGAATGTGAACCCATAAGGATACATCCCTGGACTGGGACCTGTCTGCGGATGAATGGGGTTTTCTCCTAACCCACGTGGATTGTCTTCTATACCATCGTTGTTATCGTCCTTTACGTAGTTATGCGGGTAAAATATCCAGATGAGCCACCCATCACCGACCTTATGTTCTGGATTATCATCAGCGTGCCCATAAACAAGGTGGGACAGCACATTGTCGGGTGGATTGTGTCCACTTGGATTGATGTTGTTAGAAGGTGTTCGAGGATTGATGTTGTTAGAAGGTGTTCGAGGATTAATGTTGTTAGAAGGTGTTCGAGTGTCCCCATCCTCGCCGTTGTTATTTCCAGTATTCCCGTTATTCTCGCTGTTTCCGTTGTTGTTGCTTCCAGTATCCCCGCTGTTTCCGTTGTTGTTGCTTCCAGTATCCCCGCTGTTTCCGTTGTTGTTGCTTCCAGTATCCCCGCTGTTTCCATTGTTGTTGCTTCCAGTATCCC
>VXOP01000145.1 GCA_009839975.1 Candidatus Poribacteria bacterium
TAGAGATGTTTTCACGAACAAGTGGATACTCGGCGGCATAATCTTCGTGATAGTGTTTGCCGTAGGTTGTGTTTTGTGGTATCAACATGAACTGGCACCCTATAGACGGATGGCAGCTGAAACCGAAAAAATGCGGCAGAAATTGGAAAGACCCAAAAAGGTCTCCGACACGCACAGCAAAACGGGGCAAGAAGCTGATTTAACCCCTGTGGAAAGCACAACGCAATCCGCAGAGAAAGAAAGAACCGAGACAGTCCTTATGAAGAAAGACATAGGACCGTCTCAAGCTGAAACCCCTACACAGAACACAGAGACAGCAGATGTTCCTGTGTCTCCATTTGGCTTCGGACCCTATCCTGAGGTGCCTGAAGATTATCCATCCAAAGTAACCTGGGGTTATTGGGATAGTGCTCAGGGAGAACTTCTTGTCCGTGTGCTGGTGAAGTTATGGACAGAAGGTGAAAAAAACTTCCGGGGCGGTGGTACCCACAAAGGCAAAGTTTATCCATGGTACCATAACACAATTTATGTCAAATTTCGGGAATATAAGAATGCTGATGGGGAAATTGTCCGCCGCGCAGGCACCAAAATGTCAGGTCCACGTGTAGACTGGTCACAGGTTGATGATTGGTTAAACCCACCTCCGCACATTCGTATTTTAGATATAGATTCTTCAGGTATTTCTCCATATGAATACTTGGATTTACCTTAAAAAAGGAGATTAATGATGTTCAGTTGTTTAGTATCACATTTTTTGTTCTACTTGCCTTATCTATAGTCTATGTATATAATGGATACACCCATGATTCATATCCTCATACTGCTGGTGAACTGGGCGCGAGTACCTATGCTGATGTGCAAGGAAGTATACTTAGTGTTCATTTGTTATATCCTGATCAAGGTAAGGAAATCCATGTCCATGGTATCGTCTTTTCTCATGATGATCACGCAACTGAGGGAGGTCATGCAAATGGGAATTATACCCTTGTTCTTGTAGTGAGTGCACCAGAGGAAGGAGCAAATTATGATGATGATTGGTGGGAGGAAGACTTTGGTGCAAATAGAAAGAAGGAAATTCCACACGTGGATTCTTTTACAGATGGGTGTCGAGTGGAAGATGATATCTCAATTACTGCAAAAAATCTAGGTGATGTCAGAGCAGTGGAATATATAGCTTCTGCTTATGTCAAAAACGGAGTTGGGTCTGATAGTGATTTCATTAAGAAACCTGTAGGTAAGTATAATGAGGAGTCAGGAATAGGGAACAATGATATTGGTACCTCCAACACCGGCATTTCCCTTGCTAACTCAAGCCAGACATCTCAGCCTGGAGACAGCGTTACGTTAAATCTTGCCACCAGTGAACCTTACTATAGCGTGAGTTGGTATGTGAAGACACCCTGGGATACCAGTGAAACAGGCACTTATTTAGAAGATGACTACGGTGACGGAACATCAACGGAAGCATCGCTCACATATTCGTTTCCAAGCGGTACCATGCATACCGGAGACTTCATTTTTGCAGCGGATATTTACCGATGGGTAGACATGTCTTGGCAAAGTAAGGAAACCTATACGGTGTCGGTGAGTAACCCGACGGTGCCGAGTATCCCGCAATCTGTCAGTGCTTCACCAGGACAGAGCAGATGGTCCGTCAGTTTGTCATGGGCTGCACCGAGTTCTGATGGAGGTTCGGCAATAACGGGTTATGAATACCAGTATCGACGGTACTATGCAGGTACTTGGGAGTCTTGGTCTTCATGGCAATCTGTGAGTAGCACGTCTACAACGGTTACGGGACTTATCAGTAATGGCACTTATGAGTTCCGATTACGTGCAGTGAATAGCGTGGGGACTAGCTCCAATACAGATAGCGTAACCACAACAGCACAATAGGCACTGGTTCATACACATCTAATAGGCAGGTATCCTCTGTTTTGGGTCCCTGCCTTCTCTTTACCTATCAAGTGGGATCGCATCTATATTGTCTTATCAGAAAAAAGTTGACAGGTAAAATGAAAGACCTTAGAATAATTAAGAAGAACCTTGCATTGATAATAAGAAATACTTTCCCATTCATATAAAAAGCATTTAGAACAACACTAAAGGAGTCCTAACCGATGAGTAATAGATTGTTTTCAATTTTGATAGCACTGTTGATTTCACTCCCATTTTTGAACTGCGGTCTCCCACCAAGTTCAATGGAGGGACCGCTGGATGATCCGCAGCAAGGAGATTTCCACGACGGCGCGGAAGTGAGTGTTGGGAAGACCCATATCAGGGATATAAAGTTTTCTCCAGATGGCACCCGTTTCGTGGTTGCGACTACCAAGGGAATTCTGCTCTATGATACACAAACTTATGACAAACCTAACCTGCTCAAAGGACATAATGGTCGGGCATGGAGCGTGTCGTTTAGTCCGGACGGAACCATGCTCGCAAGTGCTAGTACGTACTTTACCAATCAACTACTGAATGTAAACACAGGACAACTTATTCAAACGATCAAGAGATGGAAGGGATCAGCGGTCTCTGGAGTATTGTTTAGTCCGGATGGAAATATGCTCGCAAGTTGGAACTCGGAAAGGGCCCTCCATTTGTTCAATGTGGATACAGGTAAACGCATACAGACATTTTCTGGACTTGCGAATCGGCGTAATAGAAGTGTAGCGTTTAGTCCGGATAGCAGGATTATTGCTGCAGGATGTGATAATATCATTCGGCTGTGGGATGTGAATACAGGACAACTCATCCAAACAATTAAAGGCCATACGGAGGAAGTCTGGTCCGTGACATTCAGTCCAGATGGGAAAACACTCGCAAGTGGAGATAGAGATTTAAGTATTCGTCTGTGGGATGTGAACTCAGGACAACAAATTAAAACATTCAGTAGATCTGTACATGGTCAACTCTTTGGTGTGACATTTAGTCCGGATGGAAAGATTATTGCTTGTCATAGTGGATACGCTATTATCTTGTGGGATGTGAACACAGGACAACAACTCCGCATACTTTCAAAACAGATGAGTGGCTATGGTATACATCTTGTAGAGTTCAATCCGGATGGTAGGATGATCGCAAGTTGCGGTTCAGGTGAAGTACATCTTTGGGATGTCAACACAGGACAACACATCAAAACAATCATAAGTCGTTACTGATGCTGTCACGCTACGACATGTTGAAGTATCAATTTATAATAGTGGATTTACCTTTTATGATAACATCTGTTTGCACACATGTCTATCCATCTTTTAGAACTATATTCTAAACTGTCTGTTACTATGTTCTTTGTAAGGAGAAAAACCATGAAATATATGAAATATTGTCTGTTGATTACTCTGGTTCTCATAACAATACTGCAGATCGGCTGTTTATCTGGTGGTGTAATGCACAGTGCAAAGAAATTAGTCGAAGCAAAGGATTACAGTGGTGCAATAGAAGTTTACCAAAGCATAGTTGAGAGTCACCCCGGAACTGTTAATGCACGTAAAGCACAACTCGCTATCGGTAAACTCTACATTGAACACATGAATCAATCTGATAAAGGGATTGATGCTTATGAGGCGATTATTGCTGAAGCACCCACCAGTGATGAAGCTGCGGAGGCACGATACCGTCTCGGAAGCCACAGTTTTTACAAGCAAGATTATGAAACGGCACAACTCCATTTTGAAACTATCGTTAACCAATTTTCACATCTGGAATTGAGTCAGAACGCACACCTCATGTTAGCAAAGAGCTTTGAGAAAGCAGAGAAATTTGAAGACGCGGTAGAAGTGTATGATAACTTTGCGAATCGCTATCCAGAGAGTAAACGTGCCCCACAGGCACTCAAGAATAAAGCGCAGATACAGCACAAATTTCTTAAAGATGTTGATGGTGCAATACAGACACTTCAGTTGTTAATCAGAAAATACAGCAAATCTAAAGGTGCAGAATCGGACATTAAAGACGCCAAAAAAGTACTCATGGAAGCCAATCTCTCTCCCTTTGGTTTCGGTGCTTATCCTGAAGTCCCTGTTGATTATCCGATTCAGGAACAGATTTGGGATAATGCCACACCTGAGCATGAGTTGTTAGTCCGAGTTGAAGTTAAACTATGGAAACAAGGCATCAAGACTAAGGGGGCGGGTTATGGTGAGAATGGTCTCGTCTATCCGACTATATCTGGAGTGATTTACGTGAAATGGGTTACCATTGAGGAAGGAGACCCAAATTTAGTAGGACGACGGTATCCGGGACGCGTAATGGGTGATGGAGAAACTGCTAAAAAATGGTTTTCTTTATATCTTGATAAACAACGTTTTGAACGGACAGACATAAAAAATGACCCAAAAGTGTCAGGTATTACCGTTTATGAACTTCCCGATGGCGGTATAGATCCTTACAAATTCCTTAATTTACCGAAGTATAGAGAATAAAATGTGAGTATGACAAATATCTCAACTGATATTTCTCAAAAATTGTCTAATCTCAATAACAGAATACCAAACTTCACACCAAATGAATAGGATCACCTGTTTCCAAAGATTGGTTTGCTGCTATTGACAATATAGCAGTTTTTGCAGCATCAGAATACGGTGAACGAATTGCACTTCCATCACCTGTGCGGACAGCTTCAATAAAGGTGCTATCCATATCAATGGTGCAATTGTTTTCAGGTTTCCACTCAGTTTTCCCTTCTGATGTAGATAGTACAACCGCACGCCGTAAGTGGTACTCAATGGAACCGTCTTCACAGAAAATGTCTAACCCAGAACGTCTGAGCCCATTGGTTGTAAAGCATGCAGAGAACATGATGCCAAACACACCACTTTCAAATTGTAGAGAAACCGCAGATGCTTCTTCTATATCATAGTCAGTATTGGGAATAAGGTCATATCTTGCGACAGCATAAACGGTTTTGACTTCCCCAAATAGATAACGTGCCATATCAAATTCGTGTGTCGTCTGTTCCATGAGTTGTCCACCGGATTTTGCCTTTTCACGCCACCAACCACCGGGCATGCCACCCATCCAATACCCCATGAAGAAACCGACACGTCGAGAAGCAAGAAGTTCCTGTGCCTTGTCAATAATATCAAGATACCGTTCCTGATACCCACATGCAGTGATGATTCCCTTATCCTCAATTTCGGCAGCGATTTCTTTTGCTTCGTCAGCATCCATGTGGACAGGCTTTTCAACAAACATCGGTAGACCTGCAGCGATGACTGCCTTTTCAGGCGGACCGTGTGCAAATGGGGGTATTGAAATATACACTGCATCCAATTGCTCTTTTGCAAGCATTTCATTATAGTCGGCATAAGCCTTGCCTCCATACTGTTGCACAGCCCGTTCGGCTTTCTCAACTACAATATCGCAGAAGGCGACGAATGTGCTACCGCCAATTTGTGTTAGTTCGCGTAGATGACGGTTCATATTTCCACCTGTACCGATGAATCCTAATCTAACGTCTGACATAAAGACTCCTTTTTTACTCAAATAATGTGTTTACTCTACTACCATTCAAAAACTGTTCCGAGCAATCGCATCGGTTCATCACGTAACCAGCGATATATCTGGGAAACCTCATCGAGACTCACCTTATGACGAATTAAAGGCACGATTTTTATTGAACCTTGCCGTAGAAACCGACAAAGATTATCCAAATCATCCCGATTAAAATGACTACAATGTAGGATACTAATTTCCTTGAATTGCGCTACGTTAAAGGTATAATTGACATCAAACCGTCCAGCGACTAATAGCAACCGTCCACGGTTCTTACATGCACGTATCATTGGCGTGACAAGATCGGTTGCCCCAGCGAAATCCATGACAACATCATATCCACCCTCTTCAATCTGTGTGTTCCATCCGTCTCCGCTAGTGTTCAGTATCTTTTCAGCGACCCCAATTTTCCGTGCCTCTTCTAAACGGGATTCTTCAATGTCGCATACTGAAACCCGTGCACCCATAGCATAAGCAATCTGAGAAGCAAAAATACCGATACAGCCTTGTCCAACGATCAAAACCCTCTCGCCGATACGCGGATCAACACGCCGACAACAGTGCATTGCCACGCCTGCTATACCAAATAGCGCAGCTTCTGCAGGATCAATATCTTCAGGGAGTTTTAGCAGTAATCCGTTCTCTGCGATTGTGAACTTTTCAACATGATCTACACTTGCATAAATCAGGTCTCCAACTTGAAGATGTGTTACATCAGGACCCGTTTCTATGACACGTCCTACATTCTGATATCCCCCTCCGCTTGGTAGGTTTTCATCAGAAGGCGCATAGTTGCCACCAATCAACTGATTACGTTCTGTACCGTTGGTTAGACCGGTAAAGACGGTTTCGCATAAAACTTCGTTTCGGGCAGGAGATGGGGGTTCTTTCCAATCGGTTACGAGGATTTTTTCGCGTAGTCTGTCGGGTAATAGTTTAATGACAATTGCTTTCAAGGTCTAATTCGCTCCAGAGTTTTTTGTTTGACATTATTAACTTACCTTATTTTATCTTATTTGTCAAGCATAACAGGCAGACAGTAAAAAAATAGACTTGACAAATCTCAAAAATGGTTGTAATATATTCAACAATATCAATGATGAGGAATGAAGATAGAATTAGTAAATATGAAAATGAGTCTCAATATCATAGCAGAAGCATTTAGGGTGTGCTATGGTAAACTCACAAAAACAGGAAAGGGAGAAGAGTATGTTTAAAAACCGAGGCATTGTCATTTACGCAACTATGCTGACTATACTAATGACGATGTTGACAGGTATGGTTCACGCTGACACGATAACTTTATATTCAGGACGGAGTAAGACCCTTGTTGAACCGATTATACAACAGTTTGAGAAGGATACCGGTATTGAAGTTAAGGTTTCTTATGCCAATACTGCTCAGTTAGCATCTAAACTGAAAACCGAAGGCACAAGGAGTCCTGCGGATCTGTATTTGGCTCAAGATGCAGGGGCACTTGGCTCTGTTACCAAGGATGGATTGTTCGCTAAACTACCACAATCGGTACTTGAAAAAGTACCAAACACCTTCCGTCACAAAGATGGATATTGGATTGCTACGAGTGGTAGAGCGCGGGTGCTTGCTTATTCACCTGAACGTGTTACCAAAGAAAACTTACCAGAAAGTGTGTTTGACTTGACGCAGCCGAAATGGAAGGGAAAAGTCGGATGGGCACCACTCAATGCTTCATTTCAAGCATTTATAACAGCAATGCGGGGTCAAGTTGGCGAAGAACGCACCGAAAAATGGTTACGGGATATGAAAGCAAATGGTGCTAAGGCATATCCGAAGAATACACCGATTATTGAGGCTTTGGATGCTGGTGAGATTGATGTTGGTCTACCAAACCATTATTACCTGTTCCGTTTCAAGAAGCGCGATGCAAAGTTTCCTGTGGAACAGACTTTCTTCAAAGCCAAGGATCCTGGGAATCTTGTTAATATTGCTGGAATTGGACTCCTAAAAAGTAGTGATAAACAGGAAACTGCCCTAAAGTTTATTGAATATCTCCTGTCAGCAAAAGCGCAGCAGTATTTTGTAAGTGAAGTGTTTGAATATCCAGTGATAGATGGGGTTATCCCGAATGCTAATCTGTTACCGTTAGAAGAACTCATGAAAATTGTCCCAAAATTTGACTTAAATGAGATGGATGATCTTGAGGGAACGATTAAGCTTCTTCGCCGTGTAGATATTCTGTAGGTAAGGTGGAACTTGTTAGCTGCTGCGTTGAGAGGCATCATTGATAAGTTGAGAATATCTGACCTTGTTAGGTATAGATGGTATTTCTTCGTTCCTGCATCTGTTGTTAGCATTGGTGGTTTATTTCCTGTAGGTTATCTGATAGCAAAAGCGTTTGATGTTGAGAGTTCGGAACTATACGTAAATCTGTTTCGTTGGCGTAATGTTGATCTTTTCCTCAACACACTTTGGCTGACTGTTGGTGTATTAATAGTTAATATCCTGATTGCTACACCTGCTGCATGGCTGACGAGTCGTTCTGACTTAGGTTTCAAACGTATATTCAGTGTTCTTTGTGCGTTGCCGTTAGCCATACCTGGTTATGTCATGGCTTATGCCTTATTGGCGTTGGGCGGTAATAACGGCATTTTCGCATGGGTATTTGGTATAAGCATCCCACGGTTAAGCGGTTATTTGGGTGCTTTAGTCGCGCTCTCCTTCTATACAACCCCCTACCTTTTTCTTAACTTACGTGCAGCCCTGTTAGGACTTGATACGAGTCTTGAGGAGTCTGCGCGCAGTCTTGGTTACAATAGATGGCGTGTATTCATTCATGTTGTTCTACCCCAACTCCGTCCTGCGTTCTACGCTTCAGGGTTGCTAATATCTCTACATGTGATTGGTGATTTTGGTGTAGTATCATTAATGCGGTTTGAGACATTCAGTTACGCGCTTTACGTTGAATATAGTCTAACGTATGCTCACAACTATGCAGCGTGGCTTGCCTTAATGCTTCTTGCTTTTACGGGTTGTTTGCTTTTCCTTGAATCGAGATTGCTAAAAGGGATAACATTACACCGCGCTGGACACGGCACATCTCGAAATCAATCTATGATTTTACTTGGTGGATGGCGAAGAGCAGGTTATCTTTACTTGATTTTACTCTTTACTGCAACGGTTGGCATCCCGGTTGCGAGTGTAATGCTATGGCTATTTAGAGGATTTGATGTATCAGCGTTAGATAGTATCTTTGAAGCACTTATAGGTTCGTTAGGTATTGCTGTTCCCTCCGCAGTCATCTGTGCGATATTAGCAGTTCCGTTTGTATATGTTGGTTTACGGTATAGCTCACGCCTGTCGAATGTGCTTGAGCGAATTCCTTATGTGATTTACGCTATACCGCCACTTGCATTTGCGTTATCCATCATTTTTGTTATAGGTAGAATAGGGTCGATATCGGTACTAATCTGTGCATGTATTCTTCACTTTCTTGCCGAGGCGATAGGACCTGTTCGGAGTTCGTTATACCAAGCTTCCCCAAATATTGAGGAGGCTGCGAGATCACTCGGTTGTTCGCCTTTTCAAGCGTTTTTCAGGACGATTCTTCCACTTCTTTCACGCGGTATGTTAACATCTGCTGCACTTGTTTTTCTGGCAACGATGAAAGAATTGCCTCTTATGTTTCTCTTAAGACCTACTGAATATGAAACATTGGCATTTTATGCGTTTGACTACACCCAGGAAGCGATGTTTGCCGAGGCAGCACCCTATGCATTTCTCATCCTGCTTTCATCAGTATTCTTCATCGGTCCTCTTATACGTCAAGAGAAAGCGTGACGCGTTTTTCCAACAATTTCTTGACTATCCTGTCTTATTTTGATAGAATCCAGAGATTGATTTGGACTTTCCTGTTTCAAATAATAACTCTGTAAGTTTTTTGGATTTCATATTTTGTCAGATTCTATTACGTTAGCGGCACTTATTCCACTTGGCGGAGTTGCACTCAGGGTACTCTTGTCCTTTGCTTTGGGTGTATTTGTCGTGCTAATCTATCAGTGGACCCATACTAAAGTACCACGGAAATCGTTTACCGATACGCTCATAATCCTCTGTATGATTATCTCAGTTGTGATGGTGATTATCGGTGAGAGCATTGCACGTGCATTTAGTCTCGTCGGAGCACTATCCATAATTCGTTTCCGAACTGCAATTGAGGATCCGCGGGACATTGGGTTCGTCTTTTATGCATTAGCCATGGGGATGGCAGTTGGAGCAAAAAAAGAGGTTGTTGCCACTATCGCAACATTCCTAATCGGAATAATCATCCTCTGTATCTACTATTGGCATCAGCATTTTGACAAAGGTTCCGATTTCACCCTTGAGTTTTGCCTATTACCGGGTGAATTATCGGAGACCGTCTATCGTGCTATTTTTGACAAGTATGTTATTCAAGAACGTATGATTGATAAACGCATCAAAAGGTCCCAGGTGGTTGAGCTGAACTTCCGTGTTAAACTGAGCAATCCTGATGCTTGGACGAGCTTCTATAGTGAACTTTCCGCACATAGTAAAATTACTGATGTTAAATTAGATAAGGAATAGATATTATGGTAGATTATGGAGTTTTTTATACATTGTAAGTAATACACCAGGCCGGTAGGTGCGATATCCTTATCGCACCGGATTCTAAGCGAGGACCTTACAAAAAGCCGAATCTGACAAATCCGATGCGATTAGAAAATCGCATCTACCGGGGTATGGACGTATGTAATTATCTTCATATTTCACCATAGATAACAAATAAATACGAACCTTGATACCACTATAGTGTCTAAATTTTATAACATATTTAAGACTTAACATTTTAAAGGAGTAAGCGTAATGAGAAAAATAATATATATAGTATTTATCGGATTGCTGTTTCAAATTGTATCTGTCGGATTACTGTTTCATTTTGGCATGCTCGTGTCCGCGCAGGAGAATGGAGAAAAAACATCTCTCTCAGAAGATCAGAAAAGGTTTGATCTTGATGGTAATGGTACGCTTAGTGCTGATGAGAATCAGCTTATGCAGCAGGTTAAGAATATAGAAACATTGTCGGGTAGCAAACTTTCCTCTGAAGAGATTAAGCGATTGACGACCAATAGTCAGGATGGACCTCCTCCAAGTTTTGTCGGTGCGCCTCCTCCACAACCTAATAGGGGTGGCGGGAGACGCGGACCTTCACCACCGGCAAAAATTGTTGCAAAGTTTGATAAAAATAAAGATGGTAAATTAACGGGTGATGAAAGAAAAGCAGCACTTGAATCTCGCGGTGAAGCGTATTCTTCCGAACAACGCGCGGGAACACCAACGGGTGATATTCAAACAGATTTGAAGTCAAGTGAAGCAGCAGCACCGACAGATGCTCCGGGGTTGTATGATGCGGGGACACTCCGCACATTATACCTGCGTTTTCACGATGAAGATTGGTATGCTCAGTTGAATGCTTTTTACAGAACTGATGTGGAGGTACCTGCGGAATTAGTCGTTGATGGTAAAGTATATTCGGATGTGGGTGTTCGCGCTCGCGGTACATCATCCTACTTTACTGTTCGATCTCCGAAAAAGTCTTTCAATATTGCTATAGACTACGGTGATGATAACCAACGTCTATATGGGTATAAGACACTGAACTTGCTGAACGGACATGTTGACGCCTCTTTCCTGCGTGAAGTACTTTTCAATCGCATGGCACGGGATTACATGCCAGCAATGAAAACTAATTTAGTAAAATTGGTTATCAATGGAGAGAATTGGGGTGTCTATATCAATCTGCAACAATTTAACAAGGATTTTTTGGATGAGTGGTTCGGTACACGGGAAGGTGTACGTTGGAAGGTGGGGCCTGGTGGCGGCGCGTTAACTGTAGCTGGAGATAGTGCTGCAGACTATGAACGAAATTATCAGCTGAAAACAGCTAATGTTGACGATCCTTGGACAGATCTCATTGCACTCTGTGAAATGCTTGATGCAAAGACACCTAATGAGAAATTAGTGGCAGAATTACCAAAAGTATTCAATGTGGACCGTGCGCTATGGCAGTTGGCAGTGTCTAATGTTTTCATGGATGATGATAGTTACATCCATAAGGGTGGAGATTTCTCCATTTATCAGGATGTGAATCGAAGGTTCCATCTCATTTCGCACGATAACAACGAGACATTTCGATTTGGTCGTGAACGGCGTGGGGGTGGAGGTGGTCCTCCCAACGTTAATAGACCCACTGGTACTCCCGGTGGTGGCGCGCCTCCTGCTCGTAGACCTGGCGGTGGCGGTCCTGGTGGTTGGTCATGGGGAGAATTAACTTCTGGGATGGTATCTCCTACAACACATATTGACAACGATAGGCGTCCTGCTATTAGTCGATTGCTTAATATTCCCGAATGGAAAGCTCGGTACATCGCTCATGTAAATACTGTCGTTGATGAATGGCTCAATTGGGATGTGTTAGAACCTGTCATTACCGAATATCATAATCTCATTGATGAAGAGGTGAGAGAAGACGACAAGAAGCTATACAGTTATGAAGATTTTGGTAACAGTATTGATGGAGAACAAGGAGGACGTGCACCAAGTTTTGAACAGTTTGTAACCAAGAGACGAGAGTTTCTAAAAAACCATCCAGAATTAAACAAACCTGCACCGAAGATACTATCAGTCAGTACTCCTGAGAAAGTCTTAACAGAACAGACCGTTGAAATCACTGCAAGAATAGATGATACTGTTACTGCTGATGCGGTTAAATTACATTATGGTACCGATCTACATGCAGCTTTTGATCACGTTGTAATGTCAAAGAAAAAAAATAATTATATCGGTAAAATTCCAGAATTCCCAGTAGGAACAGTCGTTTATTATTATGTTGAAGCGAGTGCAGTAAAATCCCATGGTACAACGACCTTTTTCCCAGCACGCGCTGAGCTTGGTGCACCGCATTACCGAGTCGATGCACCACAGGCAGATGAAGTGACCGTTGTTATAAACGAACTCATGGCTGCCAATACGAAGAGTATTGTTGATCCGCAGGGAGATCATGAAGATTGGCTTGAATTACACAACGTTACAGATAAAACTGTTGTGCTTACCGGCATGTATCTGACAGATAAAATGGACAATCCTAAGAAATGGAGATTTCCTGACAATACAGTGATTCCACCGAAAGGGTATTTGATTGTATGGTTAGATGAAGATGGTAAAGCAAAAGAAGGACTGCATGCAAATTTTAAGTTGTCCAGAAACGGTGAAACTGTTATGCTGTTAGATACAGATGAACGGGGTAATCAAGTGTTAGATACGATTACTTTTGAACAACTAGAGAGAGATACCGCCATAGGACGTTATCCAAATGCTACTGGTGATTTCCAAGTTGTAAAAATGACACCCGGTAAACCGAACAGCAGTATGACAAAAAATTAACACATCTCCGAAAGAAAATCCGAACTTTTCCGAAATGGCAATGTCATAAGGTTTAAGAGTGAAAAAAGAACAGAAGATACAGGAAATAGTTTAGGAATACTGGAGGAGATAAAC
>VXOP01000045.1 GCA_009839975.1 Candidatus Poribacteria bacterium
GGCCGGTAGGTGCGATATCCTTATCGCACCGGGTTCTACGCGGAGACCTCCAAATAAAGCGAATTGGGCAGATCCGGTGCGATAAGGATATCGCACCTACCGGCCTGAGAGTATTAATGGTTCGTATTTCCTTAAATTGATGCCTATGGTGTGTCCACGATCCCAACCATCATCTCTGCAGTAACATCAAAATTAATTATACCATAAATCTGGTATCTGGGTTGAACTTTCTACTGAATAGTCTGCATAGTATATTTGACAAAATAAAACCTAATAGGTATAATATAAACATATACTAATGTGTTGTCGTTAATCTAAGATTTATACAGATACAGTATCACTTTATATTTTTTTAAGGTAAGGAAGGGTAACAGATATGGCTGAATACGCTAATCCTGAAGTATTGGTCAGTACGGATTGGGTGGTAGAACACGGTAATGATGCGGGAATCCGTCTACTTGAAGTCGATGTTGACACAACTGCTTACGCAGATGGACATATCGCTGGTGCAGTTGGACTGAATTGGCAAACGCAACTGTGTGACCAGGTGCGACGCGATATACTAACAAAAGAACAGTTTGAAGCACTCTGCAATGACAGTGGAATCGCGAACGATACCACCGTTATTTTCTATGGTGATAATAACAACTGGTTTGCCACTTATGCACTCTGGCAATTTCGCTATTATGGACATGATGAGAGCCTATTGAAGGTTATGAACGGCGGACGTCAAAAATGGATTGATGAAGGTAGAGAACTTGTCAAGGATGTGCCATCTTATGCAAGCACCGGATATCAGGCGAAATTCCCAGATGATAATGTACGCGCAACTAAGGACAATGTCCTACCCACGCTGGAACAGGGTGTGATCAACCTCGTTGATGTGCGTTCACCTGCAGAATTCTCTGGTGAAGTCATCGCACCACCAGGAATGAATGAAACAGCACAAAGAGGTGGACACATACCAGGTGCAGCGAATATTCCATGGGCAACTGCTGTAGCTGAAGACGGTACTTTCAAATCATACGATGAACTCAAAACGATATATGGTGGTGCTGGCGTTGATGATACAAAAGAAACCATCGCATATTGCCGTATCGGTGAAAGATCATCACATACATGGTTTGCACTGAAATACCTACTCGGATATGAGAAGGTACGCAACTATGACGGTAGTTGGACAGAATGGGGCAATTTGGTCGGTGCACCTATAGCACGAGATTGAACAAAGACAAGGTGATGTAATCATCACCCAAATTACTTGCACAATCTACGATAGTTTAAATTATGAGATTTGTCTCTGCTCATGTGATCGCATGTATGACGCGGCAAGATGTCGCACGCCTGTTGAAACGCTTCCAAGAAGAAGCAGATGAAGATGTTCAAAACATCCGTGTGCTATGTGATACGTTGTCAGGCAGGATGCTTTGTGAATGGGAAGCACGCGACCGTCTTACACTAATTGCGTGGCTAAAAAAGTGCAATGTCCATCTGCGGGGTACCGGCGAATGGGTGATGTCGGTTCAGTATGAATCGATTGGAGATGAGTTGGTTACCCCAAAACGGTTTGATAGTTGAACAGTTTCTCACAGGAAGGTTTCGCACTTGGTCTAACACATGTATTACTTGACCCGTCAGACTGCTTTTGAAGCATCCCATTTCAATCGGATACCCGGGTTGAGTGATGCAGAGAACTTTCAACTGTTCGGTGCAGCAGCTAATCCAAATAGCCACGGACACAATTATGTGCTTGAAGTAATGGTCAAAGGTCATTTGGACACTCACGATGGAATGGTCATCAACTTGACAGACTTGGATGCCTTGTTGAAAACAGAAGTACAGCCACACTACGACCACAAACTTTTGAATAAACAGCATCCCGTATTTGCAAAGAACCCGCGTCTACAACCGACTTGTGAGAACATCGCGATAGATATATGGCAGAGGCTTACTTCTTCTCTACCTAATGGATTACTGCATCGCGTGCGACTCTATGAAAGTTCCACACATTTTGCTGACTATTATGGAGAGGACATAATGGTTTATCTCACAAAAGCTTATGAGTTCAGTGCTGCACACCGTCTACATAGCCAACAGCTTTCAGATAAGGAAAACCTTGAAATCTTTGGAAAATGTAATAATCCCGCTGGACATGGACATAACTATGTGCTTGAAGTGACAATTAAAGGTACTGTTGATCCTAAAACGGGATTGGTCACAGACTTGAACCTGCTTGATGAAGTGGTTGAAAAGGAGGTATTTTCACGATTTGACTACAAACATCTGAATCTTGATACATCAGAATTTGAAACTGTTAATCCAACATCTGAAAACTTTGTCAAAGTACTTTGGGATGTTCTGGAACCGAATTTACAACCTGCACTCTTACATAGGGTGCGATTGCGGGAAACACCCAAAAATCATTTTGATTATTACGGAGAAGACGCATAATCTATGAAGACTAAACAGGAAAGTGAAATAGATATTAAACGTGAGACACCAAACAGTGCAAATGATTTAGAATTCCTCTATGCACAGATTATTGAGAAGATTGGAGAAGATCTAAACCGTCAAGGTTTAGAAAGAACACCACTCCGAGCAGCAACTGCCATGGAGTTTTTAACAAGCGGCTACAAACAGGACCTAACCAAGATATTAAATCAGGCGATCTTTGACGAAGATTACGATGAAATGGTCATTGTCAAGGATATTGAGTTTTATAGCCTTTGTGAACATCATATACTCCCCTTTTGGGGGAAATGTCATGTCGGCTATTTACCAAGAAAACGCATCATCGGTTTGAGTAAAATACCGAGAATTGTTGATATGTTTTCACGGCGTTTGCAAGTCCAAGAAAGGCTAACACGCGAGATCGCTGAGACATTGGAATCAGCAATAGAACCGACAGGTGTAGGCGTTGTGATGGAAGCACAACATATGTGTATGATGGCACGCGGCGTAGAGAAACAGGCTTCAAAGATGACAACCAACGCAATGCTTGGGACATTCCGTCATGACAGTGCTACCCGTGCAGAGTTTCTGAGATGTATTTAGGAATCTTTCGGTTTACCGTACACTATAGAATATTATGCTAACACGAAACAGTATTGAAGGAAAGGTTGCTATTGTTACAGGTGCATCTAAAGGCATTGGTAAAGCAATAGCAGGCGTTTTCGCAAAATCGGGGGCAAAGGTAGTCTTGGCAGCGAGAACGCGCAAAGTCGTTGAACAAGTTGCTTACGATTTAAAAGAGACAGGCGCGGATGTGCTGGCAATTCCGACTGATGTTACAAATGTTGACGCAGTTCAATCTCTGATCACAGAAACGCTTGATGTCTATCAGAGACTGGACATATTGATAAACAACGCCGGAGCAGGAGTCTTTGGCAATGTTATTGATTATGACCACACAGATTGGGATACAGTTATCAATTCAAACTTGAAAGGTGTGTTTCTCTGCTCCAAATTTGCACTGCCACATCTAATTGCAGATGGGGGTGGACAGATAATAAATGTGCTATCTATCGCTGCAAAAGTTCCCTTTCCTGCTTCGGGGGCATATTGTGCAGCAAAAGCAGGAGCACTCGCCTTGACAAAGGTATTGGCAGCCGAAGTGCGACAACAAAACGTTCGCGTAACAGCAGTTCTACCCGGTTCAGTTGAATCACCGTTTTGGGATGATATACCGGAGCATCCAGACTTTGACAAGATGCTCCAACCGGAACATATAGCAGATGCGATTTTGTCTGTATGTCAACAGCCTGACAGCATGGTCACGGAAGAGATAGTCGTGATGCCGCCACTTGGAATTTTGTAAGGATTTCATAGTCCAGTTATTTTGCCAGTTATAGTAAACTTTTGAATTAATGGGACAGTTGAGATGTAGGAGGGAACTCCGATTCCCGACTATTACTAAGTGTCGCGATTCGGAGATCGCTCCTACGGATACTTTGTATCATTATTTTCAATGTTCACATATATTGCAAAGTTATTGGGCAGAGTGTAGAAGCGGTTAAGTTTTGAATCTTCCTAGGCGACGACGAATCCGTATTTTTTTGATTGCTCGTGTATCTGCATCTAATATCGTAATGACTGAGTCTCCAAGTTCCAATTCTGTTCCGGTTTCCGGTATCGTACCGGTCCGTTCAAGGATATAACCTGCGATAGTTTCATAGTCGCCTTCAGGAATAGATAATCCGTATTGTTCATGTAAAATGTCGATCTCAGTTCTACCTTCACATTCAATAATTTCTGGTGAGATCAGATGTATGGAATCGGGGTCATCTCGTTCATCAGCAAATTCGCCAACGATTTCTTCTACAAGATCTTCAACGGTTACAAGACCAACAATGCCACTGTATTCATCAACCGCAAATACCATCGTATGCTGGGTTTGCTGAATTTCTTTAAGGAGGACGTTTATATTTTTCGATTCTGGGACAACATGTAAGTCTGTCCGGATAAAGGATTCAATCGTATCAGGTAGATTCTCTGCATAGATCACATCTAACAAGTTGACAATCCCGATAATGTCGTATATACGTTCATCGTAAACTGGCAGACGAGAGTATCCTGAATCAGCAGCAATCTGCAAAAAATCTTCACAAGTGGTTGTTTTTTCAATCGCTACAATATCAACAAGCGGTACCATTACCTGCCGTACAGTTCGGTCTTGAATATTAAGTAGACGGTGAATCATGCGTCGCTGTTCAGCATGTAGATTTCCTGATTGTTCACCCATAGTTGCAACCAAACGTAATTCTTCCCGTTGGGCATCAACATTAGGTTCAGAAGGACCTCTATCAATGATCCTAACAAGGACTTTCGTTACTGTTTGCACAAAGTAGATGAGCGGAGCTAAAACATATTCAGAAAATCTCAATAGATAGGCATACCGTAAAGCAAGTATATCCGCTTTTACACGAAATACGGTTTTGGGTAATATCTCTCCGAAGATAAGAAGTAGTATTGTTACATAGAGGATAGAGATAACACCTTGTATTCTATCTGATATATTTGTATCTGACAAGACCTGTTCAGTCAATCGGTCCCCGTATTGTGCAATGAGTATATTCGCAAGATTAGTACCCACCAATGTGAGGGCAAGCATCTTATCGGGCGATGCGACTAAACGGTGGATAATCCTTGCCTTTTTGTCCTTAGACTCAACAAGTTGATTTATCCGCAGTTTATTTACAGAGACAAGAGCAGTTTCTGAACCGGAGTAAAATGCCGACAAGATAAGACAAACAAGCACAGCAACAGCGAACGAAGTGATCAGTAAAGCGGATTGTGTTGCGCTTCCTGCACCGATTAGAAAAAGGGATAAAATTAGGATTTGCAAAATAAAAATACTCGGTTAATTTTCTTCTTCTGGTTCATCAGGTTCAGGCACACGGATTAACAAACTTGTGATTAAGTTTCCTTCTGTCTCAATGATTTCAAACTCTAAACCGTTTTCATTCACCTGGATTTCGCCTACAGAAGGGATGCGTCCAAACAGACCGTAAGCGTAGCCACCAATGGTATCCGCATCTTCTTCCTGAATATTGAGTTGATATTGATGGTTTAGATCACGAATGCTCATGCGTCCTGTAGTTTCTAATATTAATGGGTTTTCTGAGTGTTTTATACATCCATTCGCAGAATCGGCTTTATCATGTTCATCAACGATGTCACCGACAACCTGTTCAACGATATCTTCTGTGGTAACGATGCCAGAGAACCCGCCATATTCATCGTGGAGGACGGCTAATTTAGTTTTCTCACGTTTCAGTCTTAGCAACAGTATTCCGATTTTGCGGATTTCAAGGACAGTGACAGGTTCTCGTATGAGGGGTGCTTGTTCGGATATCTCTGCAAACTGTTCTCTTTTTTTAAGGAACGCCTCAATCGTTAGAGAGTTGACATCTTTATGACGCCATTTGGCAATATCTTTGACGTAGAAGACGCCGCATATTTTGTCAATTTCTTCTTGATAGACAAGTATGCGAGAAAAACCAGATTGCTTTGCTTGCGTCAATGTTTCTTGGATAGTGTGCAAGGTAGACACAGCAACGACTTCAGTTCTGGGAACCATGATTTCTTTCGCTTCTATGTTTCGCAATTCAAGGATATTGCTGACAATTTCGCGTTCGTCTGGGGGAAGTGTTTCTTCGTGATATGTTTTGAAAAACTCTTGCAAATCTTCTGCTGTGAATTCTTCGTCTTCTGGTGGGTTTCCACCGAATATTGGAACAAGTCGGTCGATAATCCTTCGAAGCAGTGAACGTAAAGGGGTAATACAGATTGAAAAGACCCATAAAGGTGGTGCAGTTATTTTTGCAAAGATTATAGGATACTTTATAGCATAGGTCTTTGGTGCCATCTCACCAAAGATGAGCATCGGCACAACGGTGAATAGTAACGCAAGTGATTGAAGAATGTTTTCGTTTTCTATGGAATCCGAGAATATTGACAGGACCAGTCGGAGAACAAGTATTGCAAAAGAGACATTAACCAGATTGTTACCAAGTAGAACCGTGATAAACAGTCGGCGAGGATTGTCAACAAAATTGACAATTGCAGAGGTTTTTCCTCGTTCAAGTCGTAACTTTTCTATCTGTACACGAGTCAAAGCACAAAGAGCAGTTTCAGAACCGGAGAAAAAACCCGAGAGGATGAGTAAACCTACTAATCCAATAAAATAAGGTAGTAGTGGAACTTCCATTCGTTTGTATGGACGAAGTAGTGTCAGATATTCGTCCGGGAGTATCAGACCTCAATTCTGTTTGTTGTATGATATACTAATGTAAAAACGTCTATATGAATAACTTGATACTTATTTTAAGATGTTAAGAGATTAAATGCAACAAAAAATCTACATAGTAAATAGATTTAAGTGTTCAATGAGAACGTGTTGCAACTGAAAACAACTATTGATCAATAGATAATGAGGCAGCGTATGACAAAATTAGAACAGATGCACCGTATTGAAGAATGCGGTATTGTGGCGATAATTCGTGCCAACAGCTCAAATGAATTGATTGAAGCAGCGGAGGCTATTCAAACTGGAGGCGTTAATGTTATTGAAATAACGATGACAACACCAGACGCGTTACGCGTAATTACTGAAGTGTCTACGAGGTTTGGGGATGCGGTATTAATTGGTGTTGGTTCTGTTTTGGACTCGGAGACGGCGCGCGCTGCGATGCTCGCAGGTGCTGAATTTGTCGTCAGTCCAGTTACAAAACCAGAAGTAATTGAAATCTGCAACCGCTATGGTAAAGTCGTAATACCTGGAGCATTTACCCCTACGGAGATTTTGACAGCATGGGAACTTGGTGCGGATTATGTCAAAGTTTTCCCTTCAACTGGCGTTGGTCCATCCTATATCAAAGATATTAAAGCACCGCTACCCCAGATTCCACTAATTCCAACCGGCGGCATCAGCGCAGACAACGCAGCCGAGTATATATCTGCGGGGGCAGCCGCTTTAGGTGTGGGAAGTTTTCTGGTAAGTAGCAGTCTCATTGAATCTCGCGATTTCAATGAACTTACCGAAAGAGCAAAAAAACTGGCAGCTGCCATTAATTCTGTGCAATAATTCATAATCAATTATTAACGTTGACAGTTTTTGCTATATTTGCTAATTTTAATATAGCGTTGTGTACACCATCTGATTTTCCGTACGATTCAACATAAAATTCACCACCATGAAGATTAACCAATTAATATTAGGTAAATACAGATTGGAGGAATATCTGAGTTCAGGTAGTTTCTCGTCGGTTTTTCGCGCCCGTGAAGAAATGACAGAACGTATTGTTGCCATCAAGGCAGTATCTAAAGATGCCTATCCTGCAGATAGACTGCGTTATTTGCGAACTGAACTTCAATCCATGTCAAAGATAGGGGGACACCCGAACATCGTCGCTATTCATACTGTTGAACCCGGTCGGGATAACTGTCTTGCTTGGATAGTTATGGAATATATTGAAGGGACAAACCTACATCAACTTGTGCAACAGGATGATCTAACCATTAACGACGTACTTAATATCGGGATAGGTATATGCAACGGATTGAAAGCCGCACATGCAGAAAACATCTTACACCGCGACATTAAACCCCAGAATATATTGCTTACGGCTGATAAAGAGGCAAAAATAGCGGACTTTAGCATCGCACGAATATTTGGTGATGCTTCAAAATTTGCATCCACAATGACTGGGACAAGACGTTATATGGCCCCAGAACAACACTACGGTGCCTATGATTACCGAGCTGACCTATATGCTACAGGTCTGCTCTTATATGAAGCACTCACAAAACAATACCCTTTCTCGGGTGAAGCAGATGAAATTGATAGAAAGAAGGCTGCAGGTGAAATTGAGAACCTCGAAAAATGTCCAGAGGAATTCAGGAATTTTGCTGTAAAAGCTCTCAATAGGGATGTAGATAAACGCTATCAAACTGCCGCTGAAATGTATGATGAACTTGATAGAATCCGACGTTGGAAATATGAACAGCAGGCATCTATACTCATAGCCGAGAGCACTAATTCCCCCGCTACTGAATTGGCAAAAGCTCTTGAACGATGTAGAAAAACTTTCCGATTAGAGATTGATGTCGCTGAATTGATCAACCAAACACTCTTCTTTGAAACACGCAACAGACAGGAAAAGGAAAACGAAGAAAAACGGAACATTCGTCTTAAGCAACACTATACCCAGGCTATTGAATACATCGAAAATGGCTCTGTTGATGAGACACTAAGAGAGTTACATAAAGCACATAATCTGAGTTTACAAGATGCCGACCTTGAAGCACAAGCAAATACCCTCTTTAAGAAAGTGACAGATGCGACATCGCTTCCCGATAGGTTAACAGTTCAAGACATCGTAGAATTGATTGAAAAGTTGTCTGAAACGGAAAAAGCCAACCTGCTGGATATGCTGACTGTATCAGAAGATGACTTAGAACCCGCAGTTTACTACGATGAACCTGATGTACACCATGAAGAACCTGAAATTGTCCATGAAGACTTAGATAATTTCCCTGTCCCTCAGACGCAGGTGCAACAGGAAAGAAGTTATCGGGTATTAATTGAGGAAGCACCGCCTGAGTTTCTATTGGATAAGGTGCATGAGGATATTCAATATCCGCATGAAAGGGAAGCAGCACATATTTATCAACAAGCACAAATATATATGCAACAAGAGAATATACGTCGCTGTTTGATTCAATATAGTAGACTCGGAGCATTTTACAACAGACACGCCAAAAAGTTCATAAGAGTGAATGATATTGAACTTGTAGCAAACTGTTATACGCGGGCACGATTCTCTTATGCTGCAGCAAAAAAGCAACGGCACGCAAGAAAAAACGCAAGAAGCGGAGCTGTCTATTATGTGCATTTGGCACGACAGTTAGAATTGCAACGTGCATGGACAGAGGCAGGAAAATCGTTTGTACTGGCCGCAGATAATTATCGGTTTGCACAACTCGCTCCGGAAGTTGAAAAATGTAAAGCTTCTGCTACCGTCTGCTATTTCAATGCAGCCGAAAATGCACATTTCAACGGTGATCTACAGACAGCTTATGATTATTATATGCAAATATTATCAATTGGTGAAAAATTGTCAAATCCTCCGAGATCTGTAATTGAAGCGCAGAAATTGTTGGACGAAATACGCATGGAAAGTGTTGGCTAATTGAGAAGACGATAGAATGTATGACGTTCTAACTATTGGTCGTAGTTCCATAGACCTATATTCAAATGATATCGGAGTTCCTTTTCCAGAGATCACAAGTTTTGGCGCGTTTGTTGGAGGGTGTCCCACCAACATAAGTGTTGGCACGCGTCGGCTTGGTCTACAGTCTGCACTTCTCACTGCCATCGGAGATGATCCGGTTGGTGAATTCATACTCAAGTTTCTGAAAGATGAAGATATTGAAACACGTTTTATTGTCATTAAACCTGAGCATCGGACGAGTGCGGTTGTCCTCGGTATAGAACCGCCTGACAAATTTCCACTCATCTATTACCGTGAAAACTGTGCTGATATTGAACTGACTATTGATGATGTTCTCGCTTCACCGATTGCAGAGAGTCGTGCTATATTGATATCGGGAACTGGTCTCAGCAAAGAACCGAGTCGAACTGCTACACTCTTTGCGGCAGAACAAGCAAAGGCAATGCAACGTCAAGTTTTCTTGGATTTAGACTTTCGAGCAGACCAGTGGCATGACCCTCGCGCTTTTGGTGTAAGTATACGGTCTGCATTGCGAAATGTTGATATCGCTATTGGGACAGAGGAGGAGATTAAGGCAACATCTCTGACAAATGTCTCACAGATGTCAATAGAACACTCACAAATCTCTAACCCGAACATTGAAGGGGACATCAATGTAGCAATTACGACTATTTTAGATGCTGGACCCAACGCACTTATCATGAAGCGCGGAATTGATGGCGCGGACATTTACACAAAAGATGGTGAAGTTATTCATGCAAACCCTTTTCCTGTTGAAGTCTATAATACACTTGGGGCTGGCGACGCATTTGCAAGCGGATTCATATATGGAATACTAAACGGATGGGATTGGCAGAAATCAGCACGTCTCGGAAATGCTACAGGAGCAATCGTGGTAACCCGACACGGATGTGCAAACTTTATGCCGACAATGGCTGAAGTTGATGCGTTCGTTGAAGAACGTGGCGGATTATAGCGCAATCAGAAAAATCTTAAGATAGGAGATAATTGAATGAAGACACGCGAACTAACGATGGGACAAGCCATCGTCCAATTTCTCAAACAGCAGTACGTTGAACGAGATGGCATCGAAACGGAATTCTTTGCCGGGATGTTTGGGATCTTTGGACATGGAAATGTCGCTGGTATTGGACAAGCACTACATCAATACTCGAATGAATTTCGTTTTTATCAGACGCGGAACGAACAGTCTATGGTACATACCGCAGCTGCTTTTGCAAAGATGTCTAACCGACTCAAAACCTTTGCTTGTACCTCTTCTATTGGGCCAGGGGCAACAAATATGCTCACAGGGGCTGCGGGGGCCACTATCAACAGACTACCTGTGCTCCTGTTACCGGGAGACATCTTTTCTACACGGTTAGTTGCACCTGTCCTACAACAGTTGGAATCTCCGCATTCACAAGACATCTCAGTTAACGATTGCTTCAAACCTATTTCTCAATACTGGGACCGCATAAATCGTCCTGAGCAGATTATCACTGCATTACCAGAGGCAATGCGCGTGCTGACATCACAAGCCGATACGGGTACAGTAACATTAGCATTACCCCAGGATGTTCAAGCAGAAGCATTTCCATATCCGGTAGAACTTTTTGAGAAACGTGTCTATACTATCCCAAGACCGCGCGCTGATGAAAATCTGTTCAACCGGGCAGTAGAATGGATTACAAGTAGCGAAAAGCCGATCATCGTTGCTGGCGGTGGTGTGATCTATAGTGAAGCAACTGAGCAGTTAGCACAATTTGTTGAGAAAACTGGTATCCCTGTTGGAGAGACCTTTGCAGGTAAAGGTTCATTACGGTATGACCACCCACAAAACCTCGGTGCTATTGGCGCAACAGGAACGCCAGGTGCCAACATCGCTGCCCGTGAAGCAGACCTTGTCATAGCCATCGGAACAAGATTGAGCGATTTCACGACCGCATCAAAAACCGCTTTCCAAAATCCCAACGTAAGATTCATCAATATTAACATTGCTGAGTTTGATGCTGCCAAACACGCTGCACTACCTTTAGTTGCCGATGCACGTGTTACGCTATCTGAATTGACAGATGCCGTTGGAACTTATGAAATCAACACCGATTACGCATCTCAAATTGAAAAATATAGAGATACGTGGGATGAGGAAGTGGAGAGGCTATTTCATCTTGACCTTCAACCACTGCCGAGTCAGAGTGAAGTTATAGGTGTTGTCAATGAATTTTCACGTCCCGAAGATGTCGTCGTATGTGCTGCGGGTAGTCTTCCCGGTGACCTACACAAACTCTGGCGGACACGCAATCCGAAACAGTTCCATCTTGAATACGGATACTCTTGCATGGGATATGAAATCGCTGGCGGATTAGGGATTAAAATGGCTGACCCTACACGTGATGTCTATGTGCTTGTTGGCGACGGTTCATATCTCATGTTAGCACAGGAAATCATTACCTCAATTCAGGAAAACTATAAGTTGATTATTGTCCTAATAAATAACGACGGACATAGCAGTATCGGTGGATTATCTGAAGCGACAGGTGCACAAGGTTTTGCAACCAGATTCAGATATAGAGATGACAACTCAGGAGAACTTCATGGCGATTTTTTACCTGTTAACCTTGCAGCAAATGCTGAAAGTCTTGGAGCAAACGTCATTCAAGCAACGACCCCGCATACTTTAAAGATGGCACTACAGGAAGCACGGGATGCTGATAAGACGACTGTTGTCAAGATTGATGTTGATTTTGACGTGAGAGTACCACAATATGAATCATGGTGGGATGTTCCTGTTGCTGAAGTCTCTGAGGTAGAATCTGCTGAAAAAGCATATCAAACGTATACAGAAGCAAAGAAAAAGGAACGATATTTTCTTGGGTAAGATAAAGGAGTATTACATTTATGAAAGCATCTGAATTACTGACAAAACTAAAAGCAGGTGAAGCTATTCCATGCAACAATTGTGAATGCACAATTCCCGCTGATGAGATATTGTCTTTTGCGTTTAAATTAGGGAAACTTGCACCCCGCATGGAGAACGCAAACGTTGGCAGCATTACATGTGTCCAATGTCAAATTGACGACCCAGATATCAAGATAACACCACGTGGTCCAGATGTAAAATTCACACGTGGAGATTAAATCTACCGCAACAATACCCATATGCGTTTAGTCATCTGGAGAGAATCTGTATGTCAGAGAAAATCGTTGGCAGGAATCCGGTGATGGAAGCACTCAGAAGT
>VXOP01000398.1 GCA_009839975.1 Candidatus Poribacteria bacterium
CCTTTACCGAATCGTGCAATTGCGCCTTCTGGTAGACCAACTTTTGTATTGTCACCTGCAAAGGTATTTGGTATTGTTAGAAAACTCAAAACTACAATAATTATGTAGATTAACACTGGGTATAGTCTATTATTTTGCATGTGTTATTCTCCAAAAAAATGCTTGAGAAAAAACAGGGTTTATGCGATACTAAAGTATAAATGAAATCTCTATAATATTCAAATGCAATCTTCAGGAGAATTTTTATGGTTGAACATATTGTCCTATTAAAGTTGAAATCGGATGTAACATCGGAACAGTTAGATGCTTTACCTGATGCTCTGCAAAAAATGAAAGACGAGATAGACGGGATTGAATCAATCACTTCAGGTATAAATCACAGTCCTGAAGGAAAGAGTCAAGGATATACTTTCGGGTTTATTGTCAGATTCACTGATGAAACGGCACGAGATGAGTACCTACCGCACCCGTTTCATGTCAAAATTGCGACTGAACATATTCGTCCACTTGTAGAAGATGTGTTGGTGTTTGACTACACTGCTTAAGTCTCTCAAGAGGAAAATACAAAAGCAAACAGTATTGGAGGAAATACATGAGTTTGAACATTGTCGTCGTTGTTTCCGACACACTTCGAACAGCCTATTTAAGTCCCTATGGTAACGATTGGGTCCACACACCAAATCTCGCAAAGTTCGCGAATGATGGTGTTCTTTTTACCAATGCACACCCAGAGTGTTTACCCACAATACCGACACGCAGAACTTTACACACAGGAAGACGTATCTATCCCTTCAAGACATACAATCCTGTTCCTTGGGATAACGTCTATACACCAGGATGGCAGCCGATGTCTTCAGATGAACCTGCCATTGCTGAATCACTTGTTCAGAATGGATACCACACAGGTTTTTTTGCAGATGTGCCACACTATTTTGTCCCTGGAATGAATTTCACACGCGGGTTCCGTCAATGGCAATTTGTGCGAGGACAAGCAGAAGATAGATACCGCGGTGGTGCACATGCTGATCCGAGTCAAGTCGCCAGATACCGGGGTAATCCAGGACGAATCCGGTCACATATTGTAAACGTTCAACCTGAACGAGAGGAAGAGAATTGGCCAACTGCAAGACTATTCCGTGCCGCGATTGAGTTTGTGGAGCACAATCACAATAATACACCCTTTTACCTCTATGTAGACGGTTTCACACCGCACGAAACATGGGAAGCACCTATACATTACTACGACCTATACGGTAGTAGAGAAGATAGAGAACCTATCTGCCTTAATCTACCTTACGGCTCACTAAAAGATGAAGAACTTGAAAACCGTCTGCCAAGCGTTAAGGCTAACTATGCTGGATTGGTAACCCTTGTAGATACGTGGTTCGGTAATTTAGTTGATACGATTGACCGACTCGGATTACGAGACAATACGTTGATTATGTTCCTAAGTGACCACGGCACAAACTTTGCCGAAAACCCAGACAAAGCCACAGGGAAACCTGCTACCTTCATGTATCCAGGAACAATGGATATTCCATTGATTGTTAGACACCCATCTGGTGTTAATACCGGAACAACTTGTGATGAATTTGTCTATACACTTGATGTACCTGCAACAGTCATCGCAGCAAGTGAAGTTGAACCCGCTGGTGAAATACAAGGACAGAGTCTACTTCCACTTATTGAAGGTAAAGATGGATTTACATCACGAGAATATCTGACATGTCGTTACGTCAACTCAGTCTGGTATAAAGATGCCAAGAGCTGGTATTTCTCAAGCGTCGATCTGAATAGTGGCACTCGTCTGTTTGATCTGGAATCTGATCCGACATGTCAGCAGGATATAACAGATAAGGGTGAAGACAGAATTGCACTTGCACATGAACGTATCTTAGCGGATGCTGATGGACATCTACCACAGTATAAACGTCAAGGCAGAACTGATGCTCTTGGTAGACCACAATTCGCAGAGGAATAGATATGCAATGGATTCTCACTTCACGCAATTAAGTCCTCATGTATACATACATCACAGTCATGTTAACACAGGTATCATTCGTGATGGTAACAAGGCACTGCTCATTGATGCAAGTGGAACGTCAATTCAATCTACATTGACTGAATTGGGGATTACAGAAGTAGAGAAAATACTATACACACATCATCATCGCGACAACGTTGCGGGTTACCCATTTCCTGAGAATGTTATAATTGGGGTTCCGAAGGCTGAAGCACAGTGGTTTAACGAAGTTAACACATTCTGGAACGATCCAAAATATAGATGGCATCTTTACAACTGTCACCCGCATAATCTGATGTTAGGAAATTCTATCAGCGTTTCAGAGACTTACACTGATAGTATGCACATTGAATGGGGACCTGCATCAATAATTGTTCTTGAAACACCCGGACATACAGATGGGAGTTTGACTTATGTTGTTGAAGTTGACGATGAACGGTTGGCATTTACAGGTGATCTTATCTATGATGAAGGACAGATATGGGATCTCTACAGTCTTCAAAAAGGACAGCAGACGACTGATTATCACGGGTTTCTTGGTGCAAGAGATGAACTTAGGCAAAGTCTTGAGAAGGTGCGTGAGTCGTCTCCTAATGCGATTGTACCAACGCATGGCGTTGTCATAAACAAACCAGATGAAGCGATCGTCAAACTATGTGATAGATTGGATTATTGCTACGATAGATATGTTTCCATCTCCGCACTGAGACACTATTTCCCCAAACTTTTTGAAGAGTTTGATGGGTGTGAGCACCACATGCCGATTCGCGACGGTAAGACACCCCCTGAATTCTTACGTCATATCGGAACAACATGGCTCATCATATCTGAAACGAAGGAAGCCTTCGTCATGGATTGTGGTTCACCAAACGTCATAAAGCAGATTCAACAGATGCAGCAAAACGACGAAATCTCAGACGTTTCACAGTTCTGGGTAACGCATTACCACGATGACCATGTCAATGCGATCCCTGAATTTCAAGAGGCATTTCCTTGTGAAACATTAACTGATTCTGTTGTTGCCAGTGTCATCACGGACCCAACTGCATACCGTCTCCCATGTATTTCACCTGCAGTTACAAGTGTAGACAGGACAACAAAAGATGGCGATACATGGCAATGGAACGAATTTACAATGACTGCTTACCACTTTCCCGGACAGACCTATTACCACGGCGGATTACTCGTTGAAGGACGCGGGGTTCGCATGTTCTTCAGCGGAGATTCATTTACTATGGCTGGGATTGATGATTACTGTGCTGGTAATCGCAATCTTCTTGGAGAGGGTGTGGGGTATGAAAAATGTCTACGTCTGATTGAAGCTATAAAGCCATCCCATATCTTCAACTGTCATGTGGATCAAGCATTTGATTTTACTGATGATGAGATTGCGTTCATGTTAGATACACTGAATGAGAGAGAAAACTGCTTTACAGAACTATTTCCTTGGGACCACGCTAACTACGGAATGGACGAACATTGGGTCCGATGCTATCCTTATCAGCAAGAAATCAGACCTGGAGAAACAGCAGAACTTTCAGTGGAGTTTACGAACCATTCATTACAGCCTTGTGAAGTAACAGCACAACCGATCCTACCAGAAGCGTGGGGTACTGAGATTGCACCGAAGTCAACGACTATTACAGGGAAATCAGATGAATTTATTTCGTTTTTTATTCCAATTCTAGATGAGAAAACTATCAACAAGCACAATACTTCTGAACGAACTGTGATACCCGTTGATATAACCTACAATAACAGACCTTTGGGACAATTTCGAGAAGCTATTTTGTTGATCACAAACTGAATTCAACGGTAACGATATTATATATAGATCTCAAGAAGAACCGGATATGAAAAGACTATGGATAAACGTCCAAAAATCGCTGCAATCGCAACAATCTATCATAAATACTCACATGCACAGCATATCGTTGACCGATTCTTAGAAGGCTACGGATGGCATAGCAGACACCATTACCCAGAAATGGATCTCGTTTCACTTTATGTTGAACAAGTTAAAGAAAACGATATTAGTAAAGATCGGTTAGAGCGATTTCCGACTATGAAGGGATACCCAACGATTGCAGAAGCATTGACATGTGGCGGGGACAAGTTAGCTGTGGATGGCGTGCTACTCATCGGGGAACATGGAGAATACCCTTCAAACGAAAAAGGTCAACGTTTATACCCTCGTTATGAACATTTCAAGCAGATGGCTGAAGTGTTTGAACAGAGTGGACGTTCTGTACCCGTTTTCAACGATAAACATCTCTCATGGAATTGGGAGTGGGCGCGTGAGATGTATGACATCTCTCAAGAGATGAACTTTCCATTTATGGCGGGTTCATCTCTTCCGGTTACTTGGAGAACACCCTCAATTGACATGCCACTCGGCATTCCTGTATCTGAAGCTGTCTGTGTTGGCTATGGCGGGGTAGACAGTTACGATTTTCATGCATTGGAAACATTACAATGTATGGTAGAAAGACGTAACGGTGGAGAATGTGGTGTAAAATGGCTACAGGCATATCGAGGAGACACATTTTGGAATGCACACCACGAACAGGTCTGGTCTCGTGAACTCTTTGAGTCTGCACTCTGTCGGAGCCATACGCTAACGCCTTCGCGTCCAGGATTCAACAATTCTTACCCAACCTTAGACGAAATGAAGGAAATTGTTAAAGATCCAATTGCATATCATTATGAACATCAAGATGGATTAAAATCTACGATGATTCTCATGAATGGCTTAGTCCAGGATTTCAATTTTGCCGCTTATGTTGGAACTGACAGTGAGATACTCTCAACGCAGATGTATTTACCAATGCCACCCGCAAGAACAACCTTGGCAAATTTCTTCTCTCCCCTGGTGAACAATATTGAGCAGATGTTTCTGACAGGTAAAGCGACTTATCCTGCTGAACGGACTCTATTGACAACAGGACTTGTAGCAGCAGGTGTTGATAGTCTGTTTGAAGATGGTTCAAAACAGGAGACACCGCATTTAGACATATCCTATCAGTCTACTCCTGAATCTACATTCTGGAGGACATAAGTCATGAAACGAATAGCAGTAATTACAACAATTTATCGTTATTTAACACACGCGCAACATTTTGCTGATCGTTTTCTTCTCGGTTACCCAAGAGAAGGTAGATGGCATCGTCCTAAAATGAAAGTTGTTTCGCTCTATGTAGATCAGAAGCCAGAAGGTGATCAAAGCGAAGACCGTGCAAGAGAATTTGGATTTTCTGTCTATCCGACGATTGCAGATGCACTCAGATGCGGCACTGATAAACTTGCAGTTGATGCTGTACTGCTAATCGGGGAACATGGCACATATCCTATCAACGAATTGAGTCAAGTATTGTATCCGAGATATGACTTCTTTAAAGAGTGTGTAAACGTGTTTGAAGAAGATGGACGCGCTGTACCTATCTTTAACGATAAGCATCTATCCTACAGTTTTGATAAGGCTAAGGAGATGGTAGACGATGCACACCGACTCGGTTTTGGATTGCTTGCTGGCTCCTCTTTACCTGTTACGTGGAGATTACCCGATGTTGATATACCAATAGACAGTGAACTGGAAGGTGCTGTTATGGTAGGTGTCGGCGGCTCCGACCCAATGGATTATCACGCATTGGAAGCAATGCAGTGTATGGTTGAACGAAGAAAAGGTGGAGAAACGGGTGTTGCTGCTGTACAATTGATAGATGGTGATAAAGTTTGGAAAGCAGGTGAGGAAGGTCGTTGGTCTATGGAACTCTTAGAAGCAGCTTTGTCACGGAGTGATACACCTTGCGGTTTAACAGACGAAGATGGAAGAACACAGAATATGATAGCAAACGGAGAATTACAACGACTGGTTGAAAATCCAGCCGCCTATTTTATCGAATATAACGACGGTTTCCAAGCAACACTGCTGATGTTGAATGGTGCAGTTCGGGACTACTGTTTTGCAGCAAAACTGAGAAATGAAACAACGATGCTTTCGACACAATTCTTTTTAACCCCGACACCGAATGTCACATATTCTGCATGTTTGGTATCCAAGATTGAAGAACTTTTTGAAACTGGGGTTGCCCCCTATCCTGCGGAACGGACGTTGTTGGTTAGTGGCACTTTAGAAAGCTGTTTGAAGTCAAGACATCAAGGTAATGTCCGAATGGAGACTCCACATCTTAAAGTAGCATACCGTGCTCCCACGGAATCACAGCATACTCAGATGTAAACAATTGTTCGCATAATTCATAATGTCAATCACAAAAAAAACGTGTGTGGTAGGATAACAGAATATGAACTTTACGAAGACACAAAAAATCCATATAACAGAAAATCATATTTTTTTTCAAATTATGCACCTTTTTCACCTCAAAAATACGTCACTATAATTCGTAAACCGATTCTTATACCGTTTCGTTTCTATAAAGAAACGTAAATACGGCGGTAACCAAGTACCAGCGGTGTGAAAGGTATATAGAAAACATTTAAAAGGGAAAACACGAAAAGGAGCGAAAATGAAGCATTTTTTTACATTGACATTAATTGGAATTATAGCCCTCTGCAACTTTGGCTGTTCTTCAGACGAAGAACCATCAGATGTAGATTCACCTACTATGCCATCTATGGAAAATCCGTTAGACGGAACACCTGAAGTAACAGCGATGTCAGATGTTGTTCCCTTACCCGATGATGTCATTTTAGAGAGTATGGACGAGACGGAAGCAGAAAAACTTGAAGATAAAACACCTGTACAGATAGTAACCGTGCTTGAGGGAACACAACGTGTCACAATTGCAGCACGTTTTCGAGGTGTTCGGTACCTCGGATTCGGATTTCCACTTTATGAATGTGAACTCATGTCCGATGATGTTGAAAAAATGGGTGGCATTGCAGCAGGTATGTCGGGAAGTCCTGTAGGTCCACCGGGGAAAGTCATGGGTGCACTCGCCTATGGCGACTACTTCTCTGCATCACCAACCCGATTCTGGGTGACGTCCATTGAAGCGATGGAGTCCGCACGCGATCATCTCACATTCGGTGATGAATTAGAAGAACTCCTTAATGCCGCGCCATCAGCACGGATAAATGCCGCCTATGCACCTGTGAAAACACCACTCAAGATTACCGGCATAAAACCAAATAGACTCCAACACATCGAATCATATCTGAAAGGCTCACATTTTGATTATATTGAACTATTTGCTGACGTTGGGAGTGCACCTATAACGCTATCTACTGATAGAGATCTCATGGCAGGCGATATGATCGGTGTAGCAATCTCTACCGGTGATGTCGTCAACGCAATCGGGTTTGGTACAGTCACACAGGTCTATGATGATAATACTTTTGTCGCCTTCGGACACCCGTTTTCAGCGTATGGTGACGGTAAAACAGCACTTCCAGTATATAGAGCGACTGTTAACGGACTTGTTCCGAACCTACAGAACACTTATAAATCCGTTTCCGCTTATGGTGACCCTATCGGTACCGTCACAAAAGACCTTATGCCCGTTATTGTTGGCGAACTCGGAGAAGCACCGAACACAATACCTTTCAGTATCAAGTATCAGAGAGGTAATGATGTCATAGAGAAAGAACACGAAGTCGCTTACGGATATGAACGGTATATACCGATAATTGCTGCTGTTACGCAAGACGCAATCCGGTTAGAAACAAGTCCAACCACAATTGAAGTGACCATCAAACTCAGTTTCAAAGAGTCACAGAAGGACTATACTGAAACATTTCTGAGTGCAGCTGAAGACACTTATATTGAAACGCTCTTTACCACCCAAAGGATTATTTCTACTTTTACCGACAAATTCACAAACATTACGGAAAAAGCCACATTGACATCCGTAGAGTTGACGATGACAGAAAAGCCGCAGATAATGACCGCCGTCATTCAAGAGATTATCGCACCAGATCAGATCGTTCAGGGTACAACGGAGACCTTCACCGTTGTGCTGCTACCACACTGGACTGCGGTTCAGGACGGTGAACGTAAAATAGAGAAGCAGATAACACTCAGTATTCCAAGTGACTATTCAAGAGGGGACGCGTGGATCAGTGTCTTTTCTAAGGATCCTGATGATTTATTCTTTGGTTTTGACTTTGACTTTGACTTTGATTCTGACTCCGAGGATGAATCCTTACCTGAAAACCTTGACGAACTGATTGATAAACTTCAGGATGAACAGAACGAAGACCCCGGACTTATCACAATCGTCCTTTCAGATGAGATTGTGTTACCTGATGAACTGCTCTTAGATGAACCAAAAAATGAAATTACACTTGAAGGCTTTATCGTCACGGGAGCTGAATCAGAATCGGTTGAGATAGAGTAGAATCATTTCTGATTTCACCGTAGTATTTAGTCAAGTGTTTTTTGATGGCACTAAAAGTCGGGAATCGGAGTTCAAATCAAGAAATCAACGGTATGAATCATGGCGAATGCCATGCGCGCATTCGCCCAAAGGCATTCACCGCCTACAATATAAAAAGATTCTGTAGGAGCGATCTCCGAATCGCGACCCACAATAGTATGTTGACAAAGCAATAGTTTGTAATGTCCCTCCTTTATATTACTCTCCCATAGTGTTATACTATTCTCCAAATGATGATATATTACCAGATTCTGTGAGATGACATTATCGTTTCATAATTGTATAACTCTATCAATTTAATTTTTCTATTAAACCCATAAAATAATGCAACATTTGCCCATTTAAGAATCGTCACTTATATTAAGTAGTGGTTCCACACTGGAGTATTTTTTATGCAAAATAACGATACTGAACTGATTCAACGTACATTGGATGGTGATCAAACAGCGTTTACGCGGCTCGTTGAGAAATATCAGAAGGGAATTCACGCGCTGGCATGGCGAAAAATAGGGGATTTTCACATTGCACAGGAAATAACACAGGATACCTTTCTCAGAGCTTATGAAAGACTCAGAACTTTGAAAGACCCCAATAGGTTTCCAGGATGGATATATGTGATCGCGTCCCACTTATGTACCGAATGGCATCGGAAGAAGAAATACCCGATCCAATCATTAGAAACAACTGACATAGCAGAGATTGATAAAGTGTCACATTCACAATACATGGCAGAGAAAAGAGACATTGAAACGGCTGAAACCCATCAAGAAATAGTGAAAAAACTACTTTCAAAATTACCTGAAAGCGAGCGTACAGTGATGGTGCTTCATTACCTCGGTGAAATGACGTATGAGGGAATTAGTAAGATGCTCGGGGTGTCCCAGAACACGATCAAAAGCCGACTTAATCGGGCACGCAACCGACTAAAAAAAGAAGAAGCGTTAATTAGTGAGAATCTCAGCAGTTTCCAACTCCCATCGGATTTGACACAAAACATAATGGAAGGAATTTCGCACATCAATCCCTCTAACCCACCTACTGGTAAACCCTTTATACCATGGATGGTTTCCGCTGCCTCTGCTGTGTTAATCTTGTTGTTAATAGGAATTGGAATACAACATCTCTCACTCTCATTCCAACCCTACGATCTCAATGCCGATTCAATGCTTACGGTTGAAATCGTTGATACACCTGTAAATCTTTTACGAAAAATAGAACCTGATACGCGCAACCAACTCGGAACCACTGATCTTCCCAGTGAAAGTCAGGGAACTGGTGTAAATGCAGATACATTTCAAGACATAGACCTTACCAATATTATCCCGACAATTGAAACAGAGCAGCCACTCTCAACGGAACGGTGGACGCAATTTGATAGTCCTGGTACGGTAAAAATATCTTCACTATTTGCCACAAAAACAAACGACCTTTATGCAATAACACCAATAGGTCTTTATCGAATGACTGCCAACAACCAAAGGTGGGAACTAATTAACAATAGCCTACCACCTGTACATCCAACAAAGCCTATAGCCATGGCAGAAAATGATGGTACTCTGTATATTGTTGCTGAGAAGGTGGTAATCGCTTCAGATGATAAAGGTGAGACGTGGAAACAGCTCGGAACTCGTCCGGAAGGAGATGCGATTGGCCTGATCGTGAGGGATAATGGACAAGATTCTGTCGAACTATACCTCGCGCTGATTGAAGGGATGTTTTATTCTAATGATGTAGGAGTCACTTGGACACCCTTAAACACCGGTCTGGAAAATAGAAAAATCTATGCAGTGACATCCAATCAAAACGCACTCTTTGTTGGCACCGATAGAGGTCTTTTCAAGTTCAATTTAGAACCGATTTCAGATGATAATCCTGTTAGATCAGGTGAATGGATACAATTACCGGTAGCAGAATCAGAATCCATTCATGCAATTGTAGTATCAGAACACCGTCTGTATGTTGTCGCTGGACGACTTAAGGTTATGGATGATATGGGTGTTATTGATATTGGCGCAATAGCAAAGACTGTCCTAAGCAAAAAACCCTTATGGTCAATTTTACGTTCAACAGATCAAGCTGTTTCATGGGTAGATATAACACCTACAGAAATATCTGAGAATAAAGTGGTGACAAGTATGCGGATTGTTGCTGAAGGCAAGAAGGTGTTGCTGTTACTGGAACCCAACACGCTACATTCAGCGGATGAGGGAAAAACGTGGACAACAGTACCTTTCGGAAAACTCACAGGTCAAGGTCTCATTGCATCTTTGGATGCAAAAAACCGTAGTGATTTAGCGCATCCGAATCAAATTTATGTAGGAGATCGTAATGGAATTCGCCGTTCAACCGATGGCGGAAATACATGGAAACGTTTTAATGCTGGATTTGGTGGCAACATACAGAACATATTGACTCTTGATAGTAAACTTTACGCGGTAGCAGATGGTCAACTTATTGCATCAACCGATGGTGGTCATTCAGGGATAGCAATTCCTGTGGATTTAAGCGGCAAGTATATGACAGTTTTTAACAGAAAGGTGCCACTGAAAAATGCACATATACGAGAGATAACAGAATCTGATGGCGTACTTTACGCGAAATGCATCGCAGGACTTCGGATATTATTTTGCTATTTAGATCAAGAAAACAGTATTCTTCTTCCTATTGAAGCAGTTCCTACTTTTGATGAAGAAAACTCCTTCCTAACACTTATGAAGACAATGGAAACGTCTCTAAAGGAAGATGAAAAGGATGATGTAGGTGAAAATGCAGGTGGTTTTATCAAGAATCTATTAAGCATGGGAGCAGACATCTATGGAGGATTCGCTGTTAGTACCAATACTTTCTATGTTGAATACAAGCGAAAAATCTTGATATGGCCTTCATCTCCTGATGGTGGTGACAATACGACTTGGTACGATACAGAGATTGAAGACCCTCGAAAAATAGAAAATCTTACATCCTTTAAAGGTGATATCGGTTTCAAGTTAGCTGCATATCGGGATACTGTCTACGTAGGTAAACCCGATGGTTTTCTTCTTCACTCTGCTGATAGAGGACGCACTTGGAAGACTATGGTGTTACCGATTAAGGTCGAGTCTTTCGAGCAGATACTCATCACTGACGAAGCAGTTTACGTGGCAACTGACAAACACGCTTTATACACACATGATAACACAGTATGGAACATCGTTACTGATTCGAACGGTCAACAACTCATAATTGACCACTTTGCTAAGGATGGTAAGACTCTGTATGCTGTGAGCTCATCAAAAGATGCTCAGGGTGGAGTCTATCAATTGCGTAATGAAGATACAAGTTGGGAAAGGATAACACCGGTAATTCCAGACAAAGCGACATCTCTTGCTGTTTCAAATGGCATACTTTATGTCGGAACGAATAACAGCGGTTTGCAGGTTATCGGACTTGAAGGAAATTCACACTAAAAGGACTCGCGACAGGTGGACGCGTACGCGTATAGCGTAAGAATCCACCACAACGTCCTCGCTCATATACGAGGATATGAGATATGCCTGATGTTTCTCGGTTCGCAAACTCATCGGGCACCATGAGTTGACCAGATATAATCTATTTGGAGGACCAGATGCAATGGCATATCTCAATTTTATTCAATAGTAATTCTTCTTTATGAAGAACAACCATACTAAAACCGTCATAGTCTGACGGAAGAAAGGAGTACATTATAATGTACAGAAGTTTAGCATTACCTAACATTAACAACAAAGCTTATACGTTAAAACGCAAGCTTTTATACGGGTTAGCTTTTCTGATCTTTGCAGCGTGTTTGACAATGGGTTGTGAAGAAGGGGATTCATCACGTTTTACGACAGAGTTGCTTGAAGCCTTAGACGAAGGTTTTATTGATCCAAATCAAACCATAACGGTAACACTTCAGGAAAAAAATGGAAGCGGGATTACGGGTACAGCCGTTTTTAAAGAATATGTGTCATCAGATAGGGAATCTACAGGATCAACGAAAATTCGCAACTTTGATGTTGAGATCCAGAATGCAGGTCCTAATCGTAAATACGCAGCATATATCTATACTGGTACTAGTTGCGATACACCCGGTAATATATGGGATGTTGAAGGTGCTGAAACTGTACCATTTACGACTGATGAAAACGGGGTAGGATACCGTAGCAATCTCGTTGATCTTACTTTTGATACCAATTCAGATACAGATATAAATGGTAAAGTATTGGTTATTCATGAACAGGTTGGATCTGGTGATTTAGCAGATGGTACACAGGTAAGTTGTGGTATCATAACTGCCTCAGAATAATCTATAAACATATAATTAGGCATTCAATGTTTGTGTTCACACTGGACACTTGCATTGAATGCTTTTCTGTTTAATATTTATTGATACATTTTCTGATTTGTGTTAGAATATGTTTCATATCGGTTTATTTGCCAGATTTACGAAAACGCATTTAAAGTTCTAAAGTTAGTTTAATAACAAATGAGGAGTAAATTTTGTTAATATGTGTGTTTAATTTGAATCTTCTTTCTTCCACTCTTACATTTCTACAG
>VXOP01000419.1 GCA_009839975.1 Candidatus Poribacteria bacterium
TTCTTGATATAGCTTCAAAAGTTTTTCTTGTGTTTCGATTGGTTCTTCTATAATAATTCTTGCACCACCGATAACATCCATGAATCCTAATTCTCTTGGGTATCGCGGCACAACATGCAGATGAAGATGTGGTATACTTGCTCCCGATGATTCACCCATATTGTATCCGACATTAAAACCTCGTGGTTGGTATGCGCGCGTTAAAACTTCAAAACTGATACATTCAAGTTCATGTAGATGTAAAACTTCATCTGAACGCAACTCCCTCTTATCAACGATATGTCGATTTGGAAAGATCAAAAGATGACCCGGACTGTACGGATAAAGATTGAGTGAGATTGTGAAGAGTTCAGTTCGATGAACTTCTAAACGTTCTACTTTGTCATTTCTCTCAACAATGGCACATAATATACATTCAACATCAGGTCGATTCTGCCCTTTTGCATAAGGCATTTTGTTGGGAACAAAAAGATTTTCGCGCATGAATTTATCCTGCGTAAGACTTTAGACCGTACTGTGATAACGTGAGAAGGCAGAGATTTTATCGACTATGAAATAGAAGCCAAGAAAAGTATATGTTTAAGTTACCAAAATGTCAAGTGTGAATTGAAGGGAAAAGGTCGCGATTCGGAGATCGCTCCTACAGAACATCTCTGTTTGTAGACGGTGAATGCCTTTGGGCGAATGCGCGCATGGCATTCGCTATGATTCATACCGTTGATTTGAACTCCGATTCCCGACTATTGTAGTCAGACTTGATTTTTAAGATAGACAGTCCATTAGGTTAACTTTAGGATATCTGCCCAATTTATTCAACTACTTTTGGCGAAGATGTTCTATGGTATAATGCTTACATATTGTTTACTTTTTCCTCTTTTTTTCAGAATTATGAGACTTTTTTATCTCATGTTGAGTCACTATATATTGATATGAAATGATAAATTCCCCAAACTATAGTCTGTCAGAGGTATCCGATGAAAAATGTCGATGTTGACCTTATTCAACGTGTCCTTGATGGTGATGATACTGCTTTTTCTGTTCTGGTGGAAAAATATCAGAAGTCTGTTCACGCGCTTGCGTGGCGAAAAACTGGAGATTTTCACATTGCAGAGGATATCACACAGGAAACATTCCTTAAGGCATATCAGAACCTTTCAAAACTGAAGGTGTCGCAATCTTTTGCCAGTTGGCTCTATGTGATTGCAACGAACCACAGCAAGACATGGCTTAGTAAGCAGCATTTGCAGACGCAGTCTTTGGAAGATACCGATAATTCAGAGTTGGAAAAAGCAACTTATTCCAGCTATGTCAGTGCGGAAAATGAGCGGGTATCAGTAGAAGCACAGCGCGAAGCAGTCAAGAAATTGCTTGCGAAGTTACAAGAGAGTGACCGCACAGTGATTACATTATACTACCTCGGGGGAATGACCTACGAAGAGATAAGCAAGTTTTTAGGTGTATCGGTAAGTGCGATAAAGAACCGTCTCTACCGAGCGCGCCAGTTTCTAAAAAAGGAGGAACCCATGATAAGAGAAGCTTTAGAGAATTACCAAATCACACCGAATCTAACCGACAACATTATGCAAGAAATTTCTCGCATCAAACCTACACCTTTAGCAAGTAAACCGCTTGTGCCGTGGGCAATTGCTGCCTCAAGTGCTGTTTTGCTTGCGTTGCTACTTGGGTTAGGTAGTCAACACTTAATACGTTTTCAGCAACCTTATTCATTAGATGCACAAGCTGAAATGAGTGTTGAAATTGTAAATGCACCTGTTGTATTAAATGTTGAAGTAGAATCTGATGCGCGAAATCAGATTGGAAGTGAAAATGCGTTTCGTGAGTCCGAAAACAATGGACAGCAAGTAGATGAGACACTATTGGCTGCTGCAGATGCTGAAGGTGAAGACGTGTCTACACCCAAACAGCAATGGATTCAGGCTGAACCTATCCAAGGAAGTAGAGTGACAAATTTTCACGCAACACTTGAAGGTGATCTCTATGTTTACAATTTTGATCGTGGTATCTACAAATTGCCAGCTAATGGAACTATCTGGCAATCTATCTCACAAGACATCCAATTGGATACCATTTGGAGTATCAGCCCCACAATTTCAAAGTATGATAATACACTTTACCTATTACCGTATAACGAACTCTTCGCTTCAAAAGATGAAGGTAAAACATGGGATTTACTTTACTCATGGGAAGAGCGAAATAATGTGACCGAATTTGTACAAACGGAACAAGCACTTTATATTGCATTTGAAAATGGAATTTTTAAATCAGAAGATTCTGGCAAGACATGGAAAGCAATACACGATGAGAAAATACAGTATATTGAATCTTTGTTCAAAATCCAGGACACACTGTTTGTTCGAACATACAGAAAACTCTACCGTTTAGAAGACGACAAATGGCAACCCATTGAATTTCCAGAACCAGTCAGAAGGATTATTTCAGTTGCAGCATCTGAAGATAAACTTTACGCTGTGATATTTTTCAATTGGGAAGCAGCAAATGTAGCCGAAGAAAAAATGGAACAGGGACTGGTACGTGGTTGGTGGATATACCGTTCAACTGACCTGGGCAATTCATGGAAAGATATAACACCGACTAACGCTTGGAACATAATGGGATGGCCACCCGATCCAATGATGATTGCAACGGGTGATACACTTCTGGTAATGGAACGGGGTATGGTGCGTTCCACTGATGGTGGGGACACCTGGAAGCCACCACAATTACCACACACCTCACCGTTAATGCAGAGTGGAAACCATGGTGTAGCGTTAAATGAAAACACCTTCTATGTCGGTAGTGATGACGGTCTCTATCGTTCCACTGATGCCGGCAAATCTTGGGAAATGGTAAAATTCCCTCAGGATAAGTCGAGGAGGTTATTTTACAACATTATCACATCTGCCCCAAACAAAGTTGGACAAAACAAGCTACCTACTCTTTACGGGATAGTTGGGGTCGGTAAAATAGCAAAAACTACGAATAATGGTAAGTTTTGGATGGACGTTACAGTTGATTTACCGATGACAAAACAATTGACTGAACCCTTACCAGAATTTATACAGATTATTCAATCTGAAAATGGAGTCTATGCTAAAGGTGGATCTAGTGGAGGAAAGATAAGACATTACAAAGTATCTAATGATGGATACACATTAGTACCTATTAAAGACATGCCTATCTTCAATTCATTTGAATTAAGAATGCATCTTTTTCAGGCACAGAACCTTTCTGTTGAAACGTTACAAGATGACTTTTCTGGTGCGACGCAATTCTTCAAACAGATGCTCCAGTTACCTCCTGCACAGCGGAGCAAACTTGGAGACCTTGGATTACTTGGGCCGTTTGCAGTCAGCGGTGACACATTCTATTCGGAATATAACTTTAAGCTCTTCAGATGGGAACCCGGTAATACTGAATGGGTCGACACCGGACAAGAAGAAACCGCTGAATTAGACTTGAACACATTTAAACCTCACTTCTTCATTCCTAAACTTGCAGCTTTAGGCGACACTGTCTACTACGGAAAACGCGATGGACACCTTGTCGTATCGTTTGATAAGGGTGAAAATTGGGTAGATCTCACACCGGGGTTGCCGTTTAAAGTCAAAGATTTTGAAGATATCGTCTTTGTCGGTTCTACAGTGTATGTAGCAACGGACGCTGGTATCCTTACATCAGATGATGGGAGAAATTGGCAGGTCGTAACTGATTCTGATGGAACGAATCTTATCATGGAACACTTAGCTACCGATGGCACCACACTTTACGGAATTACCAAAATGACACATTTATTTCGAAAAAATGCTGTCTTTCGCTTGGAAAACGGTACTTGGAAAGAGATTGTTCCCAGTATACAAAACAGATTCGAAAAAAACGATATCATAACGTCTCTCGTTGTTGTTGGTAACACAATATATATTGGCACTGAAAGAAACGGTATGCTTCACTTCACTCTTGAAGAATAGTATAATACCAAAGAATTATGAGACTTTTTTATATCATGTCGAGTCACTATATATTGATGTGAAATGTATAATTCCCTTCTTCAGAGGTATTCGATGAGAAACGTTGATGTTGACCTTATTCAACGTGTCCTTAATGGTGATGATACTGCGTTTTCTGTTCTCGTGGAAAAATATCAGAAGTCCGTTCACGCGCTTGCGTGGCGAAAAACTGGAGATTTTCACATTGCAGAGGATATCACACAGGAAACATTCCTTAAGGCATATCAGAACCTTTCAAAACTGAAGGTGTCGCAATCTTTTGCCAGTTGGCTCTATGTGATTGCAACGAACCACAGCAAGACATGGCTTAGTAAGCAGCATTTGCAGACGCAGTCTTTGGAAGATACCGATAATTCAGAGTTGGAAAAAGCAACTTATTCCAGCTATGTCAGTGCGGAAAATGAGCGGGTATCAGTAGAAGCACAGCGCGAAGCAGTCAAGAAATTGCTTGCGAAGTTACAAGAGAGTGACCGCACAGTGATTACATTATACTACCTCGGGGGAATGACCTACGAAGAGATAAGCAAGTTTTTAGGTGTATCGGTAAGTGCGATAAAGAACCGTCTCTACCGAGCGCGCCAGTTTCTAAAAAAGGAGGAACCCATGATAAGAGAAGCTTTAGAGAATTACCAAATCACACCCTATCTCACAGAGAACATTATGCAAGAAATTTCTCGCATCAAACCTACACCTTTGGCAAGTAAACCGCTTGTGCCGTGGGCAATCGCTGCTACAAGTGCAGTTTTAATTGTGTTGCTACTTGGGATAGGTAGTCAAAACTTAGCACTTTTTCAGAGACCTTACAGTTTGGATGCACAGGCAGAGATGTCCGTTGAACTTGTTGATGTTCCTATTTTACAAAATGTTGAAACAGAATCGAATGTGCGAAATCAGATTGGAAGCGAAAATGCGTTTCGTAAGTCCGAAAACAACGGACAGCAAGTAGATGAGATATTATTGGCTGCTGCAGATGCTGAAGGTGAAGATGTTTCTGTACCTAAACAGCAGTGGACTAAGGCTGAACCTATCATTGGAAGTGTGGTAGAGAACTTATTTGCATCCGATGATGGCGAACTCTATACTGTCCTTGATGCACACATATACAAATGGAAAGACGATAAAACTGGATGGCAACAGTTGAGTGGTGACATCAGAGATTATCATGAAAGATTGGATGAAACTACCCTCATAACGGATGTCCCTATAGCAAAGTGGGACGATACCCTTTATATTACTTTAAGTAATTCGTTCTTGGCTTCAAAAGATGATGGTAAGACATGGGAAATAGTTCATTCATGGTCACCCGATAATTTCGCTTCGCGTAACTTGGTGTTGACTGAACAAGCGTTCTGGGTGACTCTTAATAGAGGTGTTTTCCGTTCTGAAGATAAAGGTAAGACATGGCATGAGGTAGACGTCGAGTTATTTAGAGGTACCATTTTCTTTAAAGCAATACAAAACACAGTATTTGCTGGATCCTACACAGGACTCTATCGGTGGAACACCGACAGATGGGAACGTGTAGAATTACCGGTAGCTGAGGCATTATTAGTCTACAAAGCCGCAGCCACCAAAGAACGTTTGTATGTATTAGCATACTTAGGTTATGATTTCTATGACGATAAAGCCGTCCGGGAAGGAAGACAACGGACGTGGTGGATATTCCGTTCAGATGATTTAGGGAATTCATGGAAAGACATTACACCGACAAATGCATGGCCCCTAAGAGCCGAGGCTCCTGAGATCCAACTTGTCGCTGCTGGTGAAACCATCATGTTGATGGGCAGAGGTATTGTGCGTTCTACCGATGCAGGAGATTCTTGGCTGCCCCTGCAAACACCTCACAATCTCCCTCCTGAAATGAAGTCCTATCGACCTTCTGTGGCATTAAACGAACGTGTATTTTATGCTGTAGGGAGAGGTCTGCACCGTTCCACTGATGGTGGCAAATCATGGAGCAAGGTAAATATCACGCCAGATAGGAGATGGTTCGGAATACGGAACTTAATCGTGCATAAGCCAAAGAAAGGGATAGGAAACAAGCAGCCGTCTCTTTATGGGACAGCAGGAATTGGTATAGTAAAAACGACTGACGAGGGTAAGTCTTGGAATCATATTCAGGTAGAGATACCTATGGACACTCTTGTAAGAGAAGACCAACCATCCATCATTCAGATAGTCAAATCCGATGGTGTGCTCTATGCAAAAGGTAGCAGCGATTACCCTATCGGTGAATTGCGTTTCTATCGTGTTTCTGAAGATGATAACACATTAGTTTCTATTCAAGACATCCCTACATTCGACTCAAGGGAATTAAGAGACCGTCTGCGTAAGTCTCAAGATCTCTCATTAGAAACTCTACAGAGAGATTTCTCTGGAGCGACTCAATTCTTTGATTCGCTACTCCAAGTAACGCATCAGGAGCAAGACACAATTATACGAAGTGGATTGCAGGGGCAGTTTGCAGTCAGTTCTAACACTTACTATCTGGAATACAATTATAAACTCTTCCGATGGGAGGCTGGTGATTCAGCATGGCAAGACATCAGTATAGAAGAGAATCCTACCAAAACATGGGGACATCTCAAACTGGCTGTTTCGGGAGACACAGTCTACGTAGGAAAACGGGATGGTCACCTTCTTGTATCGTATGATAAGGGAGATAATTGGATTGATCTCACCCAAGCACTCCCATTCCGTGTTAGATTCTTCAAAAAGATTGTGACTGCTGGATCCACTGTCTATGTAGCAACGGACGCAGGAATACTTACATCAGATGATGGGAGAAATTGGCAGGTCGTGGCAGATGCAGAAGGAACAAATCTTATCATGGAAGAATTGGCAGTTGACAGCACAACACTATATGGTATTACTAAAGATACAGGTATCTATCGTTTAAAAAATGATAGTGATACTTGGGAACAGATTTTAGTAGAGATACCAGAAAGTGCAAAAGTCAATCTATCGTATAACGGAACATCTCTTGCTGTTCATGGAAGTACTATATATCTGGGTACACAATATGATGGCATGTATCGTTTTACGCTTGAAGAATAAGGGATGTAGTGGCGACGCATTGGTGTGTTCTATCAAAAAAACTTGAGATTTTCAACAAAATGTGGTATCCTTCTAAACATCATTATCCCTTGAATAACAGATATAAATGTTGGAGAATTATAATGATAAAGAAAGTACTACTTATACTCACATTAGTATCAATTGCGTCTATCGTTGCACTGACGCTTACCGTGGTCGATTCTGCTGAGGTAGACGCAGAAAAAACGGCAGAGAAAGTAAAAATCTCAGACAAACCTTCCATCGTAACGTTGGCAACTGTCATGAAAAGTTTTCGCGACGCCTTGAGCGAAGAACTCCTTGCTGATGCTTCTTTTCCACTTGGTCATAAGGAGATGTATTCCTGGTCGAACCTGCCACCATCGCAAGGTCAAGATCGAGGTGGCATTGAATTCAGTAAGTTATCAGAAAAACAGTCATCTCTTTTCTATAAGGTTTTGGATGCTTTCTTGAGTGATGAAGGTTACATGAAAGTTTCACTTATCACCACAAGATCGGAGACAGATATTGAGAAAATTGGACATGATTTCTGGCAGAGACGTCCCTACTTTATCGTGTTATTTGGAAATCCAGAGACCGATGGTGCATGGGGGTTCCAATTGGATGGACACCATCTATCACTCAACTTTCTGGTGCACGGCGATGAAGTCTTGATTGTCCCTTCACATCTCGGAACACAACCAGCAACCATCAACGGCAATGCTGTTCTTGGAAAAGAGAGAAGCAACGCTTTAGCTTTACTCAACAGTCTCGACGAGGAACAGAAAAAGAAGGCTATTCAGACTGGTCGTCGCGGTTTAAAGGTCGGTCCGGGCAGCACAACAGATCCTCACCTGAATTACGATTATTCGCACTTCAAAGGTACCGGTATAAAAGCATCAGAGATGAATGACACGCAGAAAGACAATCTTAGAGAGCTAATAAAAACTTATGTCTACAATCTTGAAGCCGAATTTGCTGATGTCTGGATGAAGGATATTGAAAGCGATATTGACGATACGTATTTCGTATGGATCGGCGGTACTACAGAAAACGATTCTATTTACTATCGTGTCTTCAATCCCGCAGTCTGGATTGAATTTAATGACGAAGGTAGAGGAACAAATCACATCCATACGATTATCCGATCACCGAATGGTAACGATTACGGTATTTTCGCATTGAATCGGGGTCCAAGAACGCTTGCTGAACACTATGCTATGGCTGCCCATCACAACATCAGCCACCCGTATTTTGATTATACAACCGAGTAAGTATTACATATAGAAAACAGAAAGGAACATCAATGTTTGAAAAAGTATTAGAAGAAGTTGAGCAACAGTGTCGTGAAGAACGAGTTCCAATGTTAGGTCCTGACAAGGCGAAGTTACTTGCAGGTTGTGTCGAAAAGGCAAAACCTTCTCTTATTGTAGAGTGTGGCACAGCAATTGGTTATTCCGGTTTGTGGATATTACGCGTGTTGAAAGTCTTAGGTTCTGGACGTTTGATCACGGTAGAGATAAATCCTGACAGCGCAGAACGAGCACGCGAGAATTTCAAGAATGCGGGTGTTGCTGATCTCGTAGATTCCCGAATTGGAGATGCATCAGAAATACTCAAGACTATACAAGACCCCGTCGACTTTCTATTCCTTGACAATAACAAAGATGGTTATTATGCCTGTTTCAAAGCCATTGAATCACAATTAACCGATCCTGCAACCTTAGTAGCAGACAACGTCGGAAGAGCAGATCAGATGGCTGAGTATCTGGAACATGTCCGTTCCAATTACGAATCGGAAACACATTGGTTTGAAAGAAGAAGACCCCCGAGAAGGCCTGGTGGAGATGGGGAAGGTAACCGAGGTCCTCGCAGACGCGACGGTATGGAGGTAAGCATTTATCGTCGCTGATTGTTATACCATTTCTATTAGATTTTCCATCATTACCGGCTTTTGGGATTTGAAACGGAGAATAGCACAATCTGACAGATTGTGCTACAATCAAGAAGTGTTATACTAATTTGAAATGGTATTAGATTCAGCACAAGAGTTATCCCCTTAATGCACAAGGTACGATGATAGAGTCTACCATACCGTGTAATATTTTCTTATCTGCGGGACATACAGCTGCCTGAATACCACCAAGTTTCACCGTGTCCCCAACAACAAAATAGTATGGACGCAGCAGTGGACGGGAAGGCATTTCTTGCATATCTTGGGCGTCGAAATCGTAGTATTGCATTCGGACACGCATTGCGGTATGGAACTCCTGAAGTATGTAAGGTGTCTTCTTGAAACTCTTAAGACCGTTCTCAATTGCTGCTTCCCACTCCTCTGTAGGCAGGTCGTGTCCAATTTTCACTCCCCGACTACCCCATGACAGTTCAGAAAAACCGGAAGGTTTGAGAACCAATTCCCGCTGTTTCTGTGTAATGCTACGCAACTGCCGCCAATCGCTTACAGGAACACTATCAATTGCAAGGTTTGGAATAACAGCGTGGGGTGGCAATGGACGCGGATCCAGAATCCATGTCTGCGGAATGATCTCCTGCAGGAACGGATAGGACTTTTTACCCAGCTGCCGTTTCCAAAATGCTTGCAGTGCGGGGTGATGGAAGAGCGCAAGACACAGTTTTTCTTCTAAGTATGCTTTGGGGGGTGGCGTCATCACAACCGTACGTTTCTTTGCACTATAGAATATCAGTTCGGTCTTCGGTATGTTCGGCAGGTCAAACAGTTCATAGAAACGGTAAACGACATCAACGTCCATTCTACCGTTTTCGCCTTGAACAGAGATACCATCTTCAGTAAATATCACCTCATGAGGTTTTACAGTAGCAGTGGGAAGTCCTGCATCGCATAACGCATTTGCAAGCCATAGCATCTCTGGCCGGTAATCCTCAGATTCATCGGAGACAACAATGGTAAGTTTAACATCATCCTTCTTTGCCAAGGAGCGAATCATTTCAGCAAAACCGTTCACCATACCGTCTTTGCCACCGATAACTGGGTATCCGAGCTTCACATAGAGACGTGATAGACACCCGGTGCCACCGATGAAACCGGGGATAGAATCCAATTCTGTTATTACGTTTGTGTCGTCTGAGGTGGGTAAAATATCGGGTCGTATGACTCCTGGAAGTTGACTCTTGAAACGGTTCATCCGACCATACTGTATCACATTCTCCGGTTTACCCATGTCCAAATATTCTGCTACCCAGGTAGGTTGAATTCCTCTTGCGCTTTGGAAATAGAGCAAATTACAAGCACGATAGAAACTGAGCAGATGGGGACCGAGTTCTTCAAACCAATTCAACTGCTCTTGTGATATCCAGAAAGGTTCTGGCGAGATTCGCCATGATGTATTGCAATCGGGATGCACTTCCCGTTTCTCTGCGGAGAACAACTTCTCCTTCGGTATTTCATCATTTATTAACAAACATATCTGTTTAGCATCCAAACTAAAACTCCTAATTTTTACCATCTTGCGAACTAAAGGATAACCTGCTTGACAAAAGCTATCTTCTTCTGTGATGCGATCGTATTAATCACCGGGCGCGGGACCGGACTATCCACGTTAATCAGAGTCAGCGCAACTTCATCAGGACGCGAACGACCCACCGTCATATCTGCTATGTTGATATTGTGTTCACCCAATATTGTCCCGATTAATCCGATCATCCCCGGTTGATCACGATTGTAGATGAGAAGTATGTAACCCTCCGGCGTTGCGTTGAGGTGCAGTTGATTGATACGCACGATGCGTATATCTTTTCGTCCGAACGTAGTGCCAGCAAGGACTGTATCATCTCTATCTGTTGTAACCGTAACTGTCATCAAATTTGCGAAATCTGCTTCTGAATCGCTTTTCGTCTCCGTGACAGCGATGCCGCGTTGTTTGATCAAAAAAGGAGCATTCACATAATTTACTTCTGTTAAGACAGGAGCTAAAAGACCTTTTTGTAAGGCTACTGTGATGGGGGTTACATCCTCTTTTTGAAAGAGTGCACCACTATAATGAATTTTGATTGCGGCTATCTGACCTTCAACAATTTGTGCATGAAAACTTCCGATCTTTTCTGCAAGTTGCAGGTAGGGTCCCAAGATGTCATACATTCTTGGGTCAATTTTAGGTTGATTTACAGCATTTGCAACAGGTTTGTCGCGGAGTGCGTTGATAACCTGTTGTGCGACTTCAATTGCCACATGTTCTTGTGCTTCAGTTGTTGAGGCACCCAGGTGTGGCAATGCCAGGAAGTTGTCCAGTTCCAGCAGCGGATTCCCAGTTGCGGGTTCATCTTCAAAAACATCCAGTGCAGCACCAGCAATCTTGCCATTTTTTAGTGCATGATAAAGTGCTTCTTCGTCTATAATGCCACCGCGAGCGCAATTGATCAAGCGACTCGTCGGTTTCATCAGTTGAAATTCGGCATTCCCGATGCTATGATATGTTTCCGTATTCAGATGCGTATGAACTGAAATGTAATCGGATTCACGGAATAGTGTTTCTCTATCAACGAGCCGGACACCCATCTTTTCAGCAGCTTCAGCCGTGATATAGGGGTCAAATGCGATGGATTGCATACCGAACGCGTTGACACGTTTCGTAACTTCGCGTCCGATTCTTCCCAGTCCAACAGTTCCGATGACTTTACCGTATAGTTCCACACCGATGAAGTCGCTGCGTTGCCAAGTTCCTTCTTTGAGAGATATACCTGCGGGGACGATGTTCCGTGCTAACGCTAACAACAGAGCGATGGTATGTTCAGCAGCAGCGATTGTATTCCCTTCTGGCGTGTTAACGACTAAAATTCCGTGTCGTGTTGCGGCCGCTACATCAATATTATCAACGCCAACACCTGCGCGTCCGATAACTTTCAGTCGTTTTGCTGCTTCGATGACTTCTGCTGTTACGCTTGTATCGCTTCTAATGAGTAGCGCATCATAATCGGCAATCCGTTCTAATAACGCTGTCGGGGTTAACTCCAATGCAACATCAACCTTAAAGTCTCCGCTATTAATTAGAACATCTAAACCTTGCTGCGATAGCAGATCGCTAACCAGCACTTTGTCCATGATCGAAAATCCTCCCGCGAACGCCCATAGAAACTATAATTGTAGCACGACAATGCGATAGTGTCAATAAAAAGATGACCGATGTATCAACATAGAATGTGCAATTGACATTCTATGTTGATACATCGGCCTGGGTAAAACCGTTATTACCGAACAAGACTTACGCCCAAAAACAATAACTAGCTCTTTAAAGTCTCCCTGATAAGGGGATTTAGGGGGTTAAATGATTAATAGATACTGATTTCTGAGTGATTTTGAGAAATATCAGAAGTACCATTTTTGTCAGAATCAGCCAATCTATTTTGCCCATCACAACAGTTGCAAGTGCTTGTAGTCGTAGCATCTGCCCCGCAATAATCACATACATCTTCAGTTTCGCCAGCATCCCAACTTACTGCCATCAGGAAAACACAGCCGCCAACAAACAACAAAGCGATCATTGTGTTTACAATTGTATTCCGATGCGTTTTCAACATTCTATTCATTATCCTTTCTTCTTGCTTTCCTATTTAGAATTTGACATATTCTCCCTGCTAAAACAGGTGTCACACCTCCTGCATAAATGCTGGGGTTTTACACCTAACAAGGATCTTTGATAACATATCAAGTATAACATATCTCAGAAAAAATGTCAAGAAAATCTGCAAGTTGATCTTTGTATTACAACGTTTTCTTGCTATTTTTTCATTATTCTGCTATAATCTATTGCAGAAAAATAAAATAATAACTTCATATAACGTAAGTTTGATAAATGTAGTGCCAACTTTCCAGTTTGCGCAGATGTGCCA
>VXOP01000294.1 GCA_009839975.1 Candidatus Poribacteria bacterium
GGGCGAGGTGACCTCGCCCCTACGATGGGTGGTCTTCACAAACGGTGAAATGTCTTATTAATTATTAACTTTACTATATATACTGATACCTGATTCACAATTAAAGGTAAAAGCTCATGCAAACGCGAAAATATGTACTACTCTTACTTCTGTTCGTTTTTACAGTCAGCATTGTCAATGATGCACTACCGGCAAGACAACCCATCCGTCTTGGCAAAGGTACTATCAACGGCTTAACCTATATCGCTGAAGGCACACAGATCGCAGTCGCAAGTTCAGAAGGGATCTGGATCTATGACGCAATTACCTATGAAACGGTCGCACAATTAAATGATCATCAATATGCAGTAACCGCGATTGAAATTAGCGGGGATGGAAACACACTTGCTACTGGAGATGCAGACGGGACAGTGTTCATTTGGGATGCAAACACTATGCAACACTTCTCGTTCATTGACACTATGACTGAAACAGTATCCCTTGGATTAAATGAAAGGGGTGATATCGTTGCTACACTGACTGATAAAAGGATAGCAGTATGGGATGCAAAAACAGGAAAAATAAAAACGAGGAAAAATAAGGATTTTTTACTGGATGAATCATACACTTCACTTGACTTGGATCTGACAGGAGATATACTCACAACGGGTGATGAAAATAACGAAACTATCGTGTGGGCTGCGTTGTCAGCGAAACGTATACACACATTGGTTGGACACAACAAGCCGGCAAACAACGTCGCTTTCAGCTCAGATGGCAACAGATTGACAAGTGGACACAAAGACGGAAGCATACATATTTGGGATCCGAAGACAGGAAAACGCATTCACGTTTTGAAAGGTGAGATGACAGCAGTGAATAAGATCGCTTTCAGTCCTGATGATAACATAATAGCAGGTGGTTGCGATGATGGCACTATTCACCTTTGGTTTGTTGATACAGGTGAATTTTTCAAAGTTCTAAGGGGACATACCAGAAAAATCACTGCACTCGCCTTTAGTCCTGATTTACGCACGCTCGCAAGTGGCAGCCTTGACGGTAATCTGCATATTTGGGATATCACATCAGGTAAAACACGACACACCTATAACGAACACCTGGGAAACTTCACCATGCTTGATATCACAAGGAATGGCAAGACAATCTTGGCACACAGCAAAGGTGGTGTTGTCAGTATATGGGACACCGAGACTGGTAAAACTCGCAAAGTACACAGTGATAAAGCACTGAAAGATCTCTTAGATATTGCCATACACCCTAATGGACACACATTTGCCATTGGGAGTACTGACAATACTATCAGTATATGGGACACTGAGACGGGAGAAAAAGTTAATGTCTATGCAGGACATACTACTCCTGTCAATAATGTTGTATATAGTTCCGAGGGCAAGTTTATTGTAAGCGCAAGCACGGATGGTAAGATACATCTTTGGAATGCTGATACGACAGAACTAAACCGCATTATTGACACAAATCTGGTGAGGATTTTCTATCTTTCTTATAGTCCCGACAGCAAGACAATCGCTTTGATAGGTTTGGTAGGTGATGATATAAACGCATTTCTGTGGAACGTTGAAACAGGTGAGTTAAAGCACATTCTAAGACATGAGAGACAGAAACTTGAGGGATTACCTGAGAGACCGGTTGAATTCAAACATATAAATTGGCTTAGTAACATCAACATTAGTGCCGATAGCAAAATGGTCGTAACAGCTGCCGCATCATACGTCTATCTCTGGGACCTCGCAACGGGTGAACTGAAAAAGCAACTAAAGTTAATCAATCCAGCAAATTCAAGTGTGTCTTTCACTCCTAATCCAAATGTGATTGCAGTGGGAGATACTTTCGGAATCATCACTCTTGTAGATACTACTACAGGTTTTGGAACCGAATTACTCGGACATAAGGATGGAATAAGTTCCGTATCTATCGCTTCCACAGGAGATACCATTGTCAGTCGTAGCAGCGATGGTGTGATCATCTTATGGAATGATAATCAGTAGTAGTGGTCTCCAAAAAAACTTGGTTCAGATTATTGAGATTTAGTGTATAATATACCTAAATATCCAATAAAGATCTGTACCATGAAAATATCAATACATACTCTGGCACTCTTAATCTCCATTCTTCTTCTCATATCATCACAGATTGATGCCCAACAGAATCACCCTGAAGGATTAATCACTCAGATCGGTAGAGGGACAATCAACGATATAGTGCACATTGCAGACGGAGAGCAACTTGCAGTTGCCACATCAAACGGGATCTGGATATACGACACACAAACTTATAAAGCCAACATATTACCGACCAAACATTCAGATGATGTCACTGACCTTGACATTACCTCCGATGGGAACACACTCGTAAGTTTAGATGCTGATGGTGAAATTAATACTTGGGATGCAAAAACTCTGAGAAACAATAGGATAGTAGCGCAGGCAAGGGGTTCGCATATTGTTCCCTTAGTGATTGCAATCGATCAAACTGGAAAGACAATCATCGCTTTAGATGTCCGTGGTGGCATCACTACTATTAGGATGAAAGAACTGGAGGTATTGACAACTGTGGAGGTGGGGCCACCGGACCAGAGATTATACAAGACAGTTGATATCCATCCTACCAAACCTATATATGCAAGTAGTGATATCCTTGGAAACGTCGTGATAACTGAGATTACTACGAAAGCAACACAGCACAAATTCCTAGTAAACAGAGAAGCGGTGAATTGTGTTCTCTTCAGTCCAGACGGGAATACTGTCGCAAGCGGCAGTGAAAATGGACACATATATATATGGGATATAAACAACGGTAACCTGTCCCTTGTTCTGAAAGGAGAAATGAGAGCGGTTAACAAAATCGCTTTCAGTCCTGACAGTAGTATCATCGCCGGTGGTTGTGTTGATGGCACTATTCATCTGTGGGAAACAGAGACGGGGCGTCCCATGAAAACGCTTATAGGACACAAGCATAAAATAACGGCGATCTCCTTCAGTCCAGACTTCCGAACCATCGCAAGCGGTAGCACGGACGGTTCCCTTCGGATATGGAACATCGCCGCTGGTAGAGAACTCCATGTAGAACAAAGTCATGTTGGAGAACTCAACGGATACGACATTAGTGGAGATGGTAAGACGATTGCCGCACTCACGCATGACAAGGTCATCGGTCTGTGGGATACCACAACGGGTATAAACATAAAGGTGTTCAATACAGATACAATGAGTGATGTAAAGAATATAGCGATACATCCACTCGGACACACGATTGCCACGACACGATGGGACAATATCTTCACATGGGATGTTGAAACCGAAGAGATGATATCCAGTTTTGAAAGAACCGAAGCACTTGTCGAACAGATCACTTTCAGTCCAGATGGTAACACAATTGCAACAGCAAGCGTAGATGGTAAAATACGACTTTGGAACACACAGAATTCTGCACTGTTGCAAACCTTTGACACGAATGGTGCTAATATCTCACAGCTCACTTATAGTCCTGATGGCAGAACAATCGCGTTTGGCAGTAAATATCTATCTGTACGGATTTTAGACATTGAGACAGGTGTATTCAAACACAGTTTAAGAGCGGCTTGGCGTGTAGTCTCAAGCATCAATTTCAGTGCTGATAGCAAAACACTCATCGTCACAGGTCGTACACAGAACATCTATCTTTGGGATGTTGAGACAGGCACACAGTTGGGATCACGTAAAGGTCTGGGACCGGTCATTGTAAATGCTACCTTAACACCTGATATGAAAACTCTGGTTGCTGGTGATTCTATTGGAGCAATCAGTCTTATTGATGTGAAGTCAGGTGAACTGTTAGGAGCCTTTGAAGGCACTCGAAACCAGACGATAGGGTTGACCTTCGTATCGGATGGTAAAGTTCTCGTTATCGGCGGCGATGATGGAACGGTCAGTCTATGGGATATGAGTCAGTTAGAGTAGTATCACGTCAGTCAGACGACAGTAAATCCTTCCTCATTTTAGCAAGTAAAACCCATTTTTTATCCATTGAGACTCAATATTTCTTATTTTATGGTAGATTACACAATTAATTCTACATTCCGAGTGTAGGAGGGAACTCCGCTTCCCGACTATCAAAGGGTTTGGTCGCGATTCGGAGATCGCTCCTACAAATAAGGTGTATAATCATTTTCCTGTTTCACCATAAACTACTTTTTTTTTCAGAATTATGCACCAGTTTTACTTGTAAGTCGCGTCAGTATATGTCGCACGGAGGTAATTCATGAAAAAGAACGATGCTGAGCTTATTCGTCTCACGCTTGATGGTGATGAAGCAGCTTTCACTGAACTTGTGAACAGATATAAAAAAGCCGTTCATGCATTGGTTTGGCGAAAAATTGAGGATTTCCACATCGCGGAAGAGTTAACACAAGATGTATTTCTAAAAGCCTATCAGAAATTGGAATCGTTGAAGAAGCCTCAGAGTTTTGCAAGCTGGTTATATGTGAGTGCATCACGTCGGTGTATTGCATGGCAACGTAAAAAGCGTTTGCCGACGATTCCTTTTGATGAGACAAAGAGTGCACAGCATCAAGAAACCGCTTATTCACAATATGTCGTTGAAGAAAATCAACGGATATCCGAAGAAACACAACGTGATGTTGTAAAACAACTCCTTGCCAAACTGCCAGAGAGTGAACGTACAGTTATCACGCTACATTACTTCAGTGACATGTCCAGTTTTGAAATCGGCACCTTTTTAGGTGTATCAGCAAATACAGTTCGTAGCCGTCTACGTAGAGCGCAGAAACGATTGCAAAAGGAGGAACCTATGATTAGAGAAGCTCTTGAACATTTTCAGATTTCACCGAACATAACAGATAACATCATGCGAGAAGTATCTCATCTTAAACCTACCCCATCTGGCAGCAAGCCAATTATCCCGTGGATAGTTGCTGCTTCAAGTGCAGTGATAATTGCTTTAGTGCTTGGAATTGGCAGTCAGTTCTTAGCACATTTCCAGAAACCCTATAGTCTGGATGCTCAAGCTGAAACGGAGATTGAACTTGTCGATTCGTCTCTTGTGCTTAATTTAGAAAAGGCAGCGGATACGCGAAATCAGATTGGAAGAGCAAATGTATTAAATAGCAATAACATTAATGGACAGAAACAGGAGGATGAATCATTTGCTGCCGCACAAGACGATGGTGTTGATGTATCCAAAAGAAAACAGCAATGGATATCGGAAACCCCTATCAATGGAAGTCCAGTTTATAACCTACTTGCTACCCCTGAGGGTGAAATTTACGCACTTGGAGAGGATTTATATTTCTATAAATTCTCTGCAGATGGGAGAGAATGGGAATTGCTATGTGACCTCAGCGCGTTACCTACTACTTGGAGTACGAATGTACCTATGACAAAGTGGAAAAACACACTCTACATCTTACCATCTAATCAACTCTTTGCTTCAGAGAATGATGGAAAAACATGGGATTTACGCCACACGTGGGAAGAACATTATGGACCAAATGAAGTAATTGGTACTGAGCAGGCACTCTATGTGGCTTTTAGTGATGGGATATTTCGAACTGAAGATGATGGAAAAACATGGAAGGCAATGAATGATGGGTTGAATGAGAGATTGGTTACATTAATAGAATTCCAAAACATTCTGTTTGCTGGAACAGAATACGGACTCTTTCGTTTGAACGGTGACAGTTGGGAACGTCTGAATCTGCCTGATCCTGTGTTAGTGAATATTCGTTCACTTGCAGCAGCTGAAGAAAAATTATATGTTGCCACAGAGTTTAGTTTTGAGGCAATGAGAAGACCGGGGTTTGTTGACAGGGGACCGAAGGTTGATTGGAGGATATACAGATCTGTTGACCTTGGAGACTCATGGACAGATATAACGCCTACTGACACCTGGTCCCAAGAAGCACGTCCGCCAGGAATTACGCTTCTTGCTGCGGGTGAAACGCTTATAGTGATTGGACAAGGCATGGTTCGGTCTACTGATGGGGGAGACACATGGTTGCCTCCGTCACCTGATTTTTCAAAAGACTATTTTTCACCTGCTTTAGCACTCAACGAATCCCTCTTTTATGTTGAAGGTCAGGACGGTCTGCATCGTTCAACGGATCAGGGTAATACATGGCATAAAGTGAATATACCTCAAGAAAGAGAGCAAAGTCCAATAGCAGATCTGATTGTACAGAGTGGAAACGATACAGAGAGAGATATGCATCCTACGGTATTTGCGCGATATGGCATTGATTACAAAAGACCGGCGGGACTGATAGCAGAAACTAAGGACAAGGGTAATTCGTGGCAGAATATTCAGATGGATTTAACACAAAATACTGACTTTGGGACGCAGCAACCGACTATTACACATATAGTAAAATCTAATGGAGACATTTATGCTAAAGGAGGAGATATTCATGGAGGAATTAATAAAGCAAACATCTATGGCGTATCACAAGATGACAAAACGCTGGCACCAGTTCAGGAGATTCCTATAATTGATGGAAGCATAATGGCAATGTTCTATCAACATACTAAGTATGCAGGAGTCCAGAATGATTATTTGCAGCAAGAAGAAAAAAAGATGCAAGAAAACTCTTTTGGTGCGGAACAGTTCTTTAAGCAACTAACAGAAATTGATAAAATGCAACTCAGCAGATTTGATACAAGAAGAGCAATTCTCGATCTCTTTTGGCGTGGTTTTTGGGGTCCATTTGCAATAGGTAATGATACATTCTATATGGAATATAATTTCAAACTCTTCCGATGGATGCCGGGTGAAACAGAATGGTATGACACTGGACTGGAGGAAACCGTGGAATTGACTTTAGATACAATCAGGAAAGACCTAATACTTGCAGTCTCTGGGGACACTGTCTATGTTGGGAAACGAGATGGACACCTTGTCGTATCTTTTGATAAGGGGAATAACTGGACTGACCTAACACCGGCTCTACCATTTCATGTAGACACCTTTAAAGATATTGTTGTAGATGGCATGAAGGCCTATGTTGCAACGGACGCAGGTATCATTAGAACAGATGATGGTAGGAATTGGCATACCGTCACTGATTCGGAAGGCGTAAACCTTATTATGGAACATTTAGCTGTGGATGAATCTGTGTTATACGGTGTTACAGGGCATTCCGGAATTTACCGATTAGAAAACGGGAGTTGGAAACAGGTTGTTTCAAACACGCCAGAAAGTGTGACATCTCTTGCAGTTTCGGGAGACACAATCTATGTTGGGACAGCATACAATGAAATGCTTCACTACATACTTGAAGAATAGTAATTTTATAGTTCCGCGCTGACAGTCATCTCTAAACGGTGTTCAGGTTTCCGTTGCTCTGTAGAAAGCAAGCGGTAATTCAGACGAAATAGCAGGTCGGTGAACTTACGTAATCTATAATCGGCGGTAGCACGGACTTCATGACTGATACCTTCATAAAAGTAGTATTGTGCGAATGGTACACCACCATCGTTCCTACCATAACCGAGTTTGTGGTTAACTTCTACGCGCCCCTTACCGATAATACTATATGTGATACTATTTGTAAGTGAGAAGGTGCGTGTCTTGGCATCATCCTCATCGGAAAGTTGTTCTATATCAATGGTTCGGCTGTATCCTGCTATTCCACGCCATCGAATTGCACGGTTTAATTCATACTGACAGTTCAGTTCAGTTGTCTGCTCAAATTGGCGTAGGTTAGAGATAGGTGTTGGCGGCAAGTCGTTGTCTACTGGGTTGGAAACCGTACCCACATCTGCGATATTGAGTTGGCTATATCTTTCTGTTTCACGACGTTGCTCCCAATTTGCTCCCACAGAGAGCTTAAGTGTAGGATTAACTGAAAAACCCACCTCCCACGTTCTATGATTCCGATGACGTTCTTGGGTGTTTATACGTTTGTTGAGAGAACGACCACTGTGTCTATTGACTTCAAAACTAAACTGTGGCGAAGGAGAGAATTCCATACGATGACGTTGGTTTATTCTGCCAAAAAGCGTCTGTGTTCCCTGTAGACTCCTCAGTAGATAGAGAGAAAGAGAATCTTCCGCCTGTTGTTCCTCAGTTACCCACAGTCGTGTTTGCAAGTTCAGTGCATTCATAAACCATGTAAATGGTGACAACGTGTTTTCATCTTTTATTTGTTCTCTTGCTGAACGCGTTGCCGATACGCCAGGGTCTCTACTGTCAAGTCTTGTTCTGTTAATATTCTGTTGGTTGCGATTGCGTCGCGCAAAGAACTGGCGGGGTTGAATACGGAGTTGGAATGTCGCATCGACTGCAGTCGTGGGTTTATCTCCCACATTCTGATATATCTTAATGAACGTTCCTTCCTCGGGATCTTCCACATAACGTAGATCATCCAATCGGACATAGTATCCTTCACCGGGTTGGATTCTGTGTCCTGTGAGTGGGTGAAGATCAGTGTATATCTCGCGACGTTGTGTCGTTAGTTTTTTGTCTAATTGATATGTTACTTCAGCATCAATCGCACGACTAAGGGGTGTCAGTTGAATATTCATGTCTGCCAACTGGGTCGTAGCATCTGTTCCCAATTCTGAATGTGCCTTCACCATACGACGAGATATGTTTGTTCGTACGTTCACCCATTGCCGTTGCTGTGAAAAGAGACCTATCTTCCATGTGCGTGCTGTTGTGGATCGCATCCAATCAGAGATTCCGATACTTTCATCATCAACAGTCAATAAAGGTTCTTTAGCATAAGCGTGTTCAAGTTCGTAGCTTGATTGAACAGAAACCCATTTGAAGTTGACCAAATTGATACTTCCAGATGACCGATTACGTCTTCGGTTACGCGCAGCACTGAAATCATCAGTTGCATTGAACCGATTGAAAGTACCTACAAACTCAAATGGTGAAAGATAGTAGGATATACTTCCCTCCTGTCTTGACTTTTGATAGTTTTCTTGCCCGATAATATTTTTGGTTTCATCACTCAGGGTCAAAACGGAAGTGCTTCGGTAATCATTCCAGCGAAGATTCGGTAACTTTTGCAATAGAGATGTTTGTGTGAGTTTTGAAGTTTCCCCGTTAATATTTTTGGTGGTAGTCGGTATCGGTTTTTGAACAGTGTCTAACTGATATTGAGATGATGGTCTAAGTATGTTTTCCCTTAGAGGTGTTGTGCTAAATAAGTTACTGCTGCTCCTTGCACGTGGTGAGAAGCTTGCTCCCCAGTTAATGTTAGTGCGCTGTGTCTTTTGCACATCTGTTGCAGTCTCAAGTGTTCTACCGCCTCCTCCATTGAATTGTAACCACGAAAATGGCAACAGCTTAATGTCAAGATTAAGGGTTCTTTCATCGGATGAATCTGTCATCGTATTTGGATTCAATAGAATTGCATCCTCAAAACCTTCTGTAGCATATTGCGTGCCGTATCGTGCACGATTGCGGTTACTACTGGATGCACCGACGGGTAGAAAGTCAGCATCCAAAGCGCGTACATCCATGTTGGCAATGAGTTTTGGACGTAGTTTTTCCGTTCCTGTCGGTATATCCCATCCTGTATATCCAATTAATTTCCACGCTTGGCTTGTCTCTTTTCTATCCACATGAGAGTATGTGTTTTTGTCTATTGCACTGAAGGCAAGTTCACCGTTCATCCAGGTTTTTTCACCCATATTCAGTCGGCTTTCAAGTCCCCATACAGTGTGCTTCTGTGGTGGAGTCAGTCGCGCTCCATCCCCTTCTGGGTCCAACCTATTTTCGCGCAATGCTGTCAAGCTTTGTTCATCAAATAGGATTAAAGCTTGGTCAGGATCGTCTATATCTGCTTCCACTGCGTAGGAAGCACCGAATGATAACCATTCTCCTGGGAAGACAAAGACATTATTGATACCGTATAAGTTCTGTTGATATGTGCGATCTTCTGGAATATATTGAAAGTCAACGCGGATAACATCATTACTGGTAATCAGATGTTTGTTATTGAATTCAATTATAGGATCGCCATACTCGCGAATGATGTAATCATTGTTTTCTCCGCGCCGCATTTTCTCACCGTTTAGCCAGACAATCTCACTTCCTGCTTTTACAATAACAAACTGGTTATTCACATCAAGCCGATATTCACTGCGACCTTCCTCACCACGAATTACTTTACTTGTGGATTGTCCTTTCGGCAGTGCGCTCGGTATGAAATGGAATTTCACATTTTCGTAATCACCTTCCACTTTAACTCCTTCTAATGCCCGGGGAAAAAAGATAAACTCAGAGGGGCCAAGTGATGCGTCGAAATCTCCCAATGTTCCTACGACCCGCGGATGCATGATACGGATGAGTTTCTGATTGATATCCTGAATATCCTCTGTCATACCTTCAGGTTGGATAGGTAAGTCTTGGTCAGAAAGCATTGCCAGCACTTCAATGTTGTCTGAGACGTTACCTCGCACATTAATGCGGAACTCTTGATTTTGAGATAACGCGCGACCACTACCGACAGATATACCAAAAGTTCGGCTGCCTGAATACTCTAACTGTGAAGTGGATGTGGTTGGTAAAGTCGGTCTCTGAACGGTACCCTCAATTGGACCGTCTTTTCTCTGCGTTTCTTCAGGTACTTGCTCAAGTGGTGTTCCAAAGAGTTCTCGTTTATAGGTTTTCAGCAGAGTGAATGGGATTGCACGGTAAGTAATCCTGAATGTAGAAATTTTCTGCCCATTCATTTTGCTGAAGACGGATTCCTCAAATTTAATCAATCCGGTTGAATATTCAATTTGATAGTCTTTTTCCCTAACGAGTAGCTGCCCTGTTGTTATCGTAATTTCTTCACTATTCGGGAACACAGGTGTATATTTAAGTGTCCATTCATTTTTTTCTATTTCTAATTGAATTGTCTCTGTCTTCTCAATCACAGAAAAGGTTGGCAATTCCAGTAAAGATATAGATTCTTGCGTTTCATCTTGAGCATCTGCAATGGTCAAGTAAAAGAGTTGCGTAGAAAGCAAAAAAAAAGAGAGTATGAAGAGTTGGATTCTTGTCAATCTTGCCATCCATTTACGATTCCATTTTCTATGTCTTCTATTTTCGTGTAACTCATTCCGTTTTCTCTACATCTTTTTTGTATATGACACGGAATACCTTTATATCACACGCGTCCATATCACTTACATAGACATTACCTTTCGTTGACACAGCGATCCCACAAGGATTTAGCAATGACTTATCAGAGAATTCTAAAACTGCCTTTCCTTCTGGCGTGAAGATTTGAATTCTACGATTACCACTGTCGGTGATATAGAGGTAATTCCAGTTGTCTAGTGCGATGCGTTTCGGGTTTCGGAATTGTCCAAGTGCGTTGCCTTCATCACCCCAAGAGTGAATAGGATTCCCACTGAAATCGTAACTCTTGATGCTATTATTGCCAGAATCTACAACAAAAACTGTATTTTGGGAATTGACAACAATGTCAGTCGGATTCCAGAACTGTTCGCGGCTGCTACCGAAGCTCCCCATTGCAAATACAGGTGTGAGGTTCCTGGTAAACTGGAGCCATCGGTGATTGTGCGTATCAATTGCGTAGACGTCTCCGTTTTTGCCTACATCTATCCCTTCTGGACTATCAAACGCATACGCCTTGAGAATTGTTATGAGTGGGTAAAAGATGCGATTCGCCAGATTGCAGTACTGAATTCTGTCGTTTCCTGTATCTGCCACAAAAAGCGTATCTAAGTTAAGTGCGACATCATTTGGAAAATCAAACTCACCCTCGCGCCATCCATAACTTCCGAATTCAGTGATGAAGAATCCATCAGTGTCTACAACTTGTATCCTGTTGTTTCCAGCATCCGCTACGTATAGTTGTTGATAGGCATCAAGAGCTAAACCCATAGGCATCAGAAATTCTGCAGGTCCTTGACCTGTTCTGCCTATTGTTTTTGTATATTGGACACCTAAAATTGGGGGTGCTGATCTTTCTCGGTTGGATGGAACAATGTCCAGATTGGGTGCAATGGGGGGACGAGACGAATCTATTCCGTTAGGTTCTGGTACAGCGCAACTCACTAAACCGAGGAGGAAGACAAGTATGAGAGTGAATCCACGGTGCGTTAACTTTTTCAATGTCCATTTAGCGTAATATGAGGCATAACCGAAAAAACAAACGTCGAGAAACGAAAGCAGCACTAACTGGACTTTATTATCGCTGGACTCTAAATCTAAAAGTGAACGTGGTTTGTTGTTCATTGAATTCACTTGTTATACCTGGAATGACAATACGTAGATTTTTGGATTTTAGACTTCGTTTTGGAAAGTATATTGGGAAACGTAAAGTTCTTTTTGGCATAACATTTGTTTTCTTCAGGTCCTCAGAGGGTAAAACGGCGTGGTCACCTTGTATGGAAATTGTTCTATCCCAACGGAATACTTCTGCAGCGAACTCAGGAGGAAATTTGGGTTTGTCGTTCTTTTTTATATGAAATGCTTCCTGAGCTTTGCTGAGTTGTTTTACGATATTACCTGCTTGGTCTTGCATCCAGAACTTTTCCTTTTCAAAACTTATCCAATGACCGGTGCGGTTGTGGATAAGGACCCCAAATGCATCAACGTTTTTTATGTCATGGAGCGGAACTACCATAACAACGATTCCATTTTTCTCATAGATCACGGTGCCTGACTGTGGTCCAATTGTTGCATTTGGATCAAAGACGGGAACAATTCGTTCAGGTCGGATTAGATTATTTGTAAAATTCCGTAGTTTGCCACATCCGACAATTGATGTCGTCAGCACTAACAAGATAATTATGTAACCTGTCTCAAA
>VXOP01000346.1 GCA_009839975.1 Candidatus Poribacteria bacterium
TTCAGAAATTGTGTGAGGTAGCATCACTAAATGGGAAACCCCTTGTTGGTAGATCTCTTTCGTTTGGATTAGGTCCACGTTTGAATGCAGCCGGACGGATGGACACAGCATTAAAAGTCGTCAAACTCCTTACGACTGACGCCAGTGATGTCGCTGAGCAGATAGCACGGGAGTTGGATCAATGTAATCAGGACCGAAAGACTGTTGAAAAAACTATACATGAAAAGGCTGTTGAGATTCTAAATCAGGATGAAAATCTTGAAGAGATGAAAGGATTGGTAGTTGCAAGCGATGCCTGGGGACATCAGGCAAAAGGTGTTGTCGGTATAGTTGCTTCAAGGCTGCTTGAACAATTCTATCGTCCTGTTTTTGTTCTTGCAATAAAAGATGATGAAGCGACTGGCTCCGGACGTTGTATTGATGGTATGAACCTTGCGGACTGTTTGAACTACTGTTCAGAGCTTCTACTCAAACACGGCGGTCACAAAGCAGCCGCTGGTGTTACACTAAAGCGAGACAATATTCCGAAATTCAAGAAAGCATTCAACGATTATGCAACCGAGCATCTCACAGTAGACACATTGACACCCAAACTCACTTTGGATTTTGAAACAGAACTATCCTCCCTATCGTTAGAGACTATAAGAGAGTTTGAAATTTTAGAACCGTTCGGTTTAGAGAATACTTCTCCCATGTTTGTGTGTAAAGATGTAGCAGTCCAGGGAGAACCGATGTTAATGGGGAAAGAGAAAGAACACATTAGAATGTTTATCACGGATGGTCGTATACAAAAGAAAACAATCGGATGGAGAAGAGCACACAACTTTACCACGTTTAGACGACCCAACATAAAATTAGACATCGCATTTAAACCAGAGATTAATGAGTATATGGGGGACATTTCAGTACAACTCATTCTTGAAGATTTTAACGTCCAAGAACGTATGTCTAATCTACCTGTCTATCCAACTGAAGATATAGAATCAGTTGGGAGGGTAATTGATCGTCGCAATCAAAATAAAAAAGACCAGCTGCTTTCCTTGCTTAACGCGAGCAAACCGTGTATAATCTATGTATTGAACAGCGAGAAGATGCACCAGCTCCTGACAACGTTAATCCCTGAAAAAGCAGCACTCTTAAGGAAACACGATGAAACGACTTCTGAGCAGGAAGAAATTGCCTTGTTAGAAAAGATTCAGAATGGTCAGATAGTCGGTATCGTTTCCTCAGACATGCTTTCAGAATCAGCACTAAAAAACGTTCCTACTGTTGAACACATCGTATTCTGTCATCTAACACCAGAAAAGGATATGTTCTTTAAAAGGTGTCTTGCATCTGCACATACACAGAATTCGACATCCATTCATCTACTGTATAATGAAGAATCCGATGTTCAACTCCTGCAAAATTGGATAGATTGCATTTACCCGGACAGAACTAAACTGACTACATTCTATAGGAGATTGCGTGAAACTATCAATACCGAATTTACGCCACTTGAGAGTTTCACAAGCACGTTTGAGAGTAATTCTGAAAGACTGATTGAAACGGTATTAACCATTTTTGAAGAATTAACATTAATTGAAAGAAAAACCGCAAATGGTAGTAGTCAACAGTTGGTAAGACTAATTCCGAACCAGCAGAGTCGACTTGATAGATCAAGAACATTTCTAAAGTGTCAATGGTTGAAACAGAATTCTCAAGAATTCCAAAAATTCCAACTTGAAGAGAACACGCAACGTATCTGGGGGCGAATCAAAGATGAGTGTCGAATCTCTGATCCATCAAATCCAGAAAGATAATCCAGAAGCTGAAACCGATTTTGATTTTCTGAAAAATTGCTATAGTTTTGCTGAAGAAGCACATAAGAGTCAGTATCGTAAATCTGGTGAACCGTATTTCATGCATTGTGTCAGAACAGCTGAAATACTTGTACAGTTGCGTCTGGATATAGATACGATTTGTGCAGGATTGATGCACGATGTATTAGAAGACACTGGTATTACACGCGGTGAAATGGAAGAAAGGTTCGGGGCAAACATAGCAGGTTTGGTTGAGGGTGTCACGAAAATTGGTCGGTATAAATTCGGCGGTGGTCAACGTAAAAGGCAAGCAGAAACTTACAGGAAACTATTGCTTGCCACAGCTGAAGATATGCGGGTTATCCTGATAAAACTCGCGGATCGTCTTCATAATATGGAAACGCTTGAGCATTTATCTCAAGAGCAGCAACAACGTATATCAAAAGAGACACTGGAAATCTATGCCCCTATTGCACATCGACTCGGTATATGGTCAATGATGAGTCGTCTTGAGGATCTGTCTTTAAAATATCTGCTTCCCGATAGATATAGAGAAATAGCTGATCTGCTTGATGAAAAACTTGAAGAGAGACAAGCGTATTGCAAGAAGATGGAAGCTATCATCCACTCAGAGTTGAAAAAGCACGGAATTCCCTCAAATGTCAGAGGAAGAACAAAGCACATCTATAGCATTTACCAGAAGATACATGAAAAAGGTACCCCTTTTAAAGATATTTGTGATTTAGTAGGACTGCGTATCATCGTCGAAGACGACTGGAGTTGTTACAGTGCTCTCGGTGTACTGCATCTAAGATGGAATTACTTGCCTGATCGGGTTAGAGATTGGATTGGACAACCGAAGAAGAACGGGTATCAATCGCTTCATACGACTATATTGGATAATGGTAAACCGATTGAAATTCAGATTAGAAGTAGAGAAATGCATCAGATAGCAGAAAACGGTATCGCCGCGCACTGGAGTTATAAGGAAGGATTACCCACAACGAAAGAGGCACAATCGATATTTGCTAACTATAAAGAAATGCTTGACGATATCAAAGACACGCAGGATGTGCCAGACACATTTACTGAGTCAATGAAACTTGAGCTTTTCCAAGATGAAGTTTATGTTTTCACACCAAAAGGTGACATCCATGCGCTTCCTGTCGGTTCAACGGCGATAGATTTTGCATACCGAATCCACACTGATATTGGCAATACATGTTGTGGCGCAGAGGTCAATAACGTGTTAACGCCGATTCGCGAACCATTAAAGAATGGGGACAGGATAAATATCCTAACAAGTCCAAATAGTATGCCGAGTAGAGCATGGTTACGCATTGTTAAAACTACCAATGCACGTACCAAAATACGGCATTGGTTCAAGGAAAAAGATAGAATAGATGCAATTGAGTTAGGTAAAAGATTGCTTAAAGCGGAGTTCCAAGTTTCATATCTAAATGCTACCGAATTTATGAAACAGGAGAAACTAATTGAAGTGGCAAGACAGCTCGGTCTTGAAACCGTGGATGAACTCTTTATACGAATAGGTAATGGTAGCGAATCTGCAACCCAAGTCGTAAATCTTCTAAAACCTGAAAAGGTTATACAAGAGAAAACAGAGGAAGTCGCCCACCGTACTGAGCCAACTATCCAACTTGATAATGGAATAGACTTAGGCATGGTTCGGGTTATGAAGTGTTGTAACCCAATTCCGGGTGACGATATAGTAGGTTATCTCACGAGGGGACGCGGTGTGTCTGTTCATCGTGCGGATTGTCTCCGCTTACTTGATGAACCCGAACGATTCGTATCTGTTAATTGGCAACCGGAAGAAGGCACAAATTTTCCAGCACAAATCTATATTGAATGTCATGATAAACCGGGGATGTTAGGTGAGATTACGACAGCCATTGCAAAGTTTCACGTCAACATCCGTGAAGGCAATTTTAAACCCTCAACGAAAACTACTATTGACGATACCGCTACAGACTATTTTACGTTGGATGTTTCTGGGGTTGACCAACTCAGAGAGGTGATGGATGCGGTAAAAAGCCTGAAGGGTGTAGAAAGAGTTGACCGAAAAATCTAATGTTATGATGGCACTTGTGGCATTCGTGAAATTACTTTTATAACTTTTCCGCTGCGGATACAGGAGGTACAGACACGAATCCTTCTCGTTCCAGTTTCTGTTTTGACACGGACGCGTTGTAAATTAGGAAGCCAACGACGTTTTGTGTGTCTGTCTGAGGCACTTATCTTATTACCTGTTCGTGGTCTTTTACCACACATTGTACAAACTCTTGACATTTTCTTGAATCCTTATGAATAGTTTTTCAAATGACGCATAGAAATTAACTCTTAAAAGAATAACACATACGAGGCTCAAATGCAAATTATTCTTAAAATCAGTAGATGCTTTATCGCTTTACTCATTTTATCCTTGATCTTCGCCTGCGGTGCTGATGAAAAGGATGAACCAGATCCGATAGTGCCACCTGAACCACAACAGTTTGGTACCGTATCAGGTATAGTTACAGATGCTGTGACAGGTAATCCATTGCCTGGGGTCCAAGTCACATTATCTGGAGTGATAATAGAGACCGAAGTTGATGGTGTCTTCGTCTATAATGACATCCTCTATGGTGAGGAACAGGAGTTGACGGTTCGTGATCCGCTTTATCAGGCTTATTCAACTCAGATTGTATTAAATGAAGTTCGCTTAGTACACAATGTTGCACTTCCGCCTTTAAACGATCATCAGGAGGAATTGTCTGCGCTCCTTGAAGACTTATCTGATTTACTCGAGTCTTTAGATATGGACAATTTACCTTCCCTACAATCCCTTTTCTCTGAATCCTATTTTGCTGCGGATGATGAGGTTACAAAAATTGGTGTTGTGTCAGGCGTAGTTCCACCTAATTTTGAAGGTGTAATTCCAACATTTACAAGTGTGTTTGAAGATTACTCTTGGCTGAATTTTACTTACAACAATTTGGTGTATGACATTACCGATGCCAGAAAAGCATCCGTGCAGATGTTGATGGGGGTAGACTCAGAGAACGCGGAAGACAAGAATATGAGGAGCCTTGAGGGAACCTGCCAATTTGACTTTCGTCGTGAAGGCAGTGGGTGGAAAATAGTGTATTGGCAGCTTATGACTTTAGATATCAAGCTGTAACTGATCTGCTAAAGCAGCGAATTCGGTAATATCCAGTGTTTCTGCGCGTCTTTCTGGTTTGATGTTCAATTCTTCAAATGTCTGATTTAATCTATCAGATGATGCAAACCTTTTAAGTGCGTTTTTCAGCATTTTTCTTCTGCCTCTAAACGCTTCCCGAACCACTCTAAAGAAATGTGCCTCATCCTGCACTTCAACCCTCGGTTTGTCTCTCATTGACAGTTTTAACAGAGCGGAATCTACTTTCGGTGCAGGATAGAAGTTTTCAGGTGAAAGTGTCACAATTAGCGAACTATCAGCGTAATAGGAAACACCAATTGTGAGTGCTCCATAGTCCTTCCCACCGGGTGGTGCAACTATTCGCTCAGCGACTTCTCTCTGCATCATCAATAGACAGAAATCCAGTTGATGTGTGTGCGCCAGTAGTTTCCACAATATCGGTGTCGTAATACCGTAGGGTAAATTCGCAATTACCTTCGGACGAGTATCCGGGGAGAAAAGAGAGGTGAGTTCTATTTCAAGTATATCTGCTTTGACAATCTGTACAGTATCACATGTTGAAAATTGGGATTCTAAAACTTCATTAAGAATAGGATCAATCTCAATAGCAATAACGGTTTCGGCTGTTTCTGCCAATGTCTGTGTCAGACAACCGAGTCCTGCCCCGATTTCTATCACGACATCGGTATTGGAGACCTCACCAATATCCATAATGATCCCTAATACCTCTGGATTTATTAGAAAGTGTTGACCTAACTTTTTTTTGGGGTGAGTAGGATGTTTTTTTAGGAACGTACGCGCCTGTTGTTGAAGGGACATCATTTTATGGGTTTGTTGAACTTGGTGTAAAGGTTTCGGTAATGATGATGTTTAAAGCAGCTTCGCGATTCTATCTAATATTGCATTCGCAACATCTATCTTAGGTAAGATCGGCAGTTGTTCACAATTTCCATCCTTGTCAAGAATAGAAACGATATTTGTATCTCCAGCGAATCCTGCTCCTTCAGCCAGAATGTCGTTTGCAACGATGAAGTCACAGTTTTTGCGGATTAACTTGACCCTCGCGTTTTCAAGAACGTCATTTGTTTCAGCAGCAAAACAGACTGTAATCTGATGTTTTTTATGTTTTCCCAGCACCTCTGCGGTATCAGGATTTTTTTCTAAGTCAATAGAGATAACATCCGCATGTTTTTTTATCTTCTGTGGTGAAATCTCTGTAGGTCTAAAATCAGCGGGAGCAGCAGCCATAATGACACTATCTGTTTGTTCAAAATGTGCTAAAACCGCTTCGTGCATTTCCTCTGTTGTTTCAACATGATCAATGTCTATACCTGGCGGAGGTACAACGGTTGTTTGTCCGCTAACCAATTGAACTTCTGCTCCTCTACATTTTGCAGCGTGTGCAATGGCATATCCCATTTTTCCACTGGATCTGTTCGTAATGTACCTCACGGGATCGATGTATTCACGTGTTGCGCCTGCTGTAACAAGGATACGTTGTCCTTTTAGGTCTTCGCGAACATGCAGTATTTCTTCTGTTTTTTCCAAAATTGCATCAATTGTATTCAAGCGACCGATACCTTGATATCCGCAGGCAAGGTCACCACTCACAGGCTCTACAAATTCTACACCGTTCTGACGTAGCGTTTCTACATTTCGTTTAACATAAGGGTTCTGATACATGTGTCCATTCATTGCGGGTGCTAAGAGGATAGGACAGTGAACAGAGATAGCAACGGTAGAAAGTGCATCATCAGCGATACCGTTTGCCATCTTTCCGATAATGTTTGCAGTTGCGGGAACGATGACAAGTAAATCAGCGCGGTCGGCGAGATCTATATGTGGTGGTTTCCAATCATCACCTGTGTCAAATAGATTGAGGAGAACGGGATTCCGTGATATAACCTGAAATTGTAAAGGACTGATCAACTTCGCAGCGTTTTCTGTCATGACGACATGAACTGAAGCCGCCGACTTGATCAATTGACTGGCAAAATCAACGGAACGATGGATGGCAATACCACCTGTAACACCTAAGAGTATAGTTCGGTTCTTAAATTCCATTATGATTCAGTCTTTATTTTGAATACTGAATGCTTCAGCAACCGCTGAAATTCTAATAGGGTTAACACGAAGCCTTTCTGCTACAACGATAGTTTGAATTTGACTGACTGTCTGTTCTATCTCATTTTCAGCGTTAATTACACAATAGTCGTATTCATCTATTTTACTTATTTCGGCTTTTGCTATTTCTAATCTCTGTGAAAGTTGTTGCTTTGATTCGGTATTTCTCTTACGGAGTCGTTTCTTTAGATGTGAAGATGATGCAGGAATTAGAAAAATTAGAACACTTCTTGCTGGGGATAGGTCCTGTTCTCTGACTTGAAGTGCTCCGTTCACTTCAATTTCCAAAATTGTATCTTTGCCTTCTTGACACGAGGCAGTGATTTCAGATTTTAGTGTGCCGTAAGAATTGTCTCCATATTCTGCCCATTCTAAGAAAGCACCTTGTTCAATCTTGTTTTGGAATTGTTCATGTGTTAGGAAATGGTAATCTACGCCGTCTACCTCTCCTCGGCGGGGGTTCCGTGTAGTAGCCGATATAGACAGTCGTAGCGTCTCGTCTGCTTCACATACCTTTTTAGCGACAGTACTTTTTCCACTTCCTGAAGGACCTGAGATGACGACAATTAAATTGTCGTGACTAATCGTTGCAGAAACCATATTAATATCTTGTGTTAATTTAGTCTGCAGCCTCAGCCAGTTCCAATAGTATAGGTGATTCTACCCGGATCGCATCCTTAATACATACTTCTTCACACAGTTTGCAGCCAGTGCAATCTTTGGGTTTAACTAATTCGCAGATACCGAAGAAACTTTCAGCATGTTCACCTGTATCAGGATCAATCAATTCCAGACACTCCCATGGACAGATATGTACACAGAAATCGCATCCAGAGCAGAGCTCTTCGTAGATGACAGCGACAGGTCTCTGTGATGGCGTTTTAATAAACTTACAGACTTCACCAAACTGGTCACGAATCGCTTCAACTGGACACACCATGCCACATGCAGAACAATCAATACAGACATCAGGATCAATAATGTGGAGTTTATTTCGGGCTCCCGTAATTGCATCAACGGGACAGTTTGTCAAACACGCTAAACACCCGATGCATTCATCAGTTATAAAATATGCCATGATAACACCTCCTGATTACTTCTATTTTAACATGACAATCTGAAAAAGTCAAATTGGAATTGTCAATGTACTGGAATACTGGAAGTGAAATTAGCAGTATGAATGCCTTAATGAAGATTAAATGAATATTTAGGCATCCAATCCATAGGAACGATCATAGGGGCGAGGTTACCCCGCCCGTATATTACCAGTTTCACCGTACTCATATTACCCGATTTAAATCTTAATCTTCATAATGGCATTCCCGTGCTACAATTATATACTTAAAAGATGGTGTTTCCATGTCTTAAGTATAGTAGGTAGCAAATCGGATTATAAATAGTCTAATTAACTTTGACTTGACAATAGTCATAAAAAGTTGTAGTATAACTGTAGGACTTATGCATAATGTGTCGCATCCGCATCCGATTGAGATAAATCGTTTACCGCCATATACTCCCTACCCCTATTAGAGGAGACTATTGGGAACAACTTCACTTGATACGTTTATCGTTTCGTAGCCAAGGTGTCTTTCAATTTTATAGGTGACACCCTCGCCACGAACCCTCTAATTCGGTATCCATAAACAGATAATGGACAACAAGATTGTCCATAACCGCCTTGCTCGCTAGACGCAGGGAAATGAAGCAAGGGATAATGTTTATACGTGTTGTTCTTATATGCCTTTTAATAGTCTGCATAAATCTTAGAGGAACGTATCCTTCCGGGTCCACTCAGGAGCAGTATTCACAAGTAATCCCTGTTTTACAAACTCCCCGTATCACAGCACCCTGGATGACTTCAGCGGAACTTGCGGCGTTGCATCTTGATGCGTATTATCAAGTTATCATAGATGTAAACATATTCCGTCCGTTGCAAAGGCACTCACGTGGTAACATCAACCCGTATCGCCTTATCGGAACGATAGAGAAAGAACAGGAAACGGTAGCGTATATCTATGACACTTTCAAAAGACGTGTTCATTCCGTCTCATTGGGTGAAAAGTTTAACAAACTCACTGTGGAAGGCGTTACGCGCAAAAGTGTGACGCTACGTTCCAAAACAGGTGTGATAACACAGTTAGAACTCGGTCCTATATTTCTTAAGTAAAATCCATTTGACAAAGGAGAACTCTCATGAGAACTCAAACCTATTGGGTACTTGGTGTCCTTGTGCTACTCATTATAGTTTTTTGTGTGTATTTTATGGTTGTTAATCCGTCTGTGGATACCGCGGACATAGTAGAAACGCCATCAGAGCCAGAACAGTTTGAAGTCCACTCGCGACTGAAAGCACCGCCGGCGGGGGAGACCTTCGCGACGGGGCATTGGGAGGGTGACACGTGGCAGAGAACTGTTCCACCGGCACCTGCCACCGTGATGCATGAAGGGGAAGCTATGGCTTTAGAAGAACTCCTCGAATCAGCTTGGAGTGTGCGGGGAAAGCGGAGACCCTGGTCAGAGACACTCGCCATCCTGAACCGTGTTATTGCGGAAGACCCCTATTCAGAGAGAGCATATGAATACCGAAGCTATATCGCGAAATATGGTGTAAACGGAGAGAGAATTTGGGATGATGCTGTGCTTTTTGAGCGGCTCCAACCGTTGTTGGAATACCATCCGGATTCCCCACGCTTGCTCACTGATTTATTAGCGAGTGGCTGGGATATCCATCCTGAGGCGGCGATCCATTATGGTAAGGAAGCACTCAAATATGCAGAGATGTATCGCATGAACTCGGTTTATGGTGCGTTTCCGGAACGTATTCATCACATTCTGGGGTTTGCGTATCAGCAGATTGGGGATTACAGCAAAGCGTTGGCACATCACCGGAAATCCGTTGAGTTGATACGGGCGAATCCTGGCAGAATGGGGAACCTCGGACTTGATTGGAAGACCCCCCAACGTAGTATAGATGCTATTCTTTCTGGGAAACCGAAGATTGGTCCCTTGTCTCAAAAGGATCGTGCTGAGACTATCGATGGTGTTTCTGTTGTGTCACCCGTTGCTTCTCAACCGGATTCTTTCGGACAGGAACAGCCGCGTATGCGTTCGGGTGATCCGCTTTATGATGTGCGTGATGATGACGATGCTGATGAAGTTTTTTCGGGTGATCCGCAGCGTGATGGCGTGGATCCGCGTGCTCTTGCTAAGCAACAGGCGGAGCAGTTTATTCAACAGGCAGCACAACGTCAACAACAGGCGAAACAGCGTTTTGATACCTTCGTTGAGGAGTTGCATCAAATCGCTACAATAAAGACTGAGGGTGATTTTGAAAAATTTTTGATGCAGGAGCTGACAAAGCGTTTGAACGGCACAAAGTCGTCCTCCAAAGCGTCTACCCGTCCTGCTGTGAGTGCGGATCGGATGCGGCGTGCGTCTCAAATTTTTAGAAAGGCACAGAAGCCTGCTGAGGGTCTGAAAAAACTTCGGGAAGTAGACCCGGATTTAGCCGAGACACTCCGTAGGGATCACCGATGATACTAAATAGGACAGGATGGACGCCTTTACTCCCTTATGAGTGTGAGGAATACGTCTGTCCTATTGAAAAAGGAGATTTTCCATTGAAAAAGAACGTTATATTTCTAACATTTACACTGTTTTTCTGTTATTTCTTTTTTGCTTCTATTTGTGCGGTGGCGAATGTCACTGCAACGGTCGAGGCTGATTTTGATGAAGATGATTATCCGACAGCGAAGCCAGATAGGAACTTTAATTTTAAAAATTTAAAGTTTAATATACCGGATTTGACGACATATTGTACGATACGCGTGACACTAACATCGTCCAACTTTAAGGGCTATGCTGCGAATGCGGGGGATTCCCTTGAGAACGATCTCTATTTTGAGAAGATAGATAATCATTTATGGGACGTGTCAGAGGATGGAACGACCCTCACGTATAATTATAGTTCTACGAATACTGAGATACCGAAAACGATCAAAGTGCGGTGTAGGGACTACGGGGCACATGGATCCATCCAGATTACTGCTAATAATGTTAATGTTACCGTAGACAATCCACTGCATATACCAATAGATGTGAACGGGAACGACATTGCAGATGGTTGGGAAAAGAAGAATGGTATTTATGTTGCGAATAAGACACAGGCTATCAAGAAAGCTGCAGCGGATGATGAAAGGGGGCCTACCGTTACAGTAACAGATGCAAAAGGCAATGCCGTTGAAGAGACGTGCAATAATGATGGCGATGGCTGGTCTGTCTACGATGAATACCGCGGGCTCTTTACGACAATTGAGCAGGATAAACCAGCCGGATACACGCGTCTGGCCCCGAAGACAAAAGATATTATGTATACTTCACATACGGACGTGGCAAAGTATGGGACAGGGGTGCTGCCCGGTATTATGATGCACTCCTTTACCCATGTGGATCACCGGCTCTATATGAAGGATAATGATAATAATGTTATTGATCCGTTCACCAATATTTATACGTATGATGTGAAGAGTGGTATAGTCGGTCATATAGAGACTGTAGACGATAAGATAGGGAGAGTGAACTACAACTCGAGAGGCGAGGGAGTACCCCGGGTTCCTGGTGCCGAAAGGGTGTAGTCAATCCGTATCATAGATAACGGTTCGGATAATTATAGAATCCGAAAGAATGGTAACAACTACGTCAAACGGTTGGGACATGCGACGCCTGGGTCCCCTTCTCAGTATTCATTAGCCGTAATTTTAACCACAAACATAGATCTGGATATAAGTAATACCTGGCGGGATGATGTCGCACGTGCTCCAAACGTAGAGGATGGCGTATTAGATGCAGCAGATATACATAGAGCTGCTGCGAAGGAGACGTTAATTCCGATAGTGCTTGGTCATGAAGTGGGGCATTGTCTCAATATCCATGCGAATTGTAATCACCTCAACTGTATTATGAATTATGATTTATCCCCAGCCTTTTTTTCGGATGGGAGTTTTCTTCTGATCGAGAAAGAAAAGAATCCTGAGTTTGAGAAGTTGAAGAATGATCCTAATTTTAACCTAAATCATCCGAAATTCAAGACAACGCCAGAAATCAGGTATAAGAGAGATACTGAGGGAAACTGGATTACATCAAAAGTGCCTAAACTCTCTAATGCCCATATCCTCAATTTAGCTGTGACAGGGCAGCCCGGTAGTCATAACAACGTAGAGGACTGTTATTTTGAGATTAGTTTCGTGAACACAGCTGATCAATCTTCATCTTCATCTTCGTCTTATTCGTTAGTCTCGTCAGATGGTGTTTATACTGCTTCTACGGGTGATAGCCACACGGCGAATTTAAGTGCGCCTTCAGGGTGGACATCTATATACTGGTATTTGAAGTCTCCGAGTG
>VXOP01000334.1 GCA_009839975.1 Candidatus Poribacteria bacterium
CTTTAATTATAGAGGGTATAACATATCGACTTGGAAGTATAGTGGAATGGACAATTAATGGGACACTTCTGTAGCGCAAACTTTTAGTTTGCGTCTCATCGGCACAAACCAAAGTTTGTGCTACAACTTCTGTTGTTCGTTATGTTCCCGAAGCAGGTTTAGCAAAGTGTTCCAATAATTTGAAAGTTCACTATATTTATCAAACTCACGTTACATTTAGTTTGGTGTATTTATTGATTTCATAACTGACATACCTTCGCGGTTTGTCACAACAAGGAAGGTTAAAGATGATACGCGATATCTTTTTTAACAAATGGATCATAGCTATTATTGGGTTACTGGTAATAGTTGCCGCTGCATGCGTTTGCTACTATTACTACGCTACTCTCCCACTTAGTATTGAAGCAACTAAGGCTTCAGAGAAACTGAATCAAAGGGAAACAACCCAAAAAGCTGAAACGGACAATGAAGCAGAAGTGGTTGACTATCCTCAAGACAAATCCTTGGGAGAAAAACGGAAAACACTTTCTGACACCTCTGATATAAAGAACCCTTCAGCGGAAAGACAGAAAGCCGCAACAATATCCGAGGAGTTGCACATCAGCGGTTCAACATCGTCTAACCCACTTTTTGCAGATGGTGTTCCAGAACACTTACAATGTCCAGAAGAATTAGTTGGTTTTTACACTACCGAGGTATCAGTAGAAAACTTACGTAAGATTGGTGAAATTGCCAACGAAGTAGTTGAAAGATATAATCCGAACCGTCCTCTGCCAGATGTCTGGCCACAATTTATTGAGGCAGAAATATATTATCATGCTAACGCAGATCCTGCCAAAAAAGGTCTCGGCGTGGCGGCAAATCGTTTTGATTGGGGGATACAATCAATTCTTGATTATCCTGAGATTGTTGTCCTTCTAAGGGAAGACCCAATCAGAGCATCTGATATGATGATGGTAGAGCAAGGTGGATGGGAACCCGACTGGAATCTTCACGAATTGCCAGATGGGAGAAAGTTTCGCACAGATAATGGATTCTATTACGAATTCATCTACAGTTCTGGTAATGATGACAAATTTACTGGAACAATTTACAGTCTGGGTCACTCAGGTAGTGATGCAGAACGTATTACCATTGATTTAAATGAAACTACTGACGAGGAACTTGAAAACCTCGGAGGTTGGAATTACAACATTAACCCTTATACAACAGGTCTATATAAATTAGGAGATAACAACTGATGAAAATTCTGCAGATTTCACTTGCAACGATTCTGGTTATACTAAGTTTCTCATCTATGACATTAGCCCAATCAAAAACAAAAGAAAATGACATAATGAATTGGGCTGATTCTAAAAGCGACGAAAGTACATACATGTCGGCATCTGGTGACATCCACGCTTATATAAAATGGATACCTCCTGGGTATAGAGTCTTAGGTCATTGGTCTCTTCAATCATCTGTGTATGCTTCGGCAAGTGCTGAGCCTATGGGATCCGACACGAGTTACGACGCGACAGCATGGGTTGAAGCAACAGCAGATAAAGTCAGTGCTGACCTTCCATATAGAGACAACATTGACACTAGGGCTACTACCACGGATGGAGAAGGTAGAAGTTACTTCTACGATTCGCACGGTAATGGCACTGGGGTAGCTGAGGTCGCTTACAAAAAACATCCTGTTTCAAGTACCTTGAAGAATTGGTGGGATCACTTCAACCCATTTGCCGAACAAGTGACACGTTCGTTTGATCTGTCTATTTATTGTTATCATTGGGCCAGTCATCCTACAACACCGACGGATCTCACAGCTGACCCCCGCTTGAAAGTTGAAATTGATGGAGATTCAAACCAATTTGTAAACAGGCAAATCGGTAGGGCAACTATAACTGACCCTACAACAGCTACAGAGCAACAATGGTAGGGTAAAACTTTAAAATGTGTAATCAATGCAGGACTTACGCAGTTTCTCTTAAAGTCCCCTTGATAAAGGGGATTTAGGGGGTTAAGTCACTAAAATATCATTGAAATAACGACTTTTTAACCCCCCTAACCCCCTTATCAAGGGGGAATGCGTAAGTCCTGCAATGTATAGATGAGCAGGTTTATCAGTGTTGCATTGATTACATTTATGATATACTAATAAGTGGAGTGTTCGATCAAACATTGTAGGTCCGGTAGAGGAACGAAACCCGATTTTACTATTTAATTAAAGTTGTATGCATCTCGGGTTTCATTCCTCAACACGGCCTTTAGTGTCAACATAGACAGTCCACTACGTTATATTGAAAAAGGAATTAAAACGTATGCTAAAGAAGTTCTTTTCAAACCTTTTCGTTATCGGAGCGGTTGTTTTCGCTTGTATAATCTCAATTGTAGGTATCCTACTTTGGAATCAGAATAGTCAGAAAGAAGAAACCCTTCAAACTTCATCAAATCCGCTTTTTGCAGATGGTGTTCCAGCACATCTACAGTGTCCACAACGACTCATCGGAAAATATGTCAAAGAAATCACAAGAGAGGATGTCCTTAAGATCCAAGCTATCGCAAAAGAGGTCGTAACTAACTATAACCCAAAACGTCACGTTTCAACAACATGGGAACTTGATGGAAAAATGCAATTGGAGTACCATGCCAAATCAGATGTTGAAAAAAGAGGATACCAGGGACGAGAGGACTTTCAACTCGGAGCAAACCGTATTGATTGGGTCGTCCAATCAGTTCTTGATTACCCGGAACATGTAAGACTCCCAGACTTCCATCGTTGGATTCTACTCAAACGTGAACAAAGATTAAAAGAAGGTAAAACCTACATGACATCAATAAATCCATTCTTTGTAGACGGTGTTCCTGAACATCTACAGTGTCCACCTGAATTAATTGGGAAGTACATCAAAGAGGTATCTGAGTCAGACCTGCTTAAGATAAAAGCGATAGCACAAGAAGTATGGGATAACTACATTCCAAAAAGATCTGGATCAGATACTGGATCAGATATATTTGGAGAGTACAATGAAGCAACAATGTACCATATCGCTAATGCCGATCCTGAAAAAAAAGAATCGTATGTTGGCACCAACCGTGTTGATTGGGTAATTCAGACAATACTTGATTTTCCTCATACCTTGTCATTCCATGCTTATGATCCTAGAATAAAACCTGACACCTCACGTTCGAAACGTTGATTGGAATACAAAATGCTTTTAGAAACATAGTTAAACATTTGCCACAGGTCCCTATATCCGTTATTAACTTACAAAGGATTTAACTTTACGCACAATCTCAGCAAAATGGCAAAGCCTGTCATAATATCGCATCACCTTATCCACATAATCAATCGTTTCACTAAACCCGTTATAGTACCCGTGTGGGGGTTTACCCGATTCCCATACTTCTGCATGTAATTCTCTATCTTTTTCGGTGAGTAGGTTAAGATGTGAACGTAGCGACTCCCACTGATTAGGTTGTCCTTTATGATGCAATGTTATCTTTTGACCGTCTTTTATGTGTCCCCGACCCCCATTATAGCTTGCTAAGGCGATTCGGACACGATTGGGATGTGAACTATCTGGATAGAGATCGTATAGACTGCGGAGATAACGTGTAGCACCCGCAATACTTTCCTCTGCGTTGTATGGGTCGGTAACCCCAAGCTCCTTTGCTGTTTTAGGCATAAGTTGCATTAAGCCTTTTGCGCCAGCTGGACTTATAGCATATTCGTTAAAGCCAGATTCTTGAACAATCAACGCGATTATGAGCTTCCAATCCAACTCGTGTGTTGACGCATGGTGACGAATTACATGACGATACTTGTAGATTTCTGGCGATACAGCGAGTAAGCGAACACCGTACCAGTCACGGACAATTACAACAAAGCCAATTATCAGTAAACCACATAATATCAATAGAAAAAAGCGTTTTTTTCTGGACAAAAAAATTTTTTTTGCCATTGTACCGTTCCTCAGTTTTACTTTGTCCATGCATAAGCAAGCAGGACGACGATGCGATGTTGCTGTTCGGAGTCACTTTCTGTGTTATCTCTGTTCTGAATGTGTCGCCATGCGTAATTGATTGATCCGTTAAAACCACCAATGGGTCTATATTGCCATCCAACCCGAATTTCAGATAGACGTTCAACTGTTCCTGAAGGGAAAGGTATACTTTCAAAGTCTTCACCGTAAAAACGGTCTGTTACGTTTGCTTCTCCATTTCGTTGATAACTAAAACGTGTCTTAATCAATGCTGAAGGTGTCGCTTGATACGAAAGGCTGCATGAAAACATGTCAGCATCTGTTCCAATCGGATGTCCAATAATCGCTCCGAAGTGAGTAAACTGATTATCAGATTCCAGATGCGTATATGTCCATCGGTTGATCCTCACATATTCTGAATGGATACCGAGTTGACGTTCCATAAATAGTGGATACCAATCAAATCCCGAAATCCATGCAACTGCATGTGGATCGTTTGAATCAGATTGGTACTGAAAATCATCTGCAAGCCACTCAGCGTAGAGACGTAAACCATCGACGGGACGGACAGAAGCATCAAAACTCAGTATAATGTTATCGTCCTTCTTTGCATTATACTGAACAGCATAATACGGTATAAACGGGTTGACGTACTCCCACTGCAATGCTTGCACATCACCACCGTATAGCACCATTTCAGATATACCGATTTCCAGCCAATCCCTGAATCGATAATCAAGACGGTGAGCACTGAGAAAACGTTTTGCCAGATAACGCGTTGTACCATCATCATACCATGTTGAATTCAGTTGTGATGTAAAAGCAGTTGCTTTGAGAGGTCCTATTTTCGCAGTGAACCGTACAAGTTCAAACGGTGGGGAGTTGTCAGAAATCGAAACAGATTTCTCTGGACTTGTCCCCCAATAAACATAATCTCTCCCTATCAGGATGTCAAATTCGGCATCTCCAAAAGCTGCAAATTGGTATTGAAGGTAGCTTCGTTTGAAATCAACTACGTAATCCCTATGCCACTTCTCATATCTCTGGTCAGCAGTTTTTTCAAGAGGGGCTGCATCCGGTAAGAAATAACTCTCAACATAATCAGTTCCCGGTTCAGAATCAGCGACTTCCAACTCAGTGTAGAACGTTATTTGACTTCTGTTATTTCCGATTGCATAATGTAATCCACTTTGAAGTGCAAGTGCGATTTCACTATTAGCCTCTCGCGATTCAGATTGAATACGAATGTCTGTTTTCTGCCTGTAATTCTTGTCTGTGTCGGACTTATACCTCTCTGATAATTCCGCTTTAAATTCACGTTTGAGTTTATCTAACAGTTTTCTATCTATAGATGATAACGTCATCTCCTCTGTGTGAATTCGTTTCTCTGTTTTCTGAAGTATCTTCGCGACATCGCTTCGTGATAGCGGGAGAGAATTCCTGTGGTATCCATCTATAATTCCTGATATTTCAAGCTTGTTAAGTGCATCCATCACCCATCCATCAAAGTTAAGCGGTAAATTTGGAACGCCATAGACAGAACTTGATGTAAATATCAACAACAAGAAAACTACACTGACAAGGATACTGGAATACTGAGATGTATAATACAAAGATGTCTTTTTCATTCAGAGTCCATATCTGCTAACATTTTGTCAATTTTCCGAAATTGCCAAGTCCAACGTGTATTGTAAAGGAACTGTCGTAAGTCAAACCTGTTGTCATCGGGTGAATAGGACTCTGCGTGATATGCGGGTGTTAATGTTGTCATCTTATGTCGATTGATCGCATAGTATCGGAAGAAACGTTTTACTTTATCGGCAACATCACGTGCAGGTAGATGGTCCCATTCTTGCACAAGTTTCTCAAACATATTGACAGGTCCACACCGATGGGTTTTCCGTAGTTGTCCGAACCGACTCAACTCAGCATACGTCATCCCCATGTCTTCCTCATCGGTTTGTGTGTATGTCTCGGTGATAGGCTCTAATTCAGCAGTTGGTGGTGCCTCTAAGATTGTTCCAAGACTTGTATATCCGAGATTGTCCTTTGCCCAACGGAGAAAACTGCGAAGATCCGTTTTACTAATACTGCCGATTGGATTGATATCCGCACTACTACAATCATACTTTGTAAGGTAACCGCGAAGTGCTTCATCAACATTACCGGTACCTAATACAAGGAGGGTTCCGCTCCTATTGCGAACCCAAGGCAACGTTTGTGCAAGAAGATAACTGATCACCATTCGTAATCTTGCCTGGATGTTTTGCAGTGCTTGGTTTTCTACTGTGCTACCCCCTTCGGTCTTGAACTGAGGCGTTTTACCAGTGATACCCGTGAAAAGTTTTCGCAATGCATTTACGAGCGAGTCAATATTGATATTAAGATGATAACTGCCAATCTCATGAGCCAATTCCTTTGCACGTTGTCGCGTTTCCCGTGAACTATTCGTTGTTCCCATATAACATGTATAGAGCAACTGATTCGCAAGATGTTTTGCCGCTATTTCCGGGCTGCTATAGTCGGTTTTGATTGTTTGCACACATGCTTCTCCGAACAATTTCTCTGCATCTCTAACCACATGTGCCACGTCATCAAGAATTGCTTTTGCTACGAGTTGACACATAGAACCTACTATTGTAGCGACAGCACCACTATCTGAACCACCTGAGAGAGGAATGAAATATCCTGCTGCTTCTGAACGTCTCAGGTAATCCCACAACCAACAAGCAGGACCGAAAGCGATCTCCTCTTCTGGTGTGTGAATATGAAGAGAAGTCTTAGGCACCGTTACATTCACAGTGCGATTTTCTGCATCAGTTAGCTTAAAGTCAGTGTGTATCTGCGGTATAGAGACACCATGACTTGCCTGAACAGCACCGCTCATTCGTGACCCGCGATAGGAACGCACATCGGACAGATTGACAGTCGCTGTGACCACTTCAACATCATTGATAGAAAATTGTGAACCTTGCGTTAGAATGTGTCCGTTCTGGGCAATGGTGGCACAACCGTCAAAATAGAGTCTCCCACCATCACATCCTTGTTGATTTGCGTATAGATATACGCCACCGCACTTTTCTGTAGCGTTACGAATTAATGACAGACGTGTATCCAGTTTGCGTAGTTCATGATGTGATCCTGATCCGTTAGCAATTATTTCAACACCGTTGTAAGCAAGATCAATATGCGGTGAGTGAGGTGCGAAAAGTTCTTCACACGTCTCAGATGCTAAAATCGTCTCATGCGTTACGATGACAGCACAACCGAATGGCACTATTAGGTTACCAGTAAGCTCTTTAATCTCAGGGGGGAGTTGAAAGGGTTCCGTTGTCCATCCTTTCTGCCAAGCAGCAAACCAACGCGGTTCACGATAGTTTCCCTCAGCAGCCAATACTATTTTAGGACGAATAAGAAGTATCTTACCATCGCAGACGAACACCCTGCAGTTGTATCGCACACTCTTGTGCATGACCGGCATACCGATATCGCACAAGATACCTTCTGTGTGTCCTCCACTGATAATCTGTGCAAGAGATTCCCAACTGTGCCGTTGTGTATCCTCCTCCAAAAAATGGTCTTGACAAGAGTATCCTGTAATCTCAAGTTCTGGCCCAAGTCTATATCGTGCTCCTGCTGTTTTTGCCTGTTCAATAGATTCAATGATGCGTTGACAATTCCCCTGAAAGTCAAGTGCCCACTGATTAAGGTTGCAGGTTGCCAGTGTCGCTTTCATAGCATTTATAGTATTGAGAAATTAAACCATACATTCCTTGATTGTGTCTATCATGTCCAAATCAACGGGTGTGTAAAGTTTTTGGCATGACATCATGATGAACGTCATCCACGCCATAAAGTATCTTCTCAGCATTTAGCGTCATCAATCTGTAGCGCATTCATCATCAACGCCAAATGCGCCTATGGCATTTGGCGGGTTTCGTTCCTCTACCCGACCTACGAAAGACTATCAGGTTTTTTGCGGCTTTTTTCGGGCGGCAGGAAACAGAATATTATTCAAGATGAGACGATACCCTGGTGAATGTTTGTGCAGATCGAGATTCGTCGGTACCTTCCCTTCACCTACAAGGTGTCGATAATCTTCGGGATCATGTCCTCCCAGGAAAGTGAAAGTGCCTTTACCTACTGTGCCGTGGACATACTTGGCATAGTTTGTTCCTTCAATTTTACCTAAGATGGTTACTGAAGGGTGAATTCTATCCAGATTAAAAGAGGTCGTTTGTCCAAGAAAACCGCGCACTTCCGAAACATGGTTCTGAGTTAACATCGTTGGTATAGGATCATGTTTTGCCGAGAACTCAAAGAGTTGAAAATCCTCTACGCCGCTTTGTGGACTCCGATCCGGATTCGGATTATCAACATCAGAAAACTCATAACGGTTGGGATTTGGATACAGAATGAAGTCCTTAAAGGCAAATGTTCTTTCAAAGTTTAGTTTCTCTTCATAAGCTGGTGACATGGGGGTTGAATCTAAGATTGGATCAACGATGTCAAGCAACCCTCCCCTTGTCGCTAATGCGATGTCTAAGGTTTCAGGAGCAGAACACATAGCGAATACGAATCCACCTTTCGTTACATAGTCAGCGATATCTAACGCAGTCTGCCCTTTATGTCGTGGAACTCTTTTAAATCCTGCCTCTTTAGCAGCTTTCTCAAAGAGTGCGGTGCGTTGTTGATACCAGAATTGATGTGAAAAGGAGGCGTGAAACTTCCCGTGCTGTCCTGTAAAATCCTCATGATGCAGGTGCAGCCAATCATAGTTTTCTGTATGTAATGCACCGCGTTGCACCTCCTGGTCCCATATTTGGTCATAAGGAATCTCTGCATAATCTAATGCTATTTTTACAGCATCGTCCCACGGGTCCCGATAGAGTGTGTCTTCCGGTGGTGCGTATACTGCAATTTTAGGTGCCTTCTCTAATAGGATTTCATCCATATTACTTGTAGCAATGATGGTCTCTTTTATTGTCCGATATTCAGCGACACTCATCTGCTCGTAAGAGACACCCATGCTGGCTGCCCGTGCCCTAACATCCGGAGAATCTGGAACAACAAATGCACCGCCACGGTAATTCAACCACCAATAGCATTGATATTCACGCGGCACTTCTAATGCCCAATAGGTTAAACCGTAAGCCTTAAGATGATTGGTCTGCGTCTGTTCCATTGGCACCAACAGATACTGTGCTGATGCAGTAGACAGAATCAGCAAATGAAATAGAATGACTGCTAAACTTAGTTTAAATCTTTTCAATATATTCATTATAATACCTCACTCATTAATATGAACAACGGTAGGTTGATATCCAAAGACCGCTTTTCCGTTGCTAATTAGCGGTGCTTCACTTCCAGGAGTAGTCGCATCAACTGTCCAAAGTTGGCCGTTGTTTTCATATAGAATCCAACGTCCCTTCGGTGGAACCCAGACAGGACGACTACCCCCCATTTCTGTTATCTGTTCTTCAATGGGTTCACCTGTAGAGGACATCGTTACAACCCAAATTTGCCGCGTGTCATCGTCATCTCCGCGAGAAAATGCCAGCGTATTCTGGTCAGTCGGATGCCAAGAAGGTTCAGCATCATCATCAGGAGAAATCACAATCGGTTCAACACTATTTGAGACATTGTCAAAAGCATAGATATTTCTGTTAGAACCTGCTTGTGGGTTTTCAACGGATCCTGCGGCTGCATAAGCGAGCAATTGTCCATCTCTACGCCACATAGGATTTGACATCTCAATTGATGTAGAAGGAATAAGAAAAGTCTTTTCACTTCTGAGATGTTGGACTACGATCCGCCTTCTTCCTGAATTGTCAGCATTTGCAAACGCAATGTATTCACCATCTGGAGAGATAGAGATGTCTTGAGCAAGCAGCTGTCGGCTGTCTAAAAGAACAGTGCTTCGCTCGGTATCAACATCTGAAATGATAACGTTCTGATTTGGATCGTGGTATATAAGAATACCGTTCTCGGATGCAGATGGATTGATTCCTGTTCCAAGCGGTGCAACCCGTGTGTTTATATTCAGTAGGGATAGGGTTTCCTTGCCTGCCTGTTCTTCAGATGGTGTATGGATTTTCCTGTCTAAATAGGATGCTGGTGCTATCCTCCAGAGAACACCTTCATGGCTATAGAAGATATAAACTGATTCGGTGGCAAGAGAGAACCCATCTGTGCTTACCTGTTTATCAGCATTTTGTTGACCGTTCTTTTCAGTATCTATACTATCTTGTTGTGGGGATTGTTTTCCACTTTGTATATCACTGTGTATATTCTGTGTCTTTGGTTCAAATGTCTCACGGTTTTTTAGTTTCCAACCTGCCCCATCTCCCTCAAATTGAAATGCTAAACCGGTTGTCCAATACATCCATTCTTCAATCTGTTTGCCTTTATCTGTGTAATTGAATATGTCTTCTGGTTTGCCATACATCCGTGCGATATTCCACCTATCTCCATCTGATAGTTCTGACATGGTGCCTTTCTCGTCAACATAAGATGCCAAAATGTCAATATCAACGTGTGGTGTGGTCTTACCAGGGAAGACGGTAATTGTAGCGGGATGTCCCCGAACAGGTTGATGTGTACCATAAATCCCGATACCATCAGAGAGCCCCGAACGTCCATCACTGTTCTGGTCAATAACTGCCATAACATAGTATTTTCCCGGTTTTACATCAACAAGAAATGTTCCGTTTTCATCAATGAACAACGGCATCCACATCGGTTTCCTGAAATCTGGTGTCGTAGAAAGACTCAATAATCCATCTGGTGTCGGTTGTTGATTTTCAAGATGATTATCTGTATTTACGGGTTTGCGTTTTGTCGTAGAGAAATAAGATGTAATTTTCCCGGTAATACTCCCCATCTGATCCGTATCAGGCCCCATATTTTCTGTAGCAATTCCATTCGGTCCAATATTTCCTGATAGAATCTTTTCATCGTTAGCATTGAATTCAACAAGTTGTCCTTCTACGTCATAACGTGCACTCATCTGTATATAGATCGCGCGTGTTTCTCCTTCTTCTATTGTCAATGGTGATGGTGGTTTAGTTGTGATAGCATCTGTTCCAAAACCGCCAAGTCTGTCCCCTTCACTATATTTTCCATCCGCATCAACATCATGATTTGCGATGAGATAGTATTCTCCGACAGGTAATTTTATTGTAAACTGTCCATCCGTATCAGTTGTCACTGTAGCAATTGGATTGACCAAGGCAGAGCTTGTGTAGACTTCAACTTGTACTCTTGTTGCATTCTGAGGCATCGGCATGATTCTACCGGAGATTTGAGAGGTCCTCTGTTGATTTTTCTCATCATTTTTCGTATAGATTGCTGATACCTGAATTTCTAAGTTCTCTGTAAATGTATGTCGCTTGACAAGAACCGGTTTCGGAAAAGCACCCCGTTTGTTTATGTCTTTTACACCGTAGAAACCGTAAGTGTCTCCAGTATCAAGTTTGTTGTTCCTATTCTTATCCACAACTGCCATGAGATAGTATTTACCGGGTTTTAGTCGGAGTTCCCAAACTGTAGTATCAGGATCAACGATACTTATGCCAGCTTGATATTTCCAAGAGGTGTCGGTGTATGCAATTACAAGCATCTGAACATTCGGTTTTCCCTCTTCTGTCAATATCAGTGTACCCCGACAACCAGCAGTTGCTTGAGATAATTCAGTCGTAAACTTTTTGAATTCACTGGGTTGATAGAGTTTTTCAGGTACAAGCTTAAGTTCTTCTTCAATTCTCTGGAGTCGCGCTGTGATGTGTATTTTTATCCCTTTTAGTTCACCGTTTGCTTTGATATCTACAGCTTGATGTTTCTGGTTTTCATCTTCCCATTTTTTGACGCCTAAGACTCCATAAGCATCACCTTCATCAAATTTTCCAGACTGATCAACATCAACATAAGCGACCAGATAATAGTTACCGGGTTCAAGTCGCAGTGCGAATTTTCCTTGCTGTGATATACCGCTGGTGTATAGGTCCTTTAATTTTTCATCGCGATAGACGGATACATTTGTTTGTGTAAGTTTATGTCCTTCCCAAATGATTTCACCGGTTATCGTAGCGTTGAATCCTTTGAGTGCTGGTTTCAGATTTTCTGAACCGGGTGGCGGCACTATTTTGGTTGATTGTTGTGCAGAGATATTAGGGCTACAGATCAATCCAACGTAGCAGAAAAGAAATAAAATACCGAAACGCTTCATGATGACACTTGCTCCATCCTTGTTTGATCAAACAAACGGATAATTTTAACTTTTTGCATTTCATTTTAGCATAAGATGTTATTATTATCAAGTTTAACTTTTTCTAAGGGGATACTGTTTTTCAGTTGACAGATAAGATTTAATGTGGTATTTTAAAACATTATTGAAATTAAGACTGATTATTGCATGAACAAATTTTGACTTGTAGTCTCTAAACTAAACTTATATATGATAAATATACGCAGTACTAAATAATCAG
>VXOP01000181.1 GCA_009839975.1 Candidatus Poribacteria bacterium
TGTCCTGGGTGTGGGATGACGCGTGCTTGTATCGCTTTATCACAAGCGAATTTTGTAGATGCGTGGTATTATCATCCGTTCTCATTTCTTATTGTGGGTCTATGTATTGGGGTGGCATTTTTCCCATTGCAAACAAGAAAAATCTGGAGTAATTACTCACAAAAAACACAAACAATAGTCATCATCTTAGGTGTTGTGCTTTGTTTGTCAATTTGGATAATAAAGATAAAGGGTGGTTTTTTTCTATAGTTGACTTCAGAATTAATGTAACAAGCCACAACGGGCGAGGAAACCTTTCAACGGGCGAGGAAACCTCGCCCCTACGTGGGAAATCTTCGGATATGTTGAAATGTTTCATTGATTATTGACTTTACTATAAAGCTCAAGCGTTTTCATCAATAAATTCATCCTCGTGCATGATTTCCTGTAGTCCTGTGCCGATACCGAAGGCGACAAGACAGATACCGAAACAGATAACAAATAACATGCGGTGTCCGATAACAGACACAAGGAGTCCACCTATTACAGGTGCAAAACTGGTGGGGAGTAGTAAGGTGTTCATAAATCCAATGTAGCTCGGACGACTACGTGGGGGTGCGATGTTCAGCATGTAGGACATGAATCCAACCATCACACCGTTTGCTAAGACACCACCAATTGTGAAGATTAACAGAAAGGCGGGAACAAAAAACGCTGGTGGTAACATCTCTGAAAAGAACGCGATGATAGGTGGGAATGACATCAGTCCTGCGGTGATTATCAGCAACCATCGTACACCATACTTTTCTCCAATATAACCCCAGATAGCATTTGAAACCACACCACTTAATGCTGAACACACGATGAAGAAACCAATTGTTGATTCCGACATGCCTAAGTAATCCAACGCATAAGGGACATAGAAGGGTGATGCCATTGCTGAAAAGTGCGTTCCAATACGGAAGAAGATAAACCTACGATAATTCTTGTCTGTCCGTAGGAAATGGGGTCCCTGCTTTAGGTGTTGCCACAACGGTTGACGTGATGCGTTGACAGGATGTATAGGTTCGCGTATCCCTAAAAAACTAACAAAAGAGAGAAATGCAGTACTGACTGAGCAGATAAAAAGAAATGCGTAATTAGATGGAAAATCGAGTTCTGTTTCTATCTGACAGACTGAACTGATGAAGTATAAGGTGATTGCCTTAAAAGCCTGCGTAATCCAACCGAAAAAACCTGTAAAATCCTCTTCGTTCCCAAGCATGGCTCGTACCAATAAGCCGACCCAGATTCCAAAGAAACCACCGAGTAGTTGTCGTAAACTAAAAAAACGTGCCCGACGATTGGGCGCGATTGATTTTGAGATGATGTCCATGTAGGGTAGTGTTGACACCCCCATAGCAGATGAGGATAGAAAATAGAACCCTAAAAAACATCCAGCCAGTAAGATAGGTTGCTCTGAACCGATGCCGATAGTACAGAAGAAAATGGCAAGCCATGCAAACACACGGATGCTCATACCGATAGCATAAAACGGCATCTTGCGTTGACGGTGTTCTAACAAGTTTGAGACTAATAGTTGGGGCCACATCCAACCTGCTGTCATCATTGAACCCGTCAGACCGACCAAGAGATTTGAGGCTGTCAGACGATGTATGAATGCAGAGAGTACCGTGCCAGAATCAACTAAGGCGAGGTTGATGCGCATGAAGGTACCTTGAAGCAATGCAAACCCGAAGTTCCGAGTTTGGTTATCTCTTTTTTTATACATTCCTTTTTGCGTTTTCTCTTTCTATGGTATTGTTCCGTTATGATTCGGGGAATTTGCATAAGCAGGTATCAACTTACTGCACTCTGTTTTTTGACTTGATTTTTCTGAATTAGTTGAGTTAAACATGTAATTGCCTCTGAAACCTAATGTCAATTCTCTTTACAGGGATGTTGTTTTATGGTAAATTTGAATATCTAAACTATCATTTATGTGCTTTTAAGCACACAAAGGAGCGAGTATGGAACCTCTTCGAGTTGGATTTCTTGGTGCGGGTGGTTTCGCAAGACACACTATCTATCCCGCGTTGCATTTAGCACCTGTTGCATTACAAGCTATCTGCGATATGGACGAAAACAGGGCAAAATCTGCTGCTGGTAAATTCGGTACAGGCAGATATTATACGGATCGGCACGAGATGTTTGAAAAGGAGGATCTGGAAGCTGTCATCATCTCTATGGGGCCGGATCCCAGACAGGCACTTGTACTTGAGACGCTTGCGGCGGGGTATCATGTGTTTACACCGAAACCCCCAGCACCATCGCTTGAACAGACGCTTGAATTAGCGGAGGCATCTGAAAAGCATGGGAAGACATTGATGGTGAACTTTCAACGTAGATTTAGTCTCGGGGTACGGGAAGCAAGGCGGATTATGCAGACCGAATCTTTCGGTCAACTTACCCAACTTTTCTGTTCATTTTGTAGCGGCCCCTACGGTTCTGTGAAACACTATCTCCTTGATTTTGCTATCCACCACTTTGATTTGGCAAGACACATCGCTGGTGCTGAGGTGAACGAACTTTGCGTCTTTCACAATGAGGTAGGCAATCAAGGCTCGTTTGCAGTTGCGGTTGAATATAGCAACGGTGCAGTAGGTACTTTACAGTTGAGTAGCCAACGTTTGTGGCAGCGCAACTATGACCATATTGAAGTTACCGGTCAGCATGAATACATCGTTTTAGAAGGATTATGGGGTTTTGAGCATTATACGGGTGCTGGCAATACCTTTAAATCGAACTTTTCTGATGAACGGAATGGCGAACTAACGGGTGATGGGATCAGTCTTACGGAGTTCGTCAACGCTATTCGCGAAGACAGGGAACCGATAGCAAGCATACATGACTGCGTTGGAACCATGCGGTTCTACGATGCAGTGTTGCAACGTAAGAAAGGTGTCATTTCACTTGCTAATGGGTAGGAACATTGATTGGCGTGCTTTTATGCGCGCCTCTTTATGCATATTGCACATTGATTCCCTCTAACACCTCAAGACATGTTTCTCCATTAACTAATTCATGATAGTATTGTGCGACGCGTCTGCAGAAGTCCTGATTCTGACTGAGTGCGTTATCGGATACTGCGGTTTGAGGTGACCATAGGGTTACATCTGAAAAAATAGTATCAAGCCGGTTTGCTATGTTGGTCATGTCTGCACCAAATGCACCATGCAACGTATCCTGTATTGTACGGTCAGGGTCGCGTATTTCGTATTCCGTGCCAGTATCGGTAATACCTCTATAGTCATTGGTTTTAGGTGTTAGAAAACGGAGGACTGTGGCAAAAGAATACGCAAAGTCGTCTTTGAACAACGTTGTGCTGCGATTGTAGTTTGGGGATCGGACGATGTCTGCAGCACGTTCACGGAGTTTCACTGTCTCAATGATGTTGATCCGTGCGTTGTCGTCTTTGACCTTACGGATTCTGGCAATGAATTCTTGTGTATAGGCGTGTGCACTTTTACCTTCTATCGGAATATCCGCTGCTACAATGTCTGCATATCCGCCCATTAACCGCTCCAGATGCGGTGCGTAAGTTGGATGAGAGGCAGCCTCATTCACAAAGTCAATGCCAGAGAGAAAACCCTTATGTGTAATTCCCGGCACATGCACAGAATTTACCAATAAGAGTTTGAAATCGTTTTATGGTTTGATGGACTGTCGGATTACGACAACACCAAAGTCATCCAGTTCACCAAAGGGGACGCGTAGTCTGTTATCTAAGTCTTCCAAGATGAGAGGTGTTGCTGGCATCTGTTCTGCATAAGTTATCAACGCGTCTGAACCCGAAATCTGTGCTTGTGCCGTCTCCTTAATCTCATCAGGAACTGCGTAGACTTGCGGTACCAACCGATCTCCCATTTCATTGAGGAAACTTACGTTAGTCTTTAGCCAATACTCATAGTCGTCTGTTCGTTTCGGATATTCGTTGATCAGTATATCCCTGATGACATCTCCATTATTTCTTAGATTGTCGGTATTGATGACGGTGAGGGTTGCGTCTTGACCGTGATTGATATAGTAGCGATGAAGGGATTCATCTAATACGTCCATTGCCAGTTCACCTTTTGCGATTCCTGCTTCAGTTACGCCAATCAGTATGAGGTCTAACGGATTTTCTGTTTGTGTGTAGAACTGCTCGCGTCCTGCTTCTGTGGCAAGAGTTGTTGCGCCTACGACACTCGTAATTTGTTGAATGTCATGGATACCGTTTAGGTCAAAAGTGACAACATGATAGACACCATTTTGTCTGTTGAATGCGTCCGTTTTTTCGCTACCGCGTGGTTGTCCGACGAATATCCCCCCGTTGTAGAGATTACGTTCATTGAGGATATGGACAAATTGGTGTGTTAAGGCGCGCTGTAGTCCACCAGCACCTATTGCAAGTATTTTTATTGGCAACATGTAATATTTCTCCTCTTATTTTAATCCGACAGATTGGACGAACCTAATTTCTACGATCAGAAAGTACATCCTCATACAGTTTGAGGTATGCGTCAGCTATGTTTTTCCAGTCGTAAGGTTTTACCTTTTTGATGCTTGCGTTACCCATCTCAATACGTTTTTCACCTGCGTTTATTAGCTTTATCAAACATTCAGCAAGTTCATCCACATCACCCGGATCGAACACTGCACCGTTGACGTTTTCTTCAACAAGTTCAGCGATACCTTGCACCCTGCTTGCAATGATTGGGAGTCCTGTACCCATTGCCTCTAAAACGACAAGCGGCATGCCTTCTGCCAATGATGGTAAGATGAAGATGTCTGCTTCACGATACTTCTGCGGCAGCAAGACTTCATCAGTCGTGGTCTGTTGCGGGATTGCTGAATAGGGTACCGTCCCAGCAAAATGGATGTATGACGATACTCCATGACTCTCTGCTAATTCTACGAGTTCATTCTTATAGGGTCCATCTCCGACTATTTCCAACGCAAAGTTGTGTGAGACCTTGTCAAGTATCTTCGGCAGTGCACGAATGAGGAATTGAAATCCCTTACGTGGAATGAGACGTCCGATAGCGAGACAACGCACTGTATCAGGATGTGCCTTTCGTTGTGTTGGTGCAAAGGTTTCTAAGTCTACACCGTCAGGAATGACCGCAATATTTAGAGTCAGGTCTGTTTCATGTGCTAAATCGCGTAAACCGTCACTACATGAAACAACTGCGGCAGCGTTGTCCCAGATTGCACGAATGATAGGTTTTAGCAGCAGATATAACCAACGGTAGTAAGACGGATCTGGGTCGGGACGTGGGACATCTCTGCCACCTAAGAATATGGTGTAGGGTATGTTTCTACGTTTCTGTAGGAGATATGCTCCGCCTCCTGCAGGTATACCGAAAAAGACTTGAACAATATCGGGATTGAAATGTTTTGCGAATTTCAACCCGTAGAGACTTGAACTCATCGCGTAGGTCAACATTTCGTGGACTGCACAGACGTTTGGACTTTTACGTAGTGCACGTACGCGGTGCACATGTATACCGTCTACGATTTCACGTCGCGCGCACTCCCGAAATTGTGATGTAATCAGATGTATGTCGTGTCCTGCTGCCGCGAAGTGTTTACCTAAGAAATAACTAACCTGTCCGCCACCACCCCCAATTGGAGGAAACTCATGATTGAACATTAGGATTTTCAGTTGCTGGGAACTCAATTAATTACCTGTACCTTCTTGAGAATGATTTTCTGCTAATTGCACTGCATAATCAATCATTGTCTTTGCAATGTCCATATTTGTAACAGACTCCAGTTCCTCAAATCCTGGTGATGGATTGACTTCTAAGATGACGGGACCATTTTTCGCCTCAAGTATATCCACACCAGCGATTCCCAGGTTCAGTGCGTTTGCTGCATCAACAGCAATGTTTTTGTATTCATCTGATAGTGTTAGCATCTCACCGTTTGCGCCTTGATGTATATTGGCTCTGAATTCTCCTTGAACGGCTGACCTTTTCATCGCTGCGATTGCTTTTCCACCGACGACAAGGACTCTTATGTCAACACCTGCAGCCTCTGCGATAAAGGATTGGATGACATAATCTCTATGCAAATCACACATCGTCTCGACTGCTGAGGAGAGCGATGTCGGTGTATCTAACAGCATGACACCGATGCCGTGTGTCCCGTAGAAGGGTTTTAGGATGTATGGGTATTCCCCTAATTCCGGAACAGCCTCTTGTAAGAATGTAGCAGAACCGACGGTCAGACTCGGTGGTACGGGTAATCCGTGTTGTGCGAGGATTCGCAAAGACCGGAATTTGTTTCGTGCGTCTGAGATGGCATCTGCCGAATTGACTGTTGGGATACCGAGCCATTCAAAATGGGATACAACCTCACCACCGTATCTTGCCGTTGCACTGCTGAGACGTGGTATCACGACATCAATGTTCTCTGTGGGGATGCCATCATAAGTGATACGTGTACCGTTGCCACCTATCTGAAGGTAGAAACCGAATGGGTCGTGGACTTTGGCGATATGACCTGCTCTTGCAGTTGCTTCAGCAAGTCTACGAGTAGAATGGTTTTCAGGTCCGCGGGAGAGGATAATAATGTTCATAAGAAAGAGAGTAGGAGGGAACTCCGATTCCCGATTTTTTAGCCATCAAAAAACACTTGACTAAGCACTAGTTTGGTTTCAAGTATTATCATTTTTGGTATGTTTCTTTCAAAAACTCTTCTAACTCCTCAAAAGTATCAAATATCTTATCGCACAGGTTTTCGAAGAAGATGCTTCGTGTCTCCCTATAGACAGCATAGACAGGTTTATTGTGACGTGTAGCATAATTCATTTCGCTTAAGACCCCTGGAGATAATTTGTCTGTGGGATATATGACAACGACAAAATCGCTTTGGTGGACAAACTGATAGTCTCGTGAGATGGTTCGTGTTTTGATCTGTTCAATTACGTCATCGTCCAATTCGCTCATTGTTTCTGGGACATTTAACATCTCGTCACTACCATCCGCTTTGGAAGAGGTAACAAGTGCCATATCCTTAATCGTTAGTGGGTCAAAGCAGATATACTTTTGCGATAGTATTTCACCCAGTTTGCGTATTTTTTGTATCTCTTCTGGTGTATCTCTAAGCAGTGTTATCGGATAACTGAGATAGAACTTCGGTTTATCAGAAAAGAGTAGCTCAGCGAAATTTGCCAGGTCGTGTTGTCTTGCGACGGTGAAATGCGGTTTATCTGACAGATGTGCGAGTTGTCTGGTGAGGAATTCCTCCTCATCTAACCAGACATTTAGTGCTGCCTTTCTAATACCAGACCATTGTGTGCTTCTTTCCATCCGTGCGTAGATGTCAGCGATATTGTCCACCACGTTGATGAACATGTCTGGCGGTATGATATCAATGTCTTTGAATGAGAAACCTTCAAGGAGACTCCCTCGCCATCGGAAACAAGCGTGTAGACCTATGATTGCGTGTTCGTAGGATTTAGCATCTCTTGCGATTTCGTAGAATGCGGTTCGGCGTGCTAATGATAGAACTGCTGGATCAGAATCAAGGACTTTTTCTGTGAAATGGACACGTGCTTCGGCTGCGACTCTGTGCATGTAATCTCCGACGTTGAAGAAACCGATATTGAGTTGTCTCTGTATACAGAGTGCTTCAAAGTCTTTGAGGAGTTCCTTGCGTCCTGAGCAACTGATACCAGTGCAGAAAATGTTCATTATTTGTGCCCTTGCTTATTCTGAACATGCATAGTAGTAGGCACACGCCGTGTGCCGTTACCACTACTTTATGACCTTGCTTATTCTGAAACTGTGCATATATCGTATGGAGTATACCATGTTTGCTTGAGTGAATTCAAGAAATTTGTGTATCAAAACGATTTGCGATCTGGACTTAATGTCCGCTATAATAATCTAAAGGAGGAACAGAAGATGAAGCAAAATAAATTTCCGCCTGGGTGGGATGAAGACCGTGTACAGAGTATTATTATACATTACGAACAACAGACAGAGGATGAAGCTGTCGCTGAAGATGAGGCTGCATTTCAGGATGATTCCAGCACATTGATGGCGATTCCTACAGAATTGGTACCCGTCGTGCTTGAACTGATTGACAAGCATATTGCTGCAAGTGTCGTTGCAAACAGCGAATAACACTATCTAAAGCAGCTTTTTCATCTCCGTGTTCAATGGGTAAGGATTATATCGTAATCCGTGTCAGCAATTCAATGTATAGTGCCCAATCGGCACTTTTATTGGCATCCTTTAACGTCCACTCCATTTGCAGAAAAGGAGGTGTGATTTTCAATGATTCCATTCCCCATTTTTCAAGCCAGTTTGAGAAAATCATTTATCCTTCTCTCATACTATAACGATCATTCACAGATAACTATTGTAAGATAAAATTCCCGTTTTCATCAAACGCAGGAATCGCTTTAGTTCCTAATCCAAAGGCCGCATACACGTCTTTTACCAAACCGTAAGCTACATGGTCAGGTCTAAAATCACTGGATATCCATTTTTGTGAATGAATAGGGGTTGTTCTTTCGTACATACCTCTCTCATCAATGAATGCCCCAAACGTAGGATAGGTAGGAGGTCCCTCTGGCAATGCGTAACCTGTGATATTATGGTAACTCTGTTGAACATATACATCGGAGTCAATTCCAGCCTGATCATATATTGCCTTTACCAATCGCATAAATGAGACAGGGAACTCAATAACAACATACGGATACAACCATTTTACAGAATTAGGAATTGCAAATTGTGGGGAACTCCAACCTCTTTGAAACTGACGTTTAATGGGACATTGTACCTCAAAATATCCATCTTTTAGTAAAGTTATATGACCTCCAGTTACATTCTGTCCACTTATGCTTTCTTTGGAGTGAAACACTTCCCTTTTTAACAATCCAGTAACACCAAAGCCTGCCCAACGTTTGTTCGGTGGATTATACAGAATATCACATATACGTTGATCTTCAGTAGAAACAATATCTCCATTAGATTCGTTCGGTGACGCAAAGATGTGATAGTAAGGTTTGTCAGATATTGCCTTCACAAATGAATTATATCTTGATAAAGGAGTCTTCATTAGTAATGTCTGTTCTACCTCAATATAATAACACTGTTGCATCAAACATTGTGCATCTGTTCCTTTTTTCTGTAACTAATTTTCTGCTATCTATGTCAATGTGTTCTGTGTCTCTACCACATCGGCGTACGTTTCACGGTTTAGGTTTTCAAGGTCTATCGGTTGGATAGAAAGTTGATAACCAAGTGCTCTAAGAACACATGTAAGTACGTCAATCAAGGGAGTATCTTTGTCGTTTATAATTTTATCGAGTATTTCTGGTTTCATGTTTGTCTGCTTCGCCAATTTAGAAACGCCACCCTGTGCTTGAATAACGGTATGGAGAGATCTTTGTACTACTGACACATCCTCAAAAATTTGATAGTCTTCAAGGATTGCTTGGAGATAGTTTATTGCACTTTCTCTGTCAGCGAGTTTTTCAATCAAGTACTCGCGCCAAAGTCCCATTTTTCTCATGAATGCGTCCTATTCCCCACCAGCAGCTAATGATTTTAGTTTTGCAAGTGCTTCCTGCTCCTCTTGTATCCACGGACGGTGCGCGGGTTTTTCTAACTTTTTATGCGGTCCACTGAAAACGAGGATGTATGCTCTACGCTCTTGATCGGTGCTGTTGGGTGCGGAATAGTGTAAGGTCCGACAATGATGGAATGTTGCTCCACCCGCGGGGATTGGACACGCAACGGCTTCGGATGGATCAACATCATCTGTTACCAACCCATGCACAAGCGGATCGTTGTCAATATGCCGATGCCAACGCACATCGCCTTTATGGGATTTCGGTATGAAATGTAGACAACCACTTTCAAGGGTTGCTTTGTCCAGCGGTAACCATACACTCAAACTGTGTGGCAAGACTTCGGGATTCCAGTATGCTTCGTCCTGATGCCAAGGGGTTTCGTTGCCGTAGTGTGCGGGTTTTAATATCATGTGTCCGCCACCACCGACTTTATCCTTTTCAACACTGAGCAGTTTTGCTGCGAGTCGCTGCGCGTTCTTGAAATAGATCGTCTCCCGGAGTTCGGGGAACTGTGCTTCTGGACCTAATACCTGCGGCAGTGTTTCACGTCCTTTGTGGGCACGGGGACCGGCAAGATCAAAATAACGTCCCTGTTCCTCACCTGTACGTTCATTGAAAAGTGTATCGTAGATGCCTTTGAGCCATTCTACTTCATCATCTGTTGTGATGCGTGGGATGCTCAGGTAACCGTTCTCTTGAAAAAAGGATACCTGTTCATCCGTCACATCAACGTCAAAATTGTCTGTATTCATAATAAAATCACCGAATTATTATATCATAGGGTAAGGCAGTGACAACCCGTTCTCTGTCAAATAGGGTTAGCCAAGTTGTTATCTGATGCAGATGTTTGCTTAGCATAGAAAAAGCAGGATGCTGTTGTGCTGCCTGTAAAGGTAAAGACATTGAGATTGATGCTTCTTCATCAAGCATGCTTTCCATCATCTGTTCAAAAAAGGTTTTCTGTTCTGGCAGGACGATAATGTTGTATTTATCACCATCCGCTATTCCCCCCTTCTCTTTTGCGATGGAGAGTGCGGTATCAAGTCCGCCGAGTTCATCAACGAGTCCGAGTTCTTTTGCCTGTTTACCTGTCCAGACTCTACCTTGTGCTATTTCATTGATTTCGTCAAACGTCTTTTCTCTCCCCGCAGCCGCCTTATTGACAAAATCTTCATAGATAGTTTTCATCATTTTTTCGACGCGTTCTCGTTCTGTGTCGGAGAAACCACCGTAGTCAGAATAGAGGGTAGCGTTTTTTCCACGTGGGATGATCTCTTTTGTTAAACCGACTTTATTATAGAGACCCTTCATATTGAGTTTACCACCGTAGACACCGATTGAGCCTGTCAGCGTTCCGGGTTGTGCTACGATTGTTCCAGCTGCCATCGCGATATAGTATCCACCCGATGCTGCCATGTTTGCCATAGAAACGACAACCGGTTTTTCACGTTGTGTGAGCATGACTTCACGCCAAATCAGGTCAGATGCTATCGCTGAACCGCCTGGACTATCTATGCGAAATACGACTGCCTTAATCTTATCGTCTTCACGAGCCTTTTTGAATGCTTTCTTGAACGTCTTGGGTGAAATCAGAGACGTTGTCGGAAAAGGTGAATTGATGTTGGGTAGAATTGGACCGCTTGCATAGATGAGTGCGATCTGCTTGTCCGCAGGACGAGGTCCAGCGCGTTGCGAAGAAGTGAATATGCTGAGGAGCTGCATCAGTCCGAACGGACTGTTCAGGTCTGGTACTTTTCTCCTCTTTTTGTCATCGGTTGTTGATAATTCTACATCGGGTTTCTCTCTGATTGTATCTAAGAGTTCATCATAGTAATGCAGTGCGTCAACGAGTTTTGCTTCTTGTGCTTCCTTTGCAGTAAAGGGGCCACGGTCAATTAAATCTGCAGCATCGTCTGCTGTTATCTCGTCTCTACCGTCGGCGATCTTTGCTAACATCTGTTCATAGATGTCATCAAGTAGACTGGTCATAGATTCGTTGAAAGCATCTGACATGCTGTCGCGCGTGAAGGGTTCAACACCGGATTTGAATTTTCCCATAGCGAGCATATCGGCTTCTATATCCAGTTTCTCCAATAGTCCTTTGAAGAACATGATTTCGGCACGTATTCCAGTCATGTTAAGAATTCCGACAGGCATCAGGACGATGCGATCCATCGCAGTGGCGAGTAGGTATTCTGCGTTCCCTCCACCTTCAAGATAAGCGATTAATTCCTTGTCGGTTTCTTGGAATTCGTTTAGTTTATTGCGAATTTCTTGTAGATTTCCCCATCCAATTCCGATATTTCCTATCTTGAAGATAATCCCTGCAACTTCATCGTTGTTTTTGAGTGCATCTAACTTTTTTAGTAATCCACGTACTGTTTTGGTTGATGCAGTTCCGAATATACTCATCTCTTTTATATCGGCATAAGTGCCACTGAGTGTGAATTCTACGTATTTTTTAACGGGTGGGGCTGCTTCTTCTTCCCCGTGTTCATCTGCTGAGAGAGGGAGAACTATCAGTGTAAATAGAAGCAGTGGTAGCAGTGTTTTCCAGTAGGTTTTTGATGTTTTCATGGTATCTCCTTTGGGATCGGTAATGATGTCAGTTAGGATATATATTCTTACTGTATTTTACAACAGTGAAAGGGATTGTGTCAATCAAAAGATGAATTACGAACAGTCCATTGTAAGCAATATTAAATAATAAATTATCAATTTTCCGATAATCCTGCAGGCACCGAA
>VXOP01000430.1 GCA_009839975.1 Candidatus Poribacteria bacterium
GTTCTGGATACTTGTCTGAAACCAGAATTTCAGGATTTCCAAATCAACGACCTGAATGCAAGTGGCTTCTCATCCCTGCCCTTTTCTGTGCAAGCAAGGCGGAAACCTGAACCTTTTTGTGCAGTGCAATTTGTAGATTTCAGTAAGTATCTTGATAGTATCAGCTAATTAATTCGGCATAGAATTTGCTATATTTGCTATAATATCACATCTATCGTGGATTTTGACAGGATTTTTGTAACACAATATAGATACTGGGATAAGGATATACCCTTTGCTCAGTATCATGTTGTCTGTAATGAAAGGATCATAATGAAAGTCAAATTGTCTATACCCATATTTATCTTGTTCTTGGTTATTGTGTTCATATCTACAAGCTTAGCCTATGACTATACAGAATTGCGTTATCCAGAAGATGCTGCTGTGGGACTTGGTAAAGGCGGCATAACTGGCGACATTGTGTTTTCACCAGACAGTGAAATGATCGCAATTCCGAGTCATCTTGGAATTTGGCTATATGATGCACGCACCTACAAAAAACTAAAGATTCTGACAACAAATAGTACTTCATTCAAGTTTTCACCTGATGGTACTATGCTTGTAAGTTACAATTCAAGGAACAATACTATTCAATTATGGGACATGACAACACGATCAACTCTTGGCAAACATATATCAATACCCATTGAACCAAAGCGGGATATTTCGTCTGTCAAATTTTCTCCTGATGCAAAAATCCTGGCAGGTGTAAGTAATGATAATACGATTATTCTATATGACACACAAACGGGTAAACAGAAAACAGCTCTCAAAGGACATACCGATGAAATCATTTCATTAGCCTTTGCTCCTGATAATAGCATCGTGGGGAGTAGCAGTTATGATAGAACTGTGCGACTTTGGGAAATTACAACTGGAAGACTGCTACACGTGCTTAAGGAAAAATCGCAGCGAGTAATTTCAATTGTATTTTCAACAGATAGTCGTTTGCTTGCTAATGTGACGCAAGACCTAAAAAGTGAAGACACAAATATTCGACTATGGAGTACAAAAACTGGTAGAAAAACACGGACAATGCAAGGAACATTAAACAGAAGTCCTCGTGGTTACTATGATGTGAATTTTTCTCCAGATAATCGGATTATAGCAAGTGTAAGTGATATTGAGACGAAATTGTGGAACGTGAGAACTGGAAAACTACTAAATGTGTTTAAGAGTCGTTTTGTTATCTCTCCAGATTGGAGTCTATACGCAGGTACAAGACAGGACAAAATTTTGTTGTTGGATATGAAAACTAGAGAACAGATGAGAACCCTCACCGGTTTTAAAACGGGAAACACACCGTTGGTGTTTTCTCCGGACGGAAAGAAAATCGCCAATGATTTGGGAATCTGGGACGTTGATACGAATAATCACGTCTATATCAATGAACCCCATGTATCAACCGGTTATGCGGTTAGATTCATTGAAGGTGAAGAAACATTGGTTTGTTGGGGAAACAATTCCACAGTGCAGCTGTGGAATACTAAAACCGGGCACCTTACGTCTACATTCTCTGGTGAAATTTTTTCGGTGTCCTCAGATAGTAAAACATTAGCAGGTGGGTTTAAAAATCGGAATACTCTACCTGTTGTTAATGTATGGGATACCGAAACAGGTAAACTGAAGCAAACATTTCCCATAAACCCTGATAAAGCGAGAGATTCGCTTGTCATTTCTCCTAACGGGGAAACGTTGGTTTGTCGACATTCTAAGAATCAAACTTTTGAATTGTGGGATGTGGGTACAGGTGAACATAAATTGACATTCAATTCCACACCCGATCATATTCGTTCTGTCGTATTCTTTCCTGATAGCAAAACGTTGGTCGGTTTAGGTTCCCAAGACATTCCACTATGGGACGTTAAAACCGGTGAGCAAATTGCCAATCTGAAAGGACATACTTCCGAAGTAGATGACATTTTCTTCTCACCAGACGAGCGTATCATAGCGAGTACTAGTGCTGATGAAACAGTTCGTTTGTGGGATTCAAAAAGCCATGAACACATTGCGACTCTGATTGGACATACAAGTGGAATCAATTCAGTTGTCTTTTCTCCTGATGGAGAAACTGTAGCAACCGAGAGTTATGATGGAACAACTCGATTGTGGAACACAAAAACAGGAAAACATAAGAAAGCATTGCTTGGACATCGGGCAGTAGCATTTTATCCTGATGGAAGTATTTTGGTAAGTTTGAGTGAAGGTATTCAATTTTTGAACATAAGAATAGATGAGCCTACATTGCTATTTAAGGTAGAGATAGATAATGTTTCTTCAGTAGTCTTCTCTTCAGATGGGAAGACTATGGCGAGTGTTGGCAGTGCTATTCTACTGTGGGATTTATCTGATTCAATTTCACTTCTGAGCAAATAATAAGGAAAGTTGAATCCAATGAACAACCTAAAGAACAGTCTTGTATTACGACGATTCTGGTATGTGAACATACTCACGATATCCACACTTCTACTGCTACTATTGTGTTTACCTAAATTTGCTAATGCTCATCAATATGTTGAGTCGTCCCAAACAGAAGATTTCGCTTATTCACCTGATAAAAATAGGTTTGCAATAGCTGCTTATGATGAAATCTGGTTATTTGATGCACATACTTACGAAAAACGACTTACGCTCATGAATGATACATCAGGTTTTGGAGGTAGGTATAGTATAGTTGCATTTTCTCCAGACGGTAAGAAGATAGCAAGCGTGAATGGAAATAGTGAAGAGATACAAATTTGGAATCCAATCACTGGTGAAATGTTGTTATCGTTTTTTGGGCACACTGAGGATAATAGTTCCATTATGTTTTCTCCAAACGGAGCAATACTCGCAAGTGATGACACTGATAATAACATCCGGTTATGGGATGCAGACACCGGTCAACTTCAAAAAATTATCGAAATAGACTCAGATTATCTGTTTTCATTTACCTTTTCACCTGATGGAAAAACGATTGCAACTACAGGATATCAGCAAATACTGTTATGGGATGTGGAGACTGGCCAACTTAGAAAAACACTAAAAGGACCTGCAGATAAAGTGTATTCAGTTGCGTTTTCGCCTGATGGCAATACGATTGCAAGTTCAGGATTTCAGGAAATACTGCTGTGGGATCCACACACAGGTAAGAAGCTCAATACACTTGCAGGACATAAAGGAAGTGTTGAATCTATAGCATTTTCACCGGACGGTAGAATCCTTGCTGGCGGTAGTTATCAAGAGATTTTGCTGTGGGACGTACAAAAAGCACAACACCTTAAGACACTTTCAAAACCGAATATATATGATGCTGGTGTTAATTCTATAGCATTTTCGCCGGATGGACAAAAGATGGCAAGTTTGAGTGAGGGTAACTGGGGGTGTATGATACAATTATGGGATGTCAAAACAGGACAACATAAGTTGACAATCGGAGAAGACTGGAGACATAATAACCCCGCGATTGGGTATTCATACCCAAGTGTTTTTTCTCAAGATATTAGTAAGGCAGCATTTATAGATGATTTTTCCCAGAATTTTAATTACGCAATTATTATCTGTAAGTTTCCAATACACGAACTGAGATCAGTTAAACCTCCTTCCTCACCGATACGAGGTAGAATTACGTCTTTGAGAAAAGTACATGAAACACCCGTTCTTTACAAATCACCTGTCAAAGCTATAAGGTTTTCCCAAGATGGTAAAACAGCTGTTAGTATAAGTAGAAATGACATCGCTTTATGGAATGCTGACTCAGGCAAACATAAGAAAACTCTTAAGGATAACTTTGCTCAGATCTATTCTGTTGCTATATCACCTGATGGTAAAATACTTGCAAGTGGAAACGGCTGGAATAACAGTGAGATTCGTCTGTGGAATATAGGAAACGGGAGACTAAAATCAGTCCTTACAGGACATACGCATTGGGTTGATACGGTGGCTTTTTCTCCAGATGGAAAAACTTTGGTTAGCGGAAGTCGGGATAGTACGATGCGTCTGTGGGATGTAAAAGCTGGTAAACATAAGGCAACACTTAGAATGCATACAGCGGGTGTTCATAATATTGTATTTTCTAAAGATGGAGAATTGTTTGCGAGTGCAAGCAAAGATAACACTATTATAGTATGGGACCTAGCTTCAACTTTATTGAACAACAGACCTAAAGCAGTATATCAAGGGCATACTGATAGGATTGTTCATCTCAGGTTTTCTCCGGATAGTAAAATGCTTGCGAGTACAAGTTGGGATAACACACTTCAATTGTGGGGTATAGAAACTGGACAGCATAAAGCGACACTCAAAGGACATACATCATGGATTGACTACCTTGAGTTTTCAACAGTTGGAGGAACACTCATCAGTGGCAGTTTGGACAAAACTATACGACTATGGGATACGAAAACTGGCACACTCAGGACAATACTTTGTAAGAATAGAAATACTTACGCAAGAATTGTGTTGTCCCCCGATGGGAGAACATTAGTTAGTGAAGTAGATGAAGGAGTTTATAATACGCTTCATTTATGGGATTTGAAAGCTGGTAGACACCGAACTACAATTAAATCTGACCCTAAGAATAGGGTGTTTGATTTTAGGACTTATGTGTTTTCCCCCAGTGGGGCACATCTAATTAGCACAAATAGGGGACTTAGGGGTTTTTATGTATGGGATGTGGATACTGGTAAATTGCAAAAGACGTTAGAAAAACGTGTAAAATGACATTCCCCCTTCCCCTTCCACCCTTCATTGTCACTTGCTAAAATCAGGAGCTTGTGTTAATATTACAGATAGATGATGAGATAATAGTGTCATTTTTATCTCAAATGACTTGCCAATCTATTTACAGAGAATAGAACATTAATGGAGGAATTATGAGTAACGAAAACAGGTGTCCGGTTATGCACTCTCAAGCACAGGGCACATTGGCAAATAAACGTTGGTGGCCAAATCAGATAAATCTGAAGATGCTCCACCAGAATCCACCTCAGGCTGATCCTATGGGGACGGATTTTAACTACGCAGAAGAATTCAAGACAATTGACCTTGCCGAGTTGAAGGCAGATATAGATAAGGTGATGACAACATCACAGGCATGGTGGCCCGCGGATTATGGTCACTATGGCCCCCTCTTCATTCGGATGGCGTGGCACAGTGCAGGGACATACCGAATAGGAGACGGACGCGGTGGTGCAGCTTCTGGTACAATGCGCTTCGCACCCCTCAATAGTTGGCCCGATAATGCCAGTCTTGATAAGGCACGTCGCTTGCTTTGGCCAATCAAACAGAAATACGGACGGAAACTCTCTTGGGCGGATCTGATGATCTTCACAGGAAACTGTGCGTTGGAGTCGATGGGACTTAAAACCTATGGGTTTGCTGGTGGACGTGAGGACGTCTGGGAACCAGAAGAGGACATCTATTGGGGTTCGGAGACGACATGGCTCGGTGATGAACGTTACACGGGCGATAGAGACCTGGAAAATCCGCTCGGTGCTGTTCAGATGGGACTTATATATGTCAATCCACAGGGACCGAACGGGAATCCCGACCCGGTAGCCGCAGCGATTGATATAAAAGAGACGTTCCGCCGGATGGCTATGAACGATGAGGAGACAGTTGCACTTATCGCAGGTGGACACACATTCGGTAAGACACACGGCGCAGCGGATGCGGACGAGTACGTAGGACCCGAACCTGAAGGGGCATCTCTTGAGGAGCAGGGACTCGGTTGGAAGAATACCTTTGGTAGCGGGGCGGGTAGCGACACGATCACCAGCGGGATAGAAGGGGCATGGACTGCTACACCAACACGATGGGACAACAGTTTCTTCTATAACCTGTTCAACTACGAATGGGAATTGGAAAAAGGGCCTGGCGGCGCGTGGCAGTGGACTCCCAAAGATGAATCTGCACAGAACACCGTCCCGGACGCACACGATCCGAATAAGAAACACGCTCCGATGATGCTGACGACAGACTTGTCCCTGAAGGCAGATCCTGATTATGAAAAGATTTCCAGACGTTTCTATGAGAATCCGGTAGAATTTGCGGAAGCCTTTGCTAAGGCGTGGTATAAGTTGACACATCGCGATATGGGACCCCGTACACGGTATCTGGGACAGTTAGTGCCTGAAGAAGCCCTGTTATGGCAAGACCCGGTGCCTGATGTTGATCATGATTTGATAGATACAGCAGATATTGCTAACCTCAAAAGCACGATTCTTGGATCAGGATTGTCCATTTCCGAGTTGGTTTTGACCGCTTGGGCATCTGCGGCTACATTCCGTGGCACAGACAAACGTGGTGGCGCGAACGGCGCGCGTATACGACTTGAACCACAGAAGAATTGGGAAGTTAACAATCCTGCTGAACTCGGTAAAGTGCTTGAGACTCTGGAGGAGATTCAGGATGGGTTTAACGAATCGCAGTCCGATGGGAAGCGAGTTTCATTGGCAGACCTGATAGTTCTTGGCGGATGTGCAGGCGTTGAATCGGCTGCGAAAAATGCTGGAAGAACCGTAGAAGTTCCCTTCGCTCCCGGACGCACAGATGCGGTGCAGGAACTAACCGATGTGGAATCGTTTGCAGTGCTTGAACCGACATCAGATGGATTTCGCAACTACCACGCGAACGGAGACGATAGTTCAGCTGAAGACCTGTTGGTGGATCGCGCACATAAACTAACACTCACAGCACCTGAGATGACAGTTCTTGTCGGTGGTATGCGTGTACTAAATGCAAACACCGGTCAGTCTGAACATGGCGTCTTCACCAAACGTCCTGAAACCTTGACGACTGATTTCTTTGTGAACCTGCTTGATATGGACATTGCGTGGGAAGCTGCATCTGAATCAGAGGATGTATTTGAGGGACGCGATCGGTTGACAGGTGAACGCAAGTGGACGGGTACACGTGTTGATCTCGTTTTCGGTTCAAACTCCCAACTGCGTGCCATAGCGGAAGTCTATGCATGTGATGACGCTAATGAAACTTTCGTAGACGACTTTGTGGCTGCGTGGAACAAAGTCATGAACCTTGATCGCTTTGATCTTGTTTAGTCTCTTCAAATAATGATAGGAGAGCGTGCAAACCACTACGTTCTCCTATCACTATATATATTCCTTTTGTAAATCAGGGAACTATGAAAAACGATAAGCGATCTATCTTTGGTTGGTGCATGTACGACTGGGCAAACTCTGCCTATATTACCACTGTGCATGCGGCTCTGTTACCGATCTATTTTAGGGAAGGTATTGTTGGGGAATCGGGTGTTGTGATCTTCGGTCAAACAGTGAGTGCACCATCCCTGTGGGGTTATATGGTTGGGATCGCTGCACTTATTGTTTTCCTGTTTGCGCCGGTGCTTGGTGCAATTGCTGATTTTTCTTCAGCAAAGAAGCGATTTCTCATCGGTTTCGCCTATTTCGGTAGTCTGTTTGCGACTTTACTATTTTTCTGTGAGCCTGGATATGTGTGGTTGTCAGTTTTACTCTATATCGGTTCACAGGTCTGTTTCGTTGGGGGTAATGTATTTTATGATGCCTTTTTGCCGCAACTCGCATCTGAGGACAGGATGGATTCGGTATCTGCCAGAGGGTACGCATTCGGTTATGTTGGGGGATCAATACAGTTTGGTATTGCACTTGCGATTGTTGCTATGCATGAAAAAATCGGGATTAGTCAACCGATGGCTGTTCGCATCAGCATGGCAATGACAGGTTTTTGGTGGGCAGGTTGGACGATCATCACCCTCATATTCTTAAAGGAGGATAGAGTAGAGCAGCAACTACCTGAAATTTACCGTGATAGACCGAAGTTATCTGCTTATCTTTCTCTCGGAATTAACCGGACTATCGCAACAGCGAAAAAGGTAGGACATTTCAAGCATCTCTCTCTTTTTGTGATTGCTTACATGGTATACAATGATGGGGCACATACAGTTACAAGTATGGCAGCGATTTATGGCAGTGATGAGTTAGGGTTAGAAGCGACATCACTGATGGTGACGCTGCTGCTTGTCCAAGTTGTTGCGGTCTTCGGTGCGTTGATATTTGGAGCAATAGCAAATCGTATCGGTGCTAAACGTGCTGTGATGGTTTCTCTAATTTTGTGGAGTGGCGTTGTTATTTATGGGTATTTCATTCAGACAGCAATGGAGTTTTTTGTATTGGGAATGGTTGTCGGCTTGGTTCTTGGAGGGACGCAGGCACTTAGTCGTTCTTTCTATGGTGTAATGATTCCTGAGCAAGCGAGTGCGGAGTTTTACGGATTCTTTTCTGTTTTTAGCAAGTTTTCTGCTATCTGGGGTCCGCTTACCTTTGGACTGATTGGACAGATTACTGGAAGTTTCCGTTTAGCGATTATTTCATTGATGGTTTTCTTTATCGGTGGGTTGATACTACTCTCGTTTGTCAATGTGGAGAAAGCAAAGGCAGAAAAAATGGCGTTTGATATAAGTCAAGTGTAAGAGAGAACATCATGCAAAAGATTAGAGGTTTAAATCTAAATACAGATTCCTATAGTAAACGTATGAATGCGGTAGTATGCGTTACAGTGTGTGCTATCTCTATTGTGTTAATTTTCAGTATTGTTAACCAAGTCTTTGCAGATTCCTTGAAACCATTTAGTGTAGAGAATAAAGATGGTAGTGGAGAAAAATCAAAGCAGGTCACAGGTGACCAAAGTGACCACACCAGATGGGCATTACCTGCAAATGCAATTGCACGATTTGGTAAGGGACGAATAATTCAGATGAAGTATTCACCAGACGGTAAGCAACTTGCAGTCGCTACTCCTATTGGTATCTGGCTTTATGATGCACAAAGCGGTAAAGAACTTAACTTTCTCGCAGGTCATAGTTCTGAGATTAATTCTGTAGCATATTCTCCTGATGGCAGCACCATTGCATCTGGGGCATGGGATGGTGTGAAATTATGGGATGCTGTTACGGGTGACCTCAAAGTTACAATTAGTGATATTACTGTCCGTTCCATGACATTTTCACCAGACGGTTCTACAATAGTTGCTGGAACTGATCACGGTCCCCTGCATTTTTGGAATGCTGCAACAGGACTAAACAAAGCAAAATTCACTGGACATACTTCTATCGTATCTTCCATAGCGTATTCACCAGATAGAACTACTATTGCTACCGCAAGTGCAGACGATTCGGTACGACTTTGGGATATCGCAACTGGAGAGACTAAAGCCACACTCACGGGACATACGGAGTGGGTTACTTCTGTCGATTACTCACCCGATGGCACAACTATCGCTACTGCAAGTTTGGACAATACGGTGCGACTTTGGGATGCTATCACAGGAAATCACATAGACACACTCACAGGACACGAACACTATGCCTTGTCAGTTGAATATTCACCTATTGGAAACACAATTGTCAGTAGGGGTTGGGATGGCGTCATTTTTTGGCATGTAGACGATGAAAATGATGCTGTAATCATGAAAGGACGTATCCCGAAGACTTCTTCACCAACCTACTCGTCCGATGGGACAACTATTGCTGTTGGCAGTTATGACGGGACAGTATATCAATATGATGCTGCGGATATTGAAACTAATAGCAAACTCGACCTAAGAACCGAGGCGAAATCTCTTTTATCCGGACACAAGAAATGGGCAACCTGTTTAACCTACTCCCCTGATGGCACTACTGTTGTTACTGGGAATGAAGATGGTGTACATTTGTGGGATGCAACAACCGGTCAACACAATGCAACATACAAAGGACACACAAGTATTGTTTCTTCTGTAGCACTCTCCCCAGATGGCACTACAATCGTAGGTGGAAGTGTGGATAGAAAAGTGCATTTTTGGAAAGCAGAGACAGGTCAATATAATAGGCATCGCATTGAGAATCATATATATTCATCTATTCTTGCCAACAGGCCGAAAAAAAGTCGATTGGAATTTGTCACTTCAGCAATATACTCCCCAGATGGAACAATCATTGCAAGTGCAATTAACGAATATTCTATCCATTTGTGGGATGCTTCTACAGGACAACACATTAATTCATGCATAGGACATACCGACTTTATCCATTCCATTGCCTTTTCACCGGATGGTAACACTATAGCAAGTGCCAGCAGTGATAAAACGGTACGTTTGTGGGATGTGGAAACAGGAAAACAAAAAAGTACTCTTGTTGGACATACTGATAAGGTCTATTCAGTTGCCTTTTCACCTGATGGCAAAACTATTGCCACTGGGGCATGGTACGGTGACAGCAAGGTGCGTTTATGGGATACTACCACAGGAAGTCCTAAAGGTGTGCTTGGGAATCACGAACTTACTCTGGCCATTGCGTATTCACCTGATGGGTCTACGCTCGCTACATCCAGTGGTAAGGATCTTCGTTTGTGGAATACTTCAACAGGACTACTCAAGAATACGTTCACTGGACATTCTGGCCGTATTGATTCCATTACATTTTCACCAGATGGCAACACCATTGCAACGAATAGCATGATGGACGGCACGATGATTCTGTGGGATGTTACTTCTTTATCAAAGTAGATTGGGGACATAAATGAAATTCAGAATTCAACGATACAGTTCACACAAACATCTTTATAGTTGCCTAAAATCTTCAGGATTAAGGTTATTCTGTTTTTCGTCCTTTCTATTTCTGTTATCATTGATTTCAATCTTAATTTGGCTATCCACTTCCTCCGAAGCACAAGAAGGTAATACGATATCAGGTAGACTGATCGATACTAATGGTAATCCTATTTCAGATATTGTTATCTATCTTCGCCTGGAAACAGATCTTGATCAAAACAGTTCAAACACTCAAGCAGATGATTCTGTCCGTATGAGAACTGACTCAAAAGGCCGTTTCGCTTTTTCCAATATTCATTATAAAGTAATTGATTTCGATATAGACAGTCAATCTAAGATTGGTTTTGAAATTAATGTTCTATCTTATGAATTTGGTGATATTGTACTATATCCATTTCGAAGATGGTATTGGTCAACCGTGAATTTTGCTTTGGATTCAGGCGCGAAAATGGAAAACATCGTTATTACCGCTGACATCAGAAAGCGTCCGAAGTTAACAACCCGTGTCGTCTATGCAGATGGCACACCGGTTGCTAATTCACAGGTATATGTTCTTAGGGAAACGAAGTCTTTATATTGGAAAGAAAAAGGTGATAGTCGGAGAGACATAACTACTGATCTTGATGGATATTTTTCTGAATATCTATCTGTTGACTACCCACCACGATTCTGTGTTACGCTTGCTATTGAACATCAGGGACTCTATGCTAAAACGACCCCATTCATTATGGTTGACGATGTTGACCTTGAATTGAAGCTAAACGGAAATCCTGGGTCAGAAATAAATCCAACCATATCAAATCCCGAAAGGTATTTCGCTCTTGAAGCACTCCTTGAACCACCTCCAATGTGGATAGGCAACCAAACAAATGGGCATGCTTACAAAATCACTAAAAATCAAACTATAAAAAATGCAATACAGCAAGCGGAGGCAGAGGGTGCTTATCTCCTTTCAATAAATGATGAAGCAGAGGAGAAATGGCTTAGACGAATATATGGTACCGGACCATTTTGGATTGGACTCAGTGATGCTGAGGAGGAAGGAAATTGGAAATGGCATAGCGGTGAACCTATTACCTATACTAACTGGCAGCCATATCATCCAGAAAATGGGAATACGGAAACGAGAGATTATGTGATGACAGGTTATTTTGGCAGGGGATGGGAGGTGGTTGGAAAAAGTTTCGGCAGAACAATCCTTGAGAAACCATCCATGCAATTCATTTCACAACCTAACGAGAATTAACTGCTTCACGGTTCACAGTCCTCTAACTGCAAAGGAAAACGAAAATGATTGATCTGAAATCAGGAAATGTCATCTCAATATTTGTGAGTTTGGTAGTATTTTGTGTGATATTGAATGCATGCAATACACAAGATAACGCAGCGACATTCTCAGGAACACTGATTGATGTTGATGGAAAACCGATTGGTGGACATGTTGTTATGGTGTATCCAGTTGAGATGAGTGAAACCGGTTCAATGTTTTATAGACCAATTAGGACAATTGCTGCTTTACCAGGTTTCATAACAGCACGCACTAAAAGGGACGGTTCATTTGTTTTCAAAGAGAGGATCAATCAAGGTATGATTACAATTGGGCTCTTGCCTACCAAAATGCTTGATATAATACACAACCCCAGAAAAGCGAAAACTGAAATCAGGACAGAATA
>VXOP01000277.1 GCA_009839975.1 Candidatus Poribacteria bacterium
GTTAAGGCACCATTCGCAATGGGTTGGATGAGTTGTTCACGAGTAACCTTCTCTTTTGGCAACAGAATAATAGCAGGAATACCAGCCGCTGACGCATACGCAGCTAACGAAGCAGAAGTATCTCCCGTTGAAGCACACATCACAGCACGTATATTACCCGATTCAGCAATTATCTGTTTAACCATTGAAACAAGCACTGTCATGCCAAGGTCTTTGAATGAACCCGTGTGGCTATTACCACACTGCTTAATCCATAGGTCTGATACACCAAGCTGCTTCCCGAATCTTTCTGCCCAGAATAGGTTCGTGCCACCTTCATACATTGAGATAATATTCTCATCATCAATCATCGGACAGACAACTTCTTTCTTACCCCAAACCCCGCTACCATACGGATATTGTGTCCGCATATACCGTTCTTCAAAAAGAGACTTCCAGTCATCTGCACTTCGCTGTTTTAAGGCATCCATGTCGTGCTGAACTTGCAACAACCCATCACAATTCGGACAACGATAAATAATGTCTGTAAGCGGATACGTACATCCTAAATCACATTCAAACCATGCAGTGTAATCCACTATTCTACCTCCTCTTGAACTGAATTGAGATGGTCCAGGTTATTTGATGTAGACAAGAACTGCTCAATCTCATCAAGTGAGGGTAATTCTGATGAGTCTTTCAATCCGAACTGTTGAAGAAATTTATCAGTCGTCGAAAAAAGTAGGGAACGCCCTGCTCCCTCTTTCCGACCCGATACACAGACAAGATCCTTTTCAACAAGGGCATTTATAACACTATCACTATTCACACCACGTATGTTGGCAACATCTGCTCGTGTAACAGGCTGTTTATATGCAACAATTGCAAGCGTTTCTAACGCAGAAGGAGACAAAGTTACACGCACCTGTTGAATATAGAACTTACGAATCCATTCAGAATACTCTGGGCGCGTAGATATCTGATATCCATTCGCAATTTCTACAAGTCCAAAACTTCGTCCCGTCTCTCGGTATTCATCGCGAAGCTCCGAAAGTAACCTGCGAATAACACGAGCATTCAGCCCCGGCAGCGCATGCTGAAACTGTCTTATCGTTATCGGTTCGCTGGCTGCAAATAGAATTGCCTCCAAAATAGACTTCGCATGCTCTGCTAAGGATATTTCGGTCAGATTCGACTGAACTTCGCCATTGCCATTATCTACATCCATTTACTTTCTTCCTATTCATTCGGTGAACTGTGATGTACAGTATCCCTTTCAACCTTGGCTTTGACAATATAGATACTCTCAAATAGATCCGTCTGTACAGTAACAACCGTACCAATACGGATTAACTCTAAAATCGCAAGAAATGTGACGATTAAATCAATTTTACTTGAAGACAGCGGAAAGAGACTATCAAAATGCAGCTGCTCTTCTACCTCTAAACGTCTCTGAATAAATTCAATCTTTTCCTCTACGGTGATATTCTCTTGTTCTTCAACGGTGTGAAACTGTTCATCTGGATCAAGCTGCGAAATCTGGTCATTGATGTTCTTGAACGCTGTTAACAGATCAAAAAGCGTTGCTTTAATCTCATAAGTCCGAGAACCATCTAATTCCGCATGCAGTTCAGGACTCCTATTATATATTGCCGTCCGCCTTTCAGCAAATACATCTAAAACCTGTGCCGCTCCCTTAAATCGTTTATATTCTAATAGCTGTTGAACGAGTTGTTGTTGATTGCTGATCGGATGTGCTATGCTTGGAACTATCTGTGGAAGGATACTTTGAGATTTTATATGTAAAAGGGTTGCAGCCATGACCAAGAACTCAGATGCAACATCCAGATCCAATTGATCCATTAGATTCACATAATCCAGGTACTGATCAGTTATCTTAGCAATCTGAATATCGTTTATATTCATCTCTTCATTCTGTATGAGATGGAGTAGTAGGTCAAGAGGCCCCTCAAAACCGTCTAATTTTACGTCATAGACGCGTTGTGTTTCTGAAGTAGTAAGTGTAATATCGGATAGCATTTTCATTTATAGAAAAGTTAATAATTAATGAGACATTTCACCCATACACCGATGACAAAGACCACCCATCGTAGGGGCGAGGTCACCTCGCCCGTTGTGGCGTGTTACATTAATTCTGAAGTTCACTATAATAACCGTGTAAATCTCTTCCTCAGTTAGAGTATACCTATTACATCTACGATTTTCCTAATTAGGCTAAAAATAAAATACGTAATATCACCTAAGAAACTTAAAGGACTTCCTATCGGCAGCACAAACGGGAGAAATATCAATGCCATTAAAATTGGCATTCCGTAAGGAGCGAGTTTTGAGAACTCTCGCGATGCACGCTCTGGCAATAATCCATTCACAACACTGAAGCCGTCTAATGGAAAAAGTGGTAACATATTAAACACTGCAAGGAAAACACTAATCTGTGCAGATGTATTTAAAAAAAAGTAAATCTGTACGTAAATGTCCCCATGATCTGTTTTTAAGTCAAAGACATCAAAGACAAGCTTTAATCCTGCAATGATAAAAAATATAGCAAAAGTTAAGACGATGTTCATAAACGGACCCGCAGCTGCAATCAGCATAAGATCCCGTCTCGGATTTCTTAGGTTGTATGGATCAACAGGTACAGGTTTTGCCCAACCAAAGAACATTCCCCTAGAAGCCCCTCCAAAAAGAGAGCTAGAAAGAGAACCAATGAGAGGTAACATAAGTGTACCAATCGGATCTATATGAACTGCAGGATTAAGCGACATTCGACCTAAGTCTTTCGCAGTAGGATCCCCTAACATATTAGCAGATTTTGCATGTCCCCACTCGTGGAAGGTTAGCAAAATGATAAATTGGGTTACGATAAGTATGGCATTCCATATCGCATCAGGACTAAAAGGCATGTTTTTGTACGTATTCCATCATAGATTAGGGGTTTATAGATTCTGTTTGTCTATTGTTTATAGTAAACTTCTGAATTAATGTAACATTCTTTCTGTAGGAGGGAACTCCGATTCCCGACTATCAAAGCACCCAGTCGGGAATCGGCGAGAAATATCTTAACTGGCCTCCTACAGGGCCTTTGTATCATTATTTTCAATGTTCACTATATACTCTTGAAAGATAGTAAAAGCATCCTGTTTGCAGAAAATCCTACCATCCAATTGCGCAGCAAACAGATGCCGTAGGATTTTTTGAAAATTCTCTCCCGGTTCTTCTCCCCACTGGATTAGATCATCACCTGTAATTATCGGTTTTACACTTCTTTGTCTAAGCAAAAAATTATCAATACATTCACGATGCAACTCAGATAAATTCCCATCTGTAATTCCTAACGCAAGAGGCTCTAAAGGAAATTCACGAAGCAGATGATATTTTTCACTATCACGCGTATCTTCAACTATCTTACGCAGAACGTTCTTAAGTCCAGAATATGTTGCTAACGGTGTCTGTATTTTATATATATCACCTTCATCATATATATAAGTACTCTTATTGTCAGAGTCAACTAAACACCATTTTCCGTTAATAAAATCAAAAGTTGTATTGTTCGCTAAACCGTGTCCAACTTTTTCAAACATATCTCTAAGAACAGTTACAGATTCTTCCTCACACACAGTGTCTTTTTGGTGACCTGCTATACGGTGAAGTTGATGATCCAATACGAGTCTGTAACATAAAACTTCAATGTGATACGTTGGCAAGCACCCAGATTCGTCTAAACCGAAAAATGCCATCCATCTTATATTCTTCTTCAGTAAAGTATCGTCTTTAAGATGAATAGATGACCACTTAATTGCATCTTCAGCAGTTTTCAGACCATTTACGAGGTCCGGAGAGATTCTCCAATCTTTGAAGATAACCTTAAAAATGCCAAAATCAGATAGCATTCTGACAATCTCTGTTGCGTTATCTTCAAGTAAAATCCTATCCAGTTCATTCCGTATCCTTTCACCGCTGAGATCTGATATTAAAGGTAATGCTTCCCTAATCAAGGCAGAGTCAGTTTCGCTGATACGAAAACTGTAACGACCTGCATATCTAAAAGCACGAAAAATCCGTGTTGGATCGTCAAGATAACTATCATCATGTAAGACTCGAATCGTACCAGTCTTTAAATCTTCAATTCCTCCAGTAATGTCAATTACATCTCCGAAATCATCTGAATTAATACGCATTGCTAATGCGTTAATTGAAAAATCTCTCCGCAGCAGGTCAACCGTTAATGTCCCTTTTTCTACCTTAGGTAACGTTGCTGGTTGTTGATATGTTTCACAACGTGCAGTGACAAAGTCTATCTTTGGATAGGTTGGATTGGCAGATGTTACAGTTGCTGTGCCAAATTGATGATGAACTTGTATTTCCCCATGCCAATACGTTTTCACCTTTTCTGCAACGCTGATTGCATCACCTTCTACCACGATGTCAATGTCAGTTGTTTCTCGTTTTAGTATTAAGTCCCTGACCGACCCTCCTACAAGATATGCATCTGTTCCCCCGATTTCACCTATCTCCTGTAACGTCTTTAAAAGTGAGTCTGGAATAAACATTTCCATTTTTTTTAATGGGGATAAATCTTGCTCTAAAAGTCTTAACAGAGAACTTTACACGAATGCAAACACCCGAGTTGGTGCGCCTGAGCTACGTGCTAACTTAAGAGGGGCAATGACCGCATAGAAATGCGTCGGTAATTTGCTCAAATTACACAAATCCTCAACATGGGGGATACCAGCACCGAGAAAAACCAGATGTGCCGGCGGAAGTCCATCATGCAAAGGTGGATGACCCGCAACCGAATCTATGCTGCAAGCATCAGTACCGATAACTTTGATACCCTTCTGAACAAGTAATTCAGCCGCACCTTCACTAAAGCCGATCCATTCCTGATTGAAGTTTTCTTGATAAACGTACCTATCCATACCGGTACGCATAAACACAATGCTATCACGTGAGATTTCACCGTTTACATTGACCCAATCTTCAACATCTTGTGCCGTAACCGCATCTTTCGGTTTTTTTATCGCAGAGAAATCCATGAGAACCGCATGACCTGTCAGTTTTTCCTTAGGTATTTCCGCTACAGTATACCCATCAGGATACATCAAACACGGTGTGTCAATATGTGTAGAGCAGTGTCCAGACATATCAACCCGGCTTTCGAAATATCCATCTTTTTCTAACGTAGCCTGATCATAGATTCTAACTGGATCAATTGGTAATTCACGAGGACTCTTTTCATCTACAACATAAGACAGATCAATCACATTTTGAAATTCAATTTTCATCAATTCTTCTCACTCTATCGTCTATTATCTGTGCAAGTATAGCACAGAATTAGCGGTGTATTCAAGCGATTATGAATATGTTTGCTCCGTTCATGCGTTAAAATAATCTAATACTGTCCTATGTAGGATTCCGTTTGTCGCAATGAGTGAATCGGTTTCAGTCGTAATTTCTTTACCCTGTATATCAGTAACGCACCCACCTGCCTCCCGCACTATCACAGTTATTGCAGCAATGTCCCAAATGCTGATTGCAGCCTCGATCACAACATCTGCTCTTGAAGATGCAACAAGGTGATAACTATAAAAATCACCGAATCCTCTCGTCCGTGCAGCAACTTTGATAAGGTCGTATACACCCGCAAATGTTCCCTTCTCTATAAACCAATTTAATCCACCGTGACATACCATCGCATCAGAAGGTTGTGATACTTCAGATACCTTAATCGGTTTGCTGTTAAGGAATGCACCTTTATCCACTTCTGCGTAGAGAAGCTCATTCAGCAATGGCGCGTTAGATACACCAAGGATAAGCTCATTATCCTTCATGAGCGCAATCTGCGTCCCAAAAATCGGAATCTTTCTTATGTAGTTTTTGGTTGCATCTATCGGGTCAATAATCCATACATAAGGGGAATCACCTTTCTCAATTCCATATTCTTCTCCCAAAAACCCGTGATCTGGAAAGGTCTGTTTGATGGTCTCACGTATCACTTTTTCTGCTTCTGTGTCTGCACGTGTAACCGGGGTTTTATCGGGTTTAAATTCCACGTTTAATGTATCTGCGTTGTAATATGAAAGCAGTATCTCTTCAGCATTTTTTGCCGCATCTAATGCAACTGTCAGAAATTGACTATCCATAAATTATCCAATCATCTTAACCATATACATTTAGTTTGAATGTGTTCTGAAAAACCGTCTTGTTATACTTGAGAAAAAACTACGATTCTCTGCTACCAACCGATAAACTATCTCTGTTATTTTTGCGAATCCAGGCATTTTCTCGTAAAACCAGATAAGTCTTCGATTGTCTAATGCGCGAAATATCGCTTCTGCACCGGAATAGACACGTCCATCATCTAAAATCAACTGTACCGAAGTCTGAAAATCAGAAATCGGAATATCTGAGAATTGATGAGAAACCGCTTGGTAAGGTGCGTAAACAATACGATCTTTTGTCAGATGTTTCCATCGATTTATACAGAAAATGCAAAAATCACACGCACCATCATACACAAGAATATGTTTTCTGTTTTCTGATTTCATGAGATACACATCGGCATCTGCAATACTTATACCATTTCTAATTGATAATGTCACTCTTTTGTAGCATAAACTTTCCTATTCTGTCAGACGTGTGCCGTTACACGTTTGATTTCTAAACAGCCGGTAATGAGAGAAAAATTAATAGAAATGGTATTAGAAACAATTAACGCCACGCCTCATTTATTTTTGAGATCGCTCCAACGATCTGATCCATGTCTGACTTTGACCCAAGCAGCATGTTCTGAAACAGCCACACACTCTGACGACATACAGCTTCAGCATTAGGACACGGTAACGTCCGTATCCGATCAGGATACTTCTCTGCAACATGAGCCATGCCAGGTTCTCCGGACAAAGGCGAACGGTAACCTGCAGAGCATGGAATACCTTCTGCAGATAATGCGTTGGCAAATTCCTGCCGAGATTTACCACCAAAGCCTTCCGGTAAATATGTCATACAATAGAGGTGATATCCATGTTTCGTTACCCAGTTAGCATGTTTCGGTGGTGTGATCCCATCAATTTGATCCAAAGCACTACTAAGATAGAGTGCGTTTCTATTTCGCAAATTGGTCTGTTCTTCAAGGAGTTCTAATCGCACTGACAGTATTGCAGCAAGGTATTCAGAGGGGCGGTAGTTCCAACCAAGTCGGGGATATTCCCATCTTGCACCACCAGGTGCGCGTCCAACATTCATGAAAGCACACACGCGATCATGTATGTCCTTATCATCTGTTGTTACCATACCCCCTTCACCAGATGTAAGGTTCTTTGATGATTGAAAACTAAATGCACCCACATCTCCTACACTTCCCACTTTCTTTGATTCATATTCCGCACCGTGTGCCTGTGCACAATCTTCCACTATCTTGAGCGCGTGTTTATCTGCTATTTCTTGTAGTCTTCCCATATCAGCTGGATGTCCACCTAAATGTACCGGTAGGATTGCACGTGTGTTAGGTGTTATAGCTGCTGCAATCGCTTGCGGATCAATGGTAAATGAATCTTGACACACATCAACAAAAACAACTTTGCAGTTACGTTCCAACACTGCGCTCGCTGTAGCAACGAAAGTGTAGTTTGGCACGATCACCTCGCCACCATCGCTGAACCCATCAAGATCCAATGCCCCAGCCAAGGCTGCACTGATAGACTCAGTTCCATGTGGCATAAAAATACCGTATTTAGTGCCTGAGTATTGTGCATATTTCTCAGAAAAACGTGGGATCATAGCTCCGCCAGAACCCTCATGACCGCTAAGATAGACCTCACGAAGCAACGGTTCTATCTTAGCATCCCATTCATCAGAAGAACGATGCGGCCACATCTTCCACGGATCCTTTTTCGTGTCCCTGACAGGAGTACCGCCAGAAATCGCTAACAAATTTGACATTCAGAACTCCCATAATCAATGATGCATTTGCCTAATACCTTAAACATAGTAAACAGAATATTCGTCTGAATCAATAAGAAGTAACGCATCGTCAATTTTTTCGTAATTCACAATTGTATTACACATAGCGTATCAAATTTTGTATGCATTTGCAAGCGAAATTGAAGTATACTACATAAATGGTCTTAGCGTTATTTTATTTTAAAATTCATGTGTTTTGAATAAAAAAAGGAGTACTTAAATTGAAGGATTATTGTACATTACTACTTATACTAAGTTTAGTAGTAATTGGTTTTACCGGATGTGACAACCTTACAGGTGTTATTGGAGAGAGTTACAAAACACCAATGGACGATCCAGAAGCGTTTACCCTTGCATTCGTTCAAGAAGCAATTGATTTATACAAGACTGACGGAATAGAAGCGACAGTAGCACATTATGGCAACCCAGAAAACATACAAGGACAGTGGTATGTATTTATCACCGATGAAAATAACATTCATGTTGCTCACGCTTCAGCACCACAATTTGTTGGTACGAACATAACTGAAGTTGAAGGTATTGATCGCTTAACTGTCGGTGCAGAAATCGCAACAGCAACTGAGGAAGGACATTGGACAGAATACCTGTGGCCAAATCCTGAGACAAATAAATTAGAACAGAAACGGACTTGGTCTATACGATATGATGGATACCTTTTCGCTTCTGGATATTATGAACCCTGGACACCAGACCCCGCATCCCTTCTAACTGCAACAAAGGACAACCCAGAAGCTTATGCACGTTCTCTTGTCCTGTCTGCCATTGCATATTATGAAAGTGAAGGCATCGCTGCAACAGCCGCATACTATAACGATCCCGCAAGAGTAGATGGACAATGGTACGTATTTATTACAGGTGAAAACGATATCTTTGTTTCACATCCAGTCCGACAGGATTTTACCGAAAAACCAACTGACCTTAAGGACATCGTCGGTTCTGATGGATATCAACTCGGTATTGAAATCGCTAAAGCGACTGGAACAGGACACTGGGTGGATTATTTATGGCCAAATCCTGAGAGTGGGAACGAAGAACAGAAACGTACTTGGGCAATTCGACATGACGGTTATCTGTTTGGAACAGGTTATTACCAACCAATTTCAACAGATTCACAGTAGTTAACTTAGATTAAAGATTAAATTATCCCTAAAAAAATGGCGAGGTTATATTTACCTCGCCATTAACATTCCAACTATAGTAACTAAAATATTACTTCTGATTCTCTGAAGATTCAGAATCATCCGTTCCAAGTTTCTGAATCAATTGATCAATCTTATCCTCTAACTGATTAACCCGCTCTTTTAACTCGCTAATATCATCTGAATTGTCCGCATTTTTCTTAGATTTATCAGGATTAATCTCAAAGACCTTCACACCATCTTTTTCCATAATAACGGAAGAATCAGAGTGATTCTTCTCAATCAGTTTTCTAATTGTATCAACTAACGCATCAGAATCCGAGTCTTTGGTGAGTTCTTTTATCTTTAACTGAATGTCTTCAATTGCTTTCAGATCCTTCACAACGGTTGCAGAACCGGAGGGATCAATTCTTATAACCTTAACACCACCCACACCAAAAGTTTTCTTGGTATCGACTTGGTAGTTCTTGAGAAGTTCCTTTATCTGCTTAGACAGCTCATCCGAATCCGCAGAGAGTTCTTCCGTAAGTTTCACAATCTTTTCCGTCAGTTTATCAACTTCAGCCGAGTCTAACAACTTCTTAGACAGAATGCTTACGTCTTTCCTCAGCACTCTAATGTTATCAGGATCAACTATGGCGTTCAAATCAATATCAATTTTCTCATCCAATGCTTTTATGATCTCTGACAACTCCGTAACGTCTAAATCCTCACCCCTGATAATCTTTGATTTTACATCAGGAATTATTTTATAGACACGCCAACCATCTTCTCCATCAATCTTGATAGAATCAACGACATCAACATCAGCATCCTTGATAGTATCAAGTTCTTTATACAATTCCTCTATCTTCTTGGTTAACTTTTCAACATCTGTATGATCAGTTGAGTCTTCATTAGACTCGGTATTCTCTTCATTAATTTCTGCTTCATGCGGTGTTTCTGCATCTTGCGTCGTGTTTGCATCTTCAGACGTATCAACATCTGAATTAACCATGAATGCAGTCACGCCAAGCAGTAACACAAGCATGCACATAGCGACTAAACTTTTAATTTTCATCATATACTCCTTTATATAGTGAAATCTATAATTACTTAAACCTCTGAGTCAAATCTTCCAGTCATCCAACCTTTTATCTTTAAACACACACAATAAACTAAAAAGTTCAGTCTTTATTAAAAGCTTTCATCATTTCAAGAATTGCAGTTACTGCCTTATCTGCATCTTGGAGTCTGTTAATGGAAGTATCCGAGTCAATTGAACCCGTTATTGCATCTTGCAACTCTTCCATCTTTATAAGCGTGAGAACACCATTCTCTTCCATATAGTGATAGGTGTTATAGCGTTTTGGCAGACGGTGTGTTGTTTTATGTGTAAACGCTAAAACGAATACGTTTCTACCGCTACTGGCAGCTTCGCAGACCATAGAAAAACTATCTGCACTCACAATTAGGATGTCGCTCAATGCAAGAATCGCTTGATACGGATCGTTTATTTCAGATACTGTATCGGGTGTAATAAAAAGAGGACACCACTTTTCTTTTTCAAAGTTTGACATCAAAAACCGTGTTACTTCAGGGGGGGTGCGGCGAGAAGTTGTCAGTAGAAATTGTAAGCAGTGGGAAGTTGCGAGTCTTTTGCACGAATTGTATAATTCTCTTGCATCCGCCAACGAAATAGTCTCGTGTTTATCTGTTCCACCGATGAGTAGACCAATACGTTTTTGGTGCTTTAGTTTCAGTATGTTCTGAAGAATACTTCGTTCAAAATTTAATACTTCCTCTGAGATAGGATTTGGGATACCAATAGTTTGACAGATGGTCGGTCTGTTTCTTTGTTTTTTCCAATATAGCATTGGGAGTATGGCGAGGTTAAAATGACGAATGCCTAAAGGAGAAGGACGTAGGCAAGTGACAGTCTTGGCATTTAGCAACTTACCCAAAAGTAAATTAACTGAGGCTACTGATGAACCGGTAGAGAGAACCAAGTCTGCTTCTTCAAGGTGGTATAATGAATTGTATGAACTGGTATCAAGACATCGTCGCAACAGAGCATGAATGAGGGATGTTGGTAAAGGTATTCCCCCAAACATGCACATGAATGCACGCAGTAAATTGTCACGCCATTTGCTTTTAAATGCAATATCAATCCATTCTGAATCACAATCAGGTATATTTTGTATGATACCCAGAGATTGTTTAAAATGCCCCGGTTTCTTATCACTTAAGACGACAATTTTCATAAATGAACTAATATATTGCTAATCTTGAAAATATATCCGATACGTATCTCACCCTACTATTCAATAGGCTCATCTTCCAATGCCTTAACGATAGCTTTTTCTAAACGTTCACCTCTGGCTTTTGTTGTAAGCAATTTACCATCTTTTCCAATGACCCACATAGTGGGAATCCCACGAATACCGTAGATACTCGGGACAGTACTATCCCAACCCTGTCCATCAAAAACCTGCTGCCAAGGAATCTCATTCTTCTTCAAATAATCCCGTAATGTCTTTTCGTCACTATCAAGACTTATACCAAGAATCTCAAACCCTTGATCTTTATAGGTGTTATAGACTCTCTTGACATTTGGCATTTCAGCAACACACGGTCCGCACCATACAGCCCAAAAATCAACTAAGAGAACTTTTCCACGATAGTCTGCAATTGAAACAGGTTTCCCTTCCAAATCTTTTCCAACAAAATCAGGAACAATTTCTCCTTCAGTTACAGCCACTGGCCTTGCCTTTTCTGTATATTCTGAAGCAAGTTCTTTATTACCCAATCTATCATGAGTCCTTGCAAGGTGGTTATAGATACTCCTATTTCCTGTGTGATGCTGCAATAGTTCATCAAAGACATCAAACATTTCATCAACACGATCCCTTGCCTCTAACATTTCACCAAGATAGTAATTATGGCGAATGTTTGTTGGTGACATTACGTTCCTAAAACGATCAATTAGGGTATCACTCTCCTTTTCTTTGTCAACCTTTAGGTATAAATTGAGCAATCTGGGATAAACATAAAAGTATCTTTGATTATCAGGTGATTTTTTGAATCCTGCCTCTAACCCAGTAATTGCTTTTTCAATGCTGCCGTATGCTCTCTCAAGGTCACGGTTCCACCACATATCAGAT
>VXOP01000314.1 GCA_009839975.1 Candidatus Poribacteria bacterium
AAAGGCACTTATAGGGAGTATGATCAAATCGGCTTGGAGTGACCATGGACATCCACAGATGGGTTTTGATGTCCCTCTGCATCTCAAACTTGTTAAAGAAGGAGATACCTTTTCAGGTTACTTCCGTAAGGATGACAAGGATGATTGGTCTCTCGCGCAAAATAAATCTTGGAACCATAACTTTAAAGTCAAAAAAGTTGGAATAGGTTTCATGAACAATTGGGGAGGACAAACAGTCACTTTCCTAATAGACCAATTATCAATTGAAGGTGCAGGTATTAAACCTTTCTCAGTCGAACCAGGCAATAAGTTAGCAACGACATGGGGAGACTTAAAGATAGATTAAAGTTAACAATCAAAGGTAGAATTCAGCTAGGGCGGTAGGATGTGGCCGCCCTTACATTAAAAAACAAATTCAGGAAAAGATCAACATACAAGGAGAAAACACACCCTTATGTCCATTCCAAAAATGTCTGTCAACAACCCAGTATTCGCAAATATGTTGATGATTCTCATTATAATATTTGGGTTGTATGCATGGATAACCCTGCCCCGAGAACTCACACCCGAAATCGCTTTACAAACTGCTACCATTACCACACTATATCCAGGCGCATCGCCAGAAGAAGTAGAGAAACTGGTAACCGCTCCTATTGAAGATTCTATTGAAGAAAACGTAAATAAAATCAACCTAATGCTCTCCACATCATCCGAAGGAAGATCCATCATCACTGTCGATTTTGATGAAATGAGTGAACGTGACTTTGATAAAGAGATGGATAACCTCAAAACAGCCGTAGAACAGGTAAATGACTTGCCAGATGAGATCTTGGATGAACCGATAGTTCAGGAACTAGATGTAGCATCCGGTTTCCCAATGCTAACGATAGTCATCGGCGGCAGCATATCTGAAGCACAGATGCGCGATATAGCAGAGAATCTAAAAGACGAAATCTTAGAAATAAAAAACATCGCCTCTGTTCAGATAGCAGGACTACGTGAAAGAGAAATATGGATTGAGGTAGACCCAGATAAACTTAAAGCTTACAATCTACCTATTGCTGCTATCTCAACTGCACTGCAAGTTGGAAACATAAATTTACCAGCAGGAACAATGGAAATTGCAAACACCGAGTTTATGGTAAGGACGATGGGGGAATTTCCTGACCCTGTTTATATCGGTGACACAATTATCAACGTACTACCCTCCGGAACACCGCTCAGATTAAGCGACATCGCTACAGTTACCGACACTTATGAAAAACCCAGAACACTCTCCCGAATTGGTGGAGAGATGTCAATTAGTCTAAGTGTCCAAAAAAAGAAAGAAGGAAACACTATTACACTTGTCGCACAACTTCGCGAATTAGTCGATGAATGGCAAGAAAACCTTCCAGATGGTGCTGTGCTGACACCTGTAAACGATTATTCTGTCATCTTAAAGGAACGACTCGGAATTCTTGAAACCAATGCAGTATTCGGATTAATACTTGTTATTCTCATGCTATTTCTGTTCATCGGTTGGAGAAATGCACTATTCGCAGCACTCGGTATTCCTGTCGCATTCATGGCTACTTTCTGGTTCATGTCCATCGCGGGTTATACCCTCAGTGGCGTAGCACTGTTCGGACTTATTTTGGTGGTCGGAATCGTTGTAGATGATGCAATTGTTGTTATAGAGAATACATACCGACATATTGAAAATGGAGCATCACCGAAAGTTGCTGCAATTCGTGGTGCGGAAGAGGTCGGGTGGCCCGTTGTGGCAGCAAGTCTAACAACTATTGGCGCATTCGGTCCCTTGATGTTTATGTCTGGAGTCTCAGGACAGTTCATGCGAATCGTGCCAATCATGGCAATCATCGTCTTGGTCGCTTCTCTCTTTGAAGTCTTTGTTATATTACCCGCACACGTATCTGAATGGGGAAAAGCGAGAACAGAAACAGGACGCAGCAGACTTGATAGACTCCGCGCACGATCACAAAAGGCATTTACTTTCAGTATCTTCTTCGCAGGCTTTTTTACATGGTTCGCTATGATCTTTGACATGGTCCGCAACAGATATGTCAGAATACTAAAAATCACACTGCGATACCGGTATATCTTTGTCGGTTGTGTGCTTCTTATCGGACTGATTACCTGCGTCAGTGCCTTCATGATACTCGACAAAGAACTCTTTCCTGGTGAAGATTTTCCGCAATTCTACGTAAAAGCGGAGATGCCACCCTCCTACGGTATACAGGAAACAACCGATGTAATGGCACAACTTGAAACCGCAGCCAGCACACTCCCAAAGGATGAAGTCTCTGCTGTGGTTAGCAACATCGGTTTGCATACACCCACATCAGGTTTAATGGAGGGGATAACTTTCGGTTCCAATTTTGGTGAACTCATCATTGAACTTGTTCCAAAAAATCAACGCGAACGGAATACGGATCAGGTCCTAAACGAATTACGTGAAAAGACAACACAAATTAGCGGGATTGAGAAATTAAACTTCGTTAAGTTGCAAGGTGGACCTCCACAAGGCCAGGATGTTGAAGTTAAAGTAAAAGGTTCCTATTTTTCGCAACTCGCAGAAATCGCAGATCAGTTGAAAGCAACATTAAGTGAGATTGATGGCGTGGAAGACATACGGGACGATTTCAGAATCGGCAAATCTGAACTCCGTATCTACCTGAAACCTGAAAAAGCCGCATATTATAGAATGTCAACGTTACAGGTAGCACAGACAATACGAACTGCAATCGAAGGGGCTAAAGCAACTACATACCGTGAAGCAGATGAGTCCATTGATGTCATCGTCAGATACGACGAAGACCGATTGCAAACAATTGATGAACTAAATGATATGTTAATCGCTTCACCAACAAGGATTATATTTCCACTCAAAGAAGTCGCACATATCGTTGAGGAAAAGGGATATGCTGATATAAAACGGTTTGAAGGGGAACGCGCAATTACTGTTTATGCATCCGTTGATGGAGAAAAAACAACACCTTTCGCAGTCAATCAACAACTCATAGCTGCATTTGCAGACATAGAATCACTATATCCCGGATACAGACTTGATTTTCGGGGTGTGTTTGATGAAATCAGGGAATCGTTTGCTGAGCTATGGAAACTATTCATCGTTGGACTCCTTGTCATATACATGATACTCGGTGCACAGTTCAAATCCTTCCTACAACCCATCATCATACTGTTTGCAGTGCCATTCGGCATGATGGGTGCTATGGTGGGTCTACTGATATCTAACGCAACGTTAAGTATGATCGCAATGTTCGGAATCGTCGCACTTGCTGGGATTGTGGTTAATGATTCGATTGTCCTCATCGACTTTATCAACAAATACAGAGAACGGGGATACAACAGATGGTATGCAATTTTGAAAGGTGGGAGTGTCCGTTTACGACCTATCATGTTAACATCCATGACAACGATTATCGGTTTGATACCCATGGCGATCGGACTTGGTGGTAAATCTCCCATCTGGATGCCGATGGCATATACAATTATCTTTGGACTCGCATTCGCTACAATAATGACGTTGTTTGTTATGCCTGGACTATATGCCATAACGACAGACATACGTAGAGTGTTCCTAAGAAACCCAGAAGCACGTTTCCGTATCATATCAGATGAAGAACTGTATGGGGTTGCTGTACCAGCAGATGATTGATTCGTAGGGTCGGGGTTTCCCCGACCGCGTATTACCCAATTAATAACTTAATCCTCATTAGGGACGATATGTTTATCTTCTATGCCGTTCCTACGGAACTCAAGAGAGGTCATGCACATTTTTTCTATAAACATATCGTCCCTACGGGACTAAAGAGGGTTTATAGGACGTTTATCTATAAACATATCGTCCCTACGGGACTGAAGACATCCAAGAAAATGAATATCCTAAAATTGACACTTATCGTTCTACAACACACACAATCTAACAGAGTGTCTATTATTGGCGAAGGTATTGTCGGTAATGTTATATTTGTAGAATATGTAAGGAGGAGAATTAGATGAATAAAGATAATTTGAAAATTGCTTTTATCGGTGTCGGCGGAATTGCCGGCAATTACAGAGGCAGTCTAAGAAGACTCGAATACCCAATTGCTGCTGTATGCGATATCAATGCTGATCGCGCGGCAGCTGTTGCCTCTGATGAAAATGCAACATCCTACACTGACTACACTGAAATGCTTCAAAAAGAAAACCCAGATGTCGTCTTTACATGTATCCCACCCGGCGCACACACAACACAAGTCGCAGACTCAGCCGAATGTGGTGCAGCGGTCTTCGTAGCAAAACCCGTGGCACAGGACTTGGAAACAGCAAAAAACGCTTCAAAAGCAATAACAGAAGCAAACGTAATAAACCAAGTCGGATATATGGCACGGTACAGCGACATCACTGACAAAACAAAAGAGCTGGTCGGAGACAGAAAACTCTCAATGGGAATAGGACGTTTTCTCGCAAGGATGGGAGCAAACCATCCGTGGTGGGGTAAATTCGAAGTTTCACGAGGTCAAATGGTAGAACAAACGACACATGTGTTTGACCTAATCCGATACTTCCTCGGGGACGTTAAATCCGTCCAAGCATTTGGGATCAAAAACGTATCTCAAGATATCGCTGACTTTGAGGAATGTACAGTCTGTAATCTGAAGTTCACAAATGGTGCAGTTGGAAGCATTACCAGTACTTGCGTTGCACGAGCACACGATAACTTCGCTACAGAACTGATAGGCGATGACTTATATCTCAAACTCACACACGACAACTACTTGCGAGGTCAGATTGGTGGAGAATCGATCGAATACAACGGATCCGAAGCAGGATATTACCGACAGGTTGAACAGTTTATCAAGGCTGTGGAAAATAAAGATCACACGCTCGTGCGATCATCATACACCGATGCAGTTAAAACACTTGAAGTAACATTAGCCGCAAATCGTTCGTTAGAAACAGGACAGATAGAATCAATTACTGTATAGGGCACTGAATCAAGACAGAATTAGATTCTGAATATCTCTCCTAATTTTCCACCTAATACTCTACCTGCACCAAGTAAACAAGCGATGAGTATTAACATACCAATTACACCCAGTGCACTGGCAATGAAGGGACCATTCTCAACTCTCGTTGAAAGGGAATATATCGCTTTTGTTATCGGATAGTAATCACTATTTGTCGCTAAAATCAGACTTTCGCTTACCTCAAGCATGGAAAATGAAAAAACCAGTATCGCACCCGCAAGGATGTTCGCAAATACCAAAGGTAATGTGATCTTATAAAGTGTCCGAACAGGTGTTGCTCCCATATTTTGTGATGCTTCCTCATAAGTTACACTCGTCTGCTGGAAACCAGCATAGATCGAACGTAACATATAAGGCAACCTCCTGACAGCATAGCCAATGATCAGCAGAAGTGTCGGATTCTGTCTTGGATCAATAAGATTAGTGATGCTTTTAGGTAAAGACCTCAGCAGAGGTGTTGTATTTGAGAAACACCCCATATAACCGAACGCTATAGCAACACCCGGCAGCGCAAGCGGTAACATCGCTACAGCATCCAATAAGTTCTGAAACGGAATTCGTTTTCGTGTAAGCAGGTATGCAATGGCAACACCGACTGTCAGCGCAAGCAGTGTGCTGAAAATACTATATTTTAGACTGTTCAGAATGCTTGGTAACGTGTCAGAATGTGTGAATGTCTCAATATAATGAGAAAAAGTGTAAGTTTTTGGCAGCACAGCATGATTCCAAGCACCTGAATTGGGTGTGAGAGATGCCAACATGACGCTTATATGTGGAAGTAGGGCAACAAATGTCAATCCACCGATAAACAGATAGATGACGGATCGCATCCCAATACCTGTATCTTCCTCTCTTGAAGTTACATGTCCCCTTCCCAACATCTCATACTGCCGACTACCTGTCATCCGTTTGGACACATAGAATGCAAGTGCTGTTAGGACAATCACAAGAACAACCAACGCATATCCCATAGGATTAACATTTGCCTCAGATATCTGTTTGAAAATCTGAACTGCAATCACTTCGTTGTAATTGAATATTAGAGGTGTGCCAAGATCCGTAAATGCCCAAATAAAAACGAGAATTGTACCTGCGAAATATCCAGGGATCATAAGTGGAAGCGTGATCTTCTTGAAAATCTGGAAACGCGTTGCACCCAAATTCTCAGCCGCCTCCTCCAAACTCGGATCCACGTTTGCCAATGCCGCAACAATGTTTAGATACATGATGGGATACAAGTGAAGTGTGGACAATAAAACAACCCCCCAGAAACCACCACCGAACCAATCTATAGGATTTTTTTCATCAATCAGGTTCAATTCAACAAGCAGCATATTGATACTGCCATATTCTCCAAAGAACTTTTGCATGCCAAGCGCACCAACGAAAGGCGGCATAATCATTGGAATTAATATAACAGAACGTAGCCACGTCCTCCCTGGAAACCTAAAACGCGTCAGAAAATAGGCAAGCGGTAGACTGACGAGACTCGTCATCAGCGTAACCATAATGCCGATATTGAAACTGTTGATAACCAAATCTCTCTTGTTCGGATCAGTTACCATCAACTTGAAAAATGTAAGATTGAATTTACCTTCAATCCAGAATGCTTCTTTGAAGACATATAGGAGAGGATAGATAAGGAAAATGATAAAAAAAAGTGAAATGAATGTAAGAATAAGGAGTATGGATGGTGTTAAATCATATCTTCGTCTTATGCTGTCAAAAAACGATAGCTGATTTAACGTGCTTTCATTCTCATCTTGGTCGTTTAACATGTGTCAGTTCTGCGTTAGATTTATGATAAAATAAGTTAATGCTATTGTCGTAGAGGCTATTGTACTAATCATACCCCAGTTCAATTGAAAACGTTTCTTTACTTCTAAGGTGTCACCAGGATAGAGTACAGTCGTATCTTTACCAACAACATAGTTATGTTCGATATTAGTTCCATCTGCACGGTGAATAAAGAGTTTCTTTGAATCAGCTTCATCCTCAAATCCACCTGCCGATGCAATCGCTTTATTGATTGTCACGGGACCTCTTACGTCTTTCGCGCCCGGTACGCGTACATAACCTATAACATAGATCTTTTCAATTTTAATGGCATTCGGAACAAAAAGCACCTCACCATCTGTCAGTGAAATCTCCTTATCATTTTGCCCCGTATCTTTCCAAAATTCTTCAAAGATACTAAAAACAATATGTGTGCCATCTTTATTGACTTTTACAAATGAACTCAGATTCGCCTCTTCCGTCAAACCACCTGCTCTTGCTAAAGCATTTGTAATACTCACGCTACCCCGGACAAAAAGTTTCCCAGGCGTCTTAACTTCACCTTGCACCTCTATCACACTTAGGGGCACAACATACACCAAGTCAGTCGCAGCCACTCTTATCTCTCTGTAGGGTTGGTTTGTAGAAAGATCATAAATCTCAACGTTAGCAGCGTCCGAGGTAGTCTTGTTTCCCTGCTGAGTTCCAGCGTTTGGTAGATTCTTTTTCATTATATTCGCTTTATAGCGAATTAGTCTGACTTGCTGTCTATCTGCGTTTTCAGTAAATCCACCTGCAAGTGCAATCGCACGATATAAGTCAGTTGAGGATTCAGGAGAAATCGGATACCGTCCAGGATTGTTTACAGCACCCCCTACAATAACACCGGTCTCGTGTAGCACCGGGGAAACCATAATTATTGGATTATTTACAAGTTCTTCATTCTGCAAAAAATCATAAATGAGTCTATTTACTTCGTCGGTAGATTTACCCGCAACTTCCAAGTCACCCCCAAAGTAACTTATTCTACCATCTTCCCTCACCTGAACAGTCTGCGTATATTCTGGTTGTCCAATCACTGCAATCAGTAAGTTATCCCGTTCCTTGATTTTGTAGACATCACCTAAAACAGTTGAAGTTAACACTACCAACAACAGTAATACGGAGCAAATCAGAATTTCGCGAAATCTAATCATAAAAATACCTGACAGAGATTAAGCAATATTAAATAATGAATTATCAATTTTCCGATAATCCTACAGGTGCCGAACCCGTAGGGGCGGGGTCTCCCCGCCCGTCATCAACGTGCCACCTGCATATTGGCAATTATCATGGCATCTGCCCGCGAAATTAACCTTCTTTCACAGGACTTACGCAGTTTCTCTTAAAGTCCCCCTGATAAGGGGGATTTAGGGGTTAAATCACTAAAATGTCATTAAAATAACGACTTTTTAACCCCCTAACCCCCTTATCAGGGGGGAATGCGTAAGTCCTATTTCAATGAGTCGTAATATGCTTTTATACAATCCTGCGCGTGTCTTACGCTATCCGCCGGTACAAAAATATCACCCCATTCAGATTTACCGGGATGTCCCTTTATACCGCCGTAAAAAGACATCTCATGGGAGTGTAGATAGACCTGAAGACCTTCATCCTCCAACACACTTCTGAGGATATACCCAGCAACTTCATTTGGCACGGAACACACAATCTGCCAATTTACATATTCAGAAACTTGTGCAGGTGCTAAATCTGGAAGCAGATCAACATGACATTTGTGACAGGTTAATACATCTTCTTGGAATGTTGTTCGACAATCAGGACAAAATGGCACTGTTCTTTCCTCCTCAAAATAGTGTCTGACACTCAATTATAACATAGAATGAGCAAATAATCAAGATTCAATAATGAAGGGGGTGTGTAATTTTTTTGTCACTAATAAGTGTCAATTTTGGGATTTCCTACGCTCTTAATAGTAGCAGGCACTCTCCGAGTGCCGTCTTATCGGGTACGGATAGTTTTTGGCACTGGATTCCCTCTGGAATGTAATTTTTTTTTTCACCTTATGAGTCAATTTACAGGGATTAATTTGTTATGAGTATGTCTTTAGTCCCATAGGGACGCTATGTTTATAGAAAAACGTGTGGTTACCCCTCTTTAGTCCCGTAGGGACGATATGTTTATGTTAACCTTATTTTGCACATATCGTCCCTATCAAATCAACGCCAAATGCGCGTTTGGCATTTGGCGTTGATTCACTGGCCTGGGAAAAATGTCTTTCGGATGTGTAAAGTTCTTGTAGAAACAAATGAGTAAGGAGAGGCGTTAGGTTTCTGTAAAATGTCAAGCCCCAGAGGGGCGAAAGGTGTATAGAAAACGTTAATAGTACCGTAGCAAGCCCCAGAGGGGCGAAAGGTATATCATGCTACGAGATTAAACACACACGTTCTATATACCTTTCGCACCGCTGGGGGCTTAGGTTTCTGCTGAATTGCGGATTACGCGGAGGATACGTTATCTATGTAACTGGCACGGACCAGTGTTACTTTCACAGAATGCGCGAATGTTAGCAAAAACCTGTTTCCGCAGCCTCCATGTTCTACGCGGCAGCTATATAATTGGCGCGATTCAGACTAAAAGGGGACAATACCTTTACACACAAAAGTGCAGGATGCATATTCCCCTTTAGTTTATCCCGCGATATTTCTTGAAAGGACAGGACTTACGCATTCTTATAAAGGATAGATAGGATAATAAAAAAGGCAGATATCCAATAAAAGATACCTGCCTGTTTTGTTCTCTGGAATGCTACCGAACGGACGCTACGGCCCGTTCACACAAGACATAGGTCAATAAACTGTAAACGTATCCTCATACTTAGTCTTTTTGTATCTGCCAGCTATGTTAGGCTCTCCATAATAAACCTCTGCTATAACCTTATAAGTGCCAGGTGTAGAATCAAGCGACAAACTGTAACTTGAGGTAAGTCCACCACCAAGACACATACTGCTAAGTCTACCTTCATCCCAACCCGGCTTTTGGAGAATCCAATACACCTTATGAATCGTCTCTCTTTCGAAAACGACAGCCTTATAAGTGTCATAAGTACCATGATAATTGCCATTACTGTATAATCCATCCGATTGACAAATCCAAATACCATATCCCCAATTTCTGTAATGTTCAAGATGCCGTGCAACATCAAGACCACAAGCGATACATTTCTTCACCAAGTCAAATGATTTGATAACGACCCACTGACCTGTAACAGGTTTCGCAGGTGACTCTCCTGGTGGTGATGCGTCTACACTCAACGAGACAGATTGACCAAAATCCCAATCTACGCCTTGTGTTTTGCCCGTAGATTTAGAGACACTCGTTCCTATCGACGCACCCGGGCCAATTTCAGCACTGTCCGTCTCGGTTCTCTCTGTCGTTTCAGTGCTGATTTTCAAATCATAAGCACGCTGCGCGATAGCCTCTCCAATCGCACTCCACTTAAACGTACCTGCTTTATAGTGTGAATACGTGCCAGCAAGATGAGGTTGACGCTCAGGGAAATACCTCTCATTTGTATGCAAAACTAAGACTTGCTCACCATCAAATGGTCGGGGTGCTCCTTTATCCCAATTTCCTACCCGCACTCCAGGTTCTGCTCTCACCGCAGCTGTGCCATGAATTGACCCGTCTATAGTTCCGCCAACAATACCAGTATCATCGTAGGTAATTGCTAACTCAATTCTTACCAGAGGCGGCGGGGCACTCGGATCCCATTCTACGCTTTCAACCTTGCGATGCCCTTGCCTTGCTGTGCCTTGCCAGTAGAGCGCCTGCCCGAATAAGTTAAGCTTAAAGTCTCCTGTGAATGTTCCGCCCGTCTGCGTTGCACTCAACGACGCACCTGTCACAAGGGGATCAACAGGAACACTTATGAAACTTGCTATCAGTAGCAACATAGATAATACTAAACCATATTTTTTCATTTGGATTACTCCTTCTAACGGTAAGGTGAGATATGTTCTAAACCATATTCTACATAAAGTTGATGTCCAGCCTCGGCACTTTGCCGACGAGAATTACGAATTGCTTCTTCCTTAGATTCACCAGGTTTACCCAGATAACCTCCCCCATCGTAATAAGGGAGATCGCCTTGTGCAGCTTCTATTAACGCATCAATTTCTGCCTTAGTGCGACTGACTTCAGCAGTATCGTTCTCTTCCTGGGCAATGAAGTGGGCATTAAGCAGTTGTTGCATCTTTTTGTGCTGTTCAAGTGTCGGGGCATATCCCTTGCGGAATTTGACTTCACCCAGCCATACTTGTCCTTTATACACTTTCTGGTAGTTACCATACTTATCTTGCCGATAGGTCATATCACCATCGGGTGGGTCAAGTCCTAATCTTTCCCAGAAAGGTATTTTGGGAACACCTGTTACAACAGGGAAGTCTGGCAGTAATTCAATACCGCTCTGCTTATCTGATGCAGAAATATCACTCGCTGATGCGGAATTTTGAACGTGGCCCGATTCATCAACAGACTGAAGCGGGTTGCCAACGGTTTCGTCGGGTTTTTTGTTATTCTCCGAAACTTTTCGTTGATTGATCTGTTCTACCAGTTCTTCAGCTTCTGTCAACTGGTCGTTCAGTTCGCGATTGTCTGCAATCTCGCGCAGAATAACAAACACGGCTGCAGTTACAAGTAAAAGAATGAGGATTGCGACTCCCCAATACATTTTACGTGTCATGTTTTTCTCCTTACTAATAATAAGTTATCCTTCCGCTGTATAGCGAATAGGGTGTAATATGACAATTGAGATGAGAAGGACTCTATAGTTCTGTCTCATGTTATGCTTCCGAATTATATCATTGAAGCAGGTTAAGTGTTTAGACAGACTACAGAAATTGGCAGGAAAATAGGAGAAGTATTGCAATCTCTGTAGAGGTTGCTGGTCTCTATTATACATGACATACGAAGTCATTCTATGGTATGATAGACACCAGCCCTGTCGTTCCATAGTAACGTCAGTGCTTTGCATCGGCAGTGGTCGGACACTGTCGGTGCATTTGATAAGCACCTCCACCGTAATCCACGCGTCTCGTGAATTTCTAACGTCCAAAATCATTGTAGAAAATATTTCAAAAAAAAGTCAACACATTTCTACAACATAATATTAAGGATACCACAATTGATATAATTAGTCAAA
>VXOP01000156.1 GCA_009839975.1 Candidatus Poribacteria bacterium
ATGATGGTTTTCTTCAAGTTCGATTATTTTCTTTTCTAGAAAATTGATGATTCGTCCCTGAAAAAAGATATGAGGATGAAATTCGGTGAATTTGTCAATAAGCCAAATTACATCGTAAATTTCAATTCTGTCCGTGAATTCGTTTGCCAATCTTTTTCGTGCATTATTACTTAATTCGCCTGCCAACACTACATAGACCTTAGTAACAGGTAAATCTTCAAGATATGATTTCATTTCCGCAGGATGTGCAAAGGCTTGCTGGATCTGACTTTTGATCTCATCCAACCTTTTGTCTTCTGCTTTGGAAAATACATCATCTATACGATCTTTTAAGCTGTCAACATCTCCACGTGTCTTCCCTCTTATGTGACCACACTTTACCACTACCCCAAACACCTCATTACCAAACTCATCAGATTTCACGATTACGAGATCTTTACCAAATTCTTGAGAACCATGGGTGACTTCCACTGTGTAATTTGGTTGCATAGTTTGGAATAATCTCTTTAGTTGCTTGTGTAAATCGATTTCAGGGTAGTCCATGATAATTTGACGACGCAAATCTTTTGTAAGCAATTCGGCTTGTGTTTTCAAGTTTATTTCGGTTGGTGTTTTTGAGTTCATTTGGTCCTCCTTGAATTGAAATTAACTCTGTATTATTTCTGGGACTGAAACCTTACTCCTCAGTGATTTCATCAGGCAGGTTATCAATAATCCGAGCGGATTCCACACTGACATGAACGATACGCTCTATTGCGGTGATGAGGTCGAGAGGGTTTTCAAACCAAGCGTTTGCATCGTTGAGGATGCCGTTGTTCTTCTCCTGTGGTGTGATTTTGTATCGGTTGATAAACCACTCCAGTGGGGTTCTGCCGTTGACGACATAACGATGTGCTTCTTCTGGAATGCCTGTTAACATGACATGCTCATTGATGATGAGGATGTCTTTCGTGGTTTTATCTTTCCATTTCATCGGCTTTGTACCTAACAGAAAATGCTCCGGTTTCTCTTCCCAAAATAATTGGGTTTTGATGGGTTCAACTTTCAGTCCTGGATACTGTTCACACGCTTCGTAATTCAGGTGGAGGTCTGCAAGGTCTTTCCCCGCAGCTGCGAAGGCGCGGAAATCTGGGGCATACGGGATGTGTGGTAGCATTTTTGACAAGTCGTTTGCGAACTGCTCGCGATAACTGGGTGCGTGGAGGATACCGTAAACATAGTCGAAAATGTCGTCTTTTGTGATGGAGTCGTCGCTATAATGTTCGCGGAAGGCGCGAAGTGCTGTATCTGATATGTTGTCAATAGATTCTGTTTCTTTTTTAATTGTGATTTGTCCTGCGTCTGTGGGTTTAGGATAACGCCATCGTGGAAAACATTGTGTGCCTGCATCGTTAAGGTTGACATCTGATATTGTATCGGTCATAAGGCAAGAAAAATGCTTCTTACTTGAGATCCCAGGGATACATATCACTCGATTCTTACTTGAAGCATCAGGGAAAATCTTGTCCATTTGGTATTTTCTTTGTGCAAAGATATAGTCGGCATAACAATTCGTTGCAATGAATGGACGATACATAACTTTTCGGATGTATTTAACATCAGATGCAGTTGTTTTCAGCTGCTTTAGATTGCTCTTAAGATCATCATCCCATTTAATATTAGCGTTGTTTTGAATCGTTACCTCATTCACTGTAAGATGCGGATCCTGTTCAAGCTTGGAAAGCGCGCTGATATAGTCTTGTGTCATTAGTTGGGCTTTCTTGGCACATGTATCACGTGAAAAGTTATAGATGTATGGATCTCTACCTGTCTTATAACCGCTGCTGAATAGTTGAAAAATAGCATTGTCTACATTGCCTGCTTTTGCTTCTTTTGTTCCAAGTGGGTAAAAATCAGTAAAAGTGTCGCTGCGTTGCTCAATCCAATCGTAATATTCGTTTGGTGTGATTGTTTGCCAATCGCTAAAACGTTTTACCGTATCTGTCTCCCTAAGTATTTTCAACTTCTCATTGCGTTTTAGATTCTCACCAATTTCTCGGTAGTGTATTTGACAACTTTCATGCTCGGTATTTGGATTTTTGACCAGAATCGTGATAGCAACGGGGGATTGGGTTGCGCTGCCAAAGACACCTTCCCCTTCTATTTTACCTTGTTCTCCGTATATTCTTGCGTTTCCCCTCAGGTTTAGTGCATAAATTGAAGTAAACTCTTTCGGTAAAATGGCACGCACCCCTGCTTCAGTGTTGCCGTCAATCCAAGTAGCAGGAGTTACAAAGGCAACGATCCCTTGTTTTAGTTGTTCTTGTTCCTGTGTCTGTAGCCTGTCGGTTGCCCATCGGATTGCCATTTTATACATGTCGTATAGACTTTGTTTATTCGTAACTGGAGAATATTTCGCATACGTGTTTTCAATACGTTTTTCAAGTTCAGGGTATTCTACGTTTGGGTTTTCGTCTGCTGCATCTTGTTGCTTCGCTTTCCAAGGTGGATTGCCGATGATAACCTCAATCGGAAGGTTCTGTTGACGTTCTATCCGTTTGTTGTTTTCTACCATTCGTTGTTCATCCGGTAGCAGTGTATACTGTTCATCTTCTTCTTTGAATTTGTTGAGGTTAAAGGTATCTGTTAGGATAATACCGTCAAATGGTTCGTAATCGCTATCTCCGCCACGCTGTCTTCGGTACGTTTCTTCAATATTGACAGATGCGATGTAGTAAGCAAGTAGGAGGATTTCGTTTGCATGGAGTTCTTCATGGTATTTGCGTTCAAGGTCATCAGGTTGTATAAGTCCAGACATGAGCAGTTGCACAAGAAAGGTACCGGTGCCGGTGAATGGATCAAGGATATGGACACCTTCATCACTGAGCGTTTTACCAAACTCCTCCTGTAGGACATCATTGACGCTATGTATTATGAAGTCTACAAGTTCTAATGGGGTGTAAGCAATACCGAGTCTGTCTGCTTCCTTTTTCAATGCTTTTTTGAAAAACTGCTCGTATAAATCTGATAGTACCCTTTGCTTACCTTCGGATGTTTTTATTCCACTGGCACGTTTTTGAACGCTTTCGTAGAAACCTTTCAGCTCGCGCGTTTCGCTTTCAAGCCCGAATTCTGTGAAATCATTTTGTAGACTATTCAAGGCAATTGCGACTGGATTGCCAGATGAGAAGTCATAATCCTCAAAGAGTGCATCAAATACAGGACGTGTCAAAATGTGTTGTGCTATCATGTCAATGGCGTTAGTCCGTGTAATAGAGTCGTTAATTGTTTCTTGCAACTCGGTATGGAAATTTTCAAACTTTTTGATTAACGCTGTGTTTTCAGGATTTTCAAGTAGGTTATTGATGCGGTCAATAAGTCTGTCAAAGATATCAGCAACGTCTTTCGCCCAGTTTTCCCAGTATTTCTTATCACCACACTTCTCAACAATTTTGGGTATAATTGCCTCTATGGGAATTTCAATTGGTAAAAGTGGAAGCTGCGCGGCATCCAAACCGGGAGCAGCTGTTCCATTGCCCCTTCCACCGATGACAATAGGATCAGGAAGTTCTTTATTTAGGTCAATACTGTTGATTTTTGCGTCAAGTCTATCATCGTGTGAACGGAGTGCGTTTAGGACACTCCAGACATTTGAAAATCTTTCATTGTCATCTAATGCTGCTGCAGGATCTTTATCATCGGGGATTGCGACAGGCAGTATGACGTAACCGAACTGTTTGCCGGGTGCTTTGCGCATGACGCGCCCGACTGCTTGGACAACGTCAATATGGGATTTTCGGGGTTTATAGAAGATTACAGCGTCAAGTGCGGGAACATCAATACCTTCGGAGAGACATCTCGCGTTGGAGAGAATACGACATACGCCATCAGTCCCATCTTTCAGCCAATCAATACGTGCCTTTCGATTGAGTGCGTGGACTGTTCCATCAACGTGTTTGGTTTCACATTCAAAATCGTCAGGGATTTCATCTTCCCGTAGTTGGACAATTGCATCTTCAATAATATCATTCCAATAGTATGCTAAAGCCTTTGATTCGTCAATCCTGTTTGTGAATGCGATCACGCGTCTTAAGGGTTTGCGTGTCTGGTCGTCTTTTTCTTTATCTTCAGGGTTCTGTAATGCACGCCAACATCCGATAATTCGTGTTGCATCGTTTATGTTGATTTCGCTCCCGTATCTGCCGGTGTCTCCTGCTAATACTGAATTGACTTCCTGTTCAGATATACCGAATATGGCGACTTTGTAGTCGGAGAGTTCACCGATTTCAACGGCTTTTGAGAAGGGAAGTCTGTGAAACTGTGGTCCATATTTCTCTTCATCGTCCATAGAGAACACGTCAACATTATATTCGGCTGCTTTTGTTCTTGCGGTTTCGGTGTAGAGTTTGGGGGTAGCTGTCATATAGAGACGTTTGTTGGCGCGTATTCGTTCTGGATCGTGGACAAGGATAAATGGTGAGGTCTTATCTCCAGGTTTGTCAATACCAGTGGTTCTGTGTGCTTCATCGCAAAGAATAATATCAAATTGCGGTGCGCCTGCATCTTGTGCTTTTTCTATGAGAGGGAGCGATTGATAGGTGCAGAAAACGACGGTCATTTTGTTCGTGTCGGTCTTCTGTAATGCTTGTGTGATTGCTAACGGGTCTGTCGTGACAGGGATTTTGAGTTCCTGTATGGATGCGTCCTCGGTTGTATCTCCTGCGCGTCTATCGGAGCAGATACCGATGTAGCTATGGTCTATGCCGCGTTGGTCTGACCATTCCCGCATTGACTGTGAAAGTAAACCGATAGATGGCACGAGATATAACACTTTTCCCTCAATTCCTGCAATTTCTTCAGCGATTCGGAGTGCTGTGAAGGTCTTGCCAGTACCACACGCCATTATGAGTTTGCCACGATCAGAGGTTCTGAAGCCGTTTATAACGTCGTTGAACGCATCTTTTTGATGGTCTTTTAGATCGTACTTTCTCTGCTTATAGGTAAGGGTTTCGGGTTCTTGTATACTAAGGTCTGGCCAATCAAATGGACTGTTTTCAAGATCATTGAAGCGAACAGTGCGAAACTTTTCGCCTAATGGTTCTATAGTTCTAAGAGCATTATCTCCAAATTCTCCGCCAGTATTTACGAAAATCCATGAGGTGAATATATCACTTGCTGAGGCAGACAAGAACGTATCTATGTGTGGTTTTGAAATCCTTGTGTCATCCGCATAACACTTACACTGAATAGCACAGAATGATCCATCTTGCTTTTTTGCAACAAGGTCAATACCTATGTCAGTAGCATCAAAATCTGTTCTGAGTTGTGCCCACTGTTTCCATAGCCATACATCCGAGAACTCCTCTTTATAGTCGGGGTCTTCACTGAAATATATCAGCATCAAACGCTCGAAAAGTTCTCCTTTTTTATGTTCAGTATTTGCAGCTTCTCGGATGTAATCAAGTGTTGCTTTGAATCCGGGGTTGGTGTATTCAGTTGGACCAAAAAGATATCCTCGTGTTTCTTCTGGCATAGATGTTCCTTTCGTGTGTATTTTTCAAGTGTGAGTAGATTATAGCATAAGGACGGTATTGTGTCAAGATAGGTATAAACGGGTGGTTTTTTGGATTTGCCTGCTGGTGGAAGGGTGCGGGGCGTGACATGACAAAAGCAAGTGGAACTGCGGAAACCATGTCACTGGTACAAGTGTCCAGCACAGCACACAACACCTCCACACCTACTTCTGTGGTAATTAACTAAAAGAAATAAGTTGGTAAAGATGCAGCCCAAACAACCTTTTTATTTTATCATCATTGAGACCATCGGTTAGATCTTTGCACGGATTCAGCTCTTTGCAAGGTTCGGTCAATATTTCTTAGCGATCCGGCAATTCTATCAAGCGATGGATCTCCAGGGGGAGAAAAATCTTCAACTTTTCTAAAATCAAGTAGGAATTTTCCCTCTTTTTCTTTTTTTGTTGAATCCTTGTAAGTAACATCCATGGTATAAGGTTCTGCGGGTAAATCTTCCTCCCTATAAGGCCACAATAGCGGTATATGATACCGTTTTCCAGATCCGAAGTGGCTTACTCCATTTTTTATTAAATCATATTCTCCTAGTGTTATGTCCTCATCTCGTGGAGAAAAAGAAGTAATGGTACCGGTAAACTCCACATCATAGGCAAAACCCGTCCCAATATTTTCTATACAGAGATCAAGGCTCTGTAAATCAAAAGTTCCTCGTTCAATTGACAGTGATACTTGTATTTCTGGCGTGTTAGAAACACGGAGCATTTCCTGTGTGGTTCTCCTCATTCTCATTGTTTCTATGACGTACCAAAGTGTTATACATACAAGAACAAGAGTAGCAATCGCAATTATTGCACCATCGTTTTTATTTAGAAAATTGATAATATTCATACCCGTGTTACCTCGTCAGGATTATATTTTTAGGTGACTTATCACATTTACTCGGTTCATTTACCAGATGTGTTGCAAGAATTTGGGGTGTTTTTACCTACCATAAACCTGATTATGATATGTCATCTGTACATGGACTGTCAAGGTTTTTCAGTATCATGTTAATTACCATCCACAGTGCTGCAGTTGTCCCTTCTGTCAGATTGTCGGTTTCTAATATAGTAAATAAGTTGTTGTTTTCTATCAGACAACTCATGGTTTGTTCTGGTGTCATATCCTTTTGTAGACTTTTCACCTTTTCTTTCAGTTTCTGCATTAGATCCGTGCTTCTGATTTCCTCGCGTTTCTCGGACATCTGTGAGCTTTCCAGTCCGAACTTCATTAATTGAAGTATATACAGTTGCCTTTTTAACAGGTTGTAGTCTGTCTGTTGTTGTAAGAGTTCCTTTGCTTTCTGGTTTAATGGGTGGTAGTTGAGTGATAGTAATTCTTCGTCATCAAAATATTCAATGCCGGAATTGTCTTCCACACTAATCTTAGTGTTTTCGTCTTTTAAAAGCATTTCAATGTGATCTTCAATCCAATAAAGTTCGCAATTAGTTTCACGGTATCCATTACGTCCAACGTACCAACCGGATAGGGAAAAACTATCGTTACCTAACCCAGTATCAGTTGAACTACCTCTTGCGATCTCAAATTCGTCTTGCGAAATACAGAAGTCAATATAGTCCATATCTGAATATGTGACTGTTTCTTCAGGTTTATCCCTGTTAGGATATTCCGTTTTGAATCGGACATATACACCGAATCGTACGTTGACTTTCGGGGTAACAACGGGTAAACGTTGAAGTGCGTATAGTGCGTGTCCGATACCAACAATTTGGCTTGGTGTAATTTTGGGTTCTCGCAGCAATCGTCTTGCAACATTCATAGCGATTTCAATTGCTAGTCGGTCATCTTCATATTCACCGTATTCACTATATTCGAGTTCAAATATCTCATATTGCACATCTGAATAGTTATACATGTTAAAAAATCTCATTCTAAAGCATAATGCGTTCGTCTTTGTTTATCAAGAGTGGAACCTTTACAGTTTTCAAAGATCAACTTAAGCAATCCAATTTGATTAAATTTCCATTTCTTTTATTTTATAGTGAAATACAAAAACAAATGCACACTTTTGGTCCATTGGACTTAACCGACAGACTTGACCGTGCTGTAGCATAAACTTTTAGTTTGTGCAGTAGTGTACGCAAACTAAATGAAGATTAAGTTATTAATTGGGTAATACGCGGGCGGGGAAACCGGTAACAGGCGGTCTGGGAAACCCAGCCCCTACGATTGTTTTGATGAATTGGATTACCCGAATATTTATTTAATCTTCATAAAGTTTGCGCTACAATCGTGTGCAAGTAATTATGGATTTTACCATAAGATGAAGCCTGTCTGAGATAAACGCGCTTTTAGGATATGCCAATGAAGGATACTGGTGTATTGCGTTAAAGAAGGATGATAAGAGTTCACCAGATAAGAAATATACTACCATTTACTTAAGTCTTTCATATATTGTTATAGGTCCTCCAAACCCACCGACGTAATCTCTTATTTCAGGATATAGTCTACCGTCATGTTCTAACCCACTGGCTTCATGGACCTCATAACCAAGGATGCCCGTCGCAAAATCCCATGATGTGGCATGAAGTGCTCTGACACCATCACCATACTTCTCTTTTCCACAAGCTAAGCGCATCGCAAAAACAAGTGCTCGGTGATTACCATCTTCAGTATAGAATGGTCCCCCACCATGTTCTGTTTCATTTCCCCATTTACTCACATTTCGTATCCATAGCGGGGGCATAAGTCTTTTATCAAATTTCTGACAAAGGAGCAAGTGCGATTTGAACCAAGGGTCCTCTTCATCATCCCCATGTACATTCGGTGTTTTTATATCATTAAGTCCTTCAAAAACCGAACAAGGATCATTAGGATTCCCTTTAGTCTTACCTCTCAATTCCTCAACAACATCTATAAGTTTTTTAAAGCACAACTTAAGAGGTAATTGATCAGGTGTCAAATATCTCTCCCAAGCAGGAGGAGGTCCCATGAAAACCAGATTGTCAAATTCATCTCTGGTGAGTTTGAGTTTGGTAAAAATATGTTCCTGATTCACTTGATCATATCTTTTCAATTCGTGTACTTTTCCTATTGTTTCACGAACTCGCTTAAGTTCTTCCAATACATGCTTATTACTATCAGTCATCGTAAAACTCCTTATCATACTTACCGGTGAATTATCACCCGTAAAAATAACATATAAATTATCGCAATAAATGGTTTTGGGATTGGCAAAATATCATAAAATTAGACACAGACTGGATTTAAAGCACTTTTATTAGATGAGCGAGATTTAGTACATTACGTACAAGGCTCTCGCAGACCTGAAATGTTTACAAGAACGGAATATAAGGTTCTTGTAAACATTCAATAGCAATGTTAGTTATTCGTTGTCTTGCCATTAGGATTTGGCGGTCAATTTCCATGACCAAATCATAACGATCATAATCAACGTATAACTTACGAAGCTCGTTGAGACGATCTATTAAATTCATCATCTCATTTTGTTCTTCAATGCCTATTAAAAGTGATTGAAGTTTAAAATAGAGATTCATAATAGTGCCTCCTTGTTCGGGATAGATTTTCTGAACGAATGACACCCGAACATTTAACAATTAAAACATTAAAAAAGAGGTTAATCAAGGTGATGGAAAGATTTTCAAACCAGGAAGCGTGTATTGAGTGTTTGGAAAGATTAGGTGGGGTAAGAAAAAACCGTGTTGTCTACATTGTGGTAGTGTGGATGTTGTAAGGAAAAAAGAAGGTTGTAAGGAAAAAAGAAGGTGGTGTAGGACGCTGGAATTGCCACGATTGTAAGGCATCATTCAAGAAGACTTACGGAACGATGTTTCACGGACCTAAGATACCCTTCAGAAGTGTTTCTTGGCTATATCGTTAGTGTTGAATGCTAAGAAAAGCCTATCCAGTCATCAGTTAGGAGCAGAGGCGTGCTATAGGTATAACTACCGAAATGTTGATTGCATCTTCGGGAAGTTTGTTAGTGAGAGCGTAAGGTGAGTAAGCACCGTTTTACCGGCATCAAAATAAGTGTACTAAGATATTGCAATCTTAGTTGTCCGGTTCCATCGCACTGGACACCCTAATCCAGGTCACCAAGATGATGTGATAGGTTTTGCCATGCCTATCACACTTACTCATTTTATTTGTATTGGAGGTGAAATATGAAAAGTAAAAAAAGACTAATCTACATAAAAAACGTTAGAGATAATAAAAGTAATCCGCTTTGAAACTGTTCAAACTATAGTATCATGTTAGGGAATAAAATATACACGTTCTATATACCTTTCGCACCGCTGGTGCTTGGTCTCTTATTGTTTACATGTTCTATATACCTTTCGCACCACTGGTGCTTGGTCTAATGTCGTTTGCACGTTCTTCCAAATTTCACCTCTTATCCTGAAAATCCAGGTTCAGACATTATGGTGAATTGCAGGATATGTGTAGAACGTCTTAGTCCCGTAGGGATGGAATGTTTATAGAAAACGAGTAGCCTCCAACTCTTTAGTCCCGACAAATGCCAAACGCGCATTTGGCGTTGATTTGGTAGGGACGGTATGTTTATCTTCTATGCCGTTCCTACGGAACTCAAGAGGGGTCATCAACATTTTTTCTATAAACATATCGTCCCTACGGGACTGAAAAACATAATGTGAAAGTTACAGTGCATACGAAAGTACCTAAGTAGGAACAGTAAGACAAGTCAACAAATCAGCACATTCTTTTGCCAAAAAGTTTACACACCCCAACTGAAACATGCAAACTGCTTTTTACTTTCTGATAATGTTCTCTCCTCAATAGGAGCGATCTCCGAATCGCGATTTAACAACCAAAACGAATAAAAAACGGACAATTGAATGGCTCTAAATAGAAGGGTTACTGATGGTGTATTTTGAAAATAGTTTTACATTTTTTATTGCGTGATGTTAACCTTTGTAGTGGATAGACGCCATAGACGGATGGTGCCATCATACCCCGCACTTGCCAGTGTTTCTCCATCTGGATTGAATATAACACTACTGACATAACGCGCACGAGTGACATTTGTGACATTATCTCCATGTCCTTCAAACGTATGGAGGTGTTCTCCTGTCTTGGCATCCCATAGCCGAACAGTTCCATCATGGCTTCCACTGACAAGCATTGAACTGTCAGGACTGAAGGAGACACTGTTGACTCTATCCGCATGCCCTTCAAGTGTGTGGAGATGTTCTCCTGTTTTGGCATTCCATAGTCGAATAGTCCGGTCCACACTGCCACTAACAAGCATTGAACCATCAGGACTGAAGGACACGCTTATGACATAATCTTTATGTCCTGTTAGTTTATGGGTGTTTTCACCAGTATTTGGATTCCATAACCAGACATTCTTGTCATCATAACTTCCACTTGCAAGTGTTGCACTATCAGGACTGTAGGAGATGGATATTATAGACCTTCCAATGTCCTGTCAGAGTTCGTAAGTGTGCACCTGTTTTCATATCCCATAACCGGATGTCGCCACTTCCACTTGCAACCATGGAACCATCAGGACTAAAAGTGACACACCGGACAGAACCTTTATGTTCTACCAGCGTGCGGAGATGTTCGCCTGTTTTTATATCCCATAACCGGATGGTTTTATCGGCACTCCCACTTGCAACGATGGAACCATTAGGACTTATGGATACGCCCAAGACAGGTGAACGTTCAACATTTTCTGACTGTGTGTTGATCGTGCGTAGGTGCGCGCCGGTTTTTATATCCCATAACCGGAGGTTTCCGTCTAAGCCTCCACTTGCAACCACGGAACCATCAGGGTTAAATGAAATCTCATAAATATAATCCGTATGTCCTGCCAGTGTGCGGAGGTGTGCCCCTGTTTTCGTTTCAAATAACCGGATACTATTACCCATCCACATGCAAGCATTGAACCATCAGGATGTATGGATGCACTATAGATAGGAACCCCAGGACATGCTAACTTGTGAAGGTGTTTACCGGTTCTCACATCCCAGAAGATAGTCGCACCCGAACTCGCACTCACAAGCACAGTACCATCATTAATAAAAGAAAGACTAAGGACTTGTTCCTTATGTACTGTTAGGGTGTTGAGGAGTTCCCCTGTTTTTACATCCCACAAGCGTATAGTCCCATCCTTACTCCCACTCGCAAGCGAAACACCATTAGGACTGAAGGATACACTACGGATAATATCCTCATGTCCCTCCAAAGTATTAATGTGCTTACCAGTATTTACATCCCATAGCATGACGGTATTATCTCCACTTCCGCTGGCAAGTAGGGAACCATCAGGACTGAAGGATACACTATAGACAATAGTCCGATGTCCTGTCAGCGTGCGTATGTGTGCACCAGATTTCACATCCCATAACAGGATATATTTGTCCACGGATCCGCTGGCAAGTAGGGAACCATCAGGACTGAAAGAGAGACTATAAACAGGACGTCCGTGTCCTGCA
>VXOP01000263.1 GCA_009839975.1 Candidatus Poribacteria bacterium
AAGGACACCGCCCTTTCACGGCGGCGACACGAGTTCAAATCTCGTCGGGGGTATTAACTCACCCGAAGAGACCAACCTTTTTGATATAGGTTGGTCTCTTTGTTTTTATACATTTCATTTACTTTAGTTTGTATCAAATCCTATCATATCACGTTTTTATTATTGGTAAGTCGTATAAAATCAGAATTACAGTTCAAAATGAATACGCAAATAAACAGAAGTTTCTAACAATGGCAACACTTGAAAAACTTACACAACTCATTAGGGATACCTCTCAACCCATTGCTACCCGTAGAGCCGCAGTTGTTGAAATTGCAGACATTGGTACAGAACAGGCATATCACTGTCTAATAGATGCGCTTTCTGATCCTGCCCCTGGGGTGAGAAGAGAGGCAGCAAACGCGCTGCAACACTCTAACTATGTTAAAGCTACACCTGCACTCGAAGATGCTTTGAGAAAAGAAGACAGCGATCTGACCCGTTGGAGTCTCATTGATGCACTTGGAAACATTGGGACCTTAGCTGCACTACCTACCTTGGAGACGTTGTTAGCATCGGAATTATCCCCACTGACCCGTAGAGAAATCCAGAAAAGTATAGACCTGATATACAGACGGCATCCTGATAACAGTATAACTGAGACAGACGAAGAAAGTAACCAATCGTATCAAGAGACTGAAACTGAGACAAATTCTGAGCAAACTCCTATCCTGCCTTCTGACGAGATTGAAGCTACTGATAGTTCAGATGAAAACAATAGAGATCAGACTACATCTGATTCTGATACAACTGATGAGAGTCTACCTGAACCGTCAGATATAATTGAAGAAGAATACCTACCAAATGATGAAGCGGTTGCAGCCACAGAATTAGAAGATAGAAAGAGAATTACACAAGAAACAGGTTCTGAACTTGAATCAGATGATGTAGAATCAACATCTTCTAATTCAGATGAATATATTAAGGAAGATGATGCTGAGCCAACGATAGAACAAACGGGTAGAACTACAACCACACCTGTTTTACCCGTGCTTGTTCCAAACACATCTCTCGTTGTCTATAATCAGGAAGATAGCAGCCATAGACCGAGTTTCTACGCGCTAGTGCTAAGACCGGACATGTACCTATCCAAACGTTGGATACTGCGCGGTCGTTTATACCTCGTCTTGCTCAGTCTACTTATCGGTGCAACTGTGGCACTTGTGTATTCCCAAGTCCAAAGAATGCCGCGTTCTCCTTATGCTCCTAATCTGGAGTTGACATATCTCAAGAATCCAGAAGACTATCTTGCAGCGGGAAGTCTATACATCCAACAGGGGGACTACCGCAAGGCAATAGAAGAACTCGGTTTTGTAGTAGGGGTAAAGAACATTGATTGGAAGTTATACAAATACTTAGGAGATGCGTATTTTCAGGAGAAACAGTATGCGCATGCAATCGAATCTTACGAGTACTACTTAGCAGCTCGGGAGATACAACCGTATCAACTCTTTGTAGCAGAAGCATCTTTTTCATCAGGTAGTATTGGAGAAGATGAGCAAAAATCCTCTGACTACAAGACCTTCAACACGCTCGGGGTGTGTTATAGACGTTTAGGACAATTTGATAAGGCGCATGACACTTATATGAAAGCGATAGGTATAGCACCGAAAGAATCTCAGGCATACAACAATCTTGCTGAACTCTATTCTGATGGATACCAACAGAAACCTAAACTGTCATTAAGTTTGGCGTATGCATCGGTCATACAAAACCCCTTTGTTGCTTCATCCCACGATATACTGGGATGGACTCTCGGCAAAACAGGAAGATTTAACAAAGCAACGAAGTCATTAGAACATGCATATCGTCTGCAGAGTGACTATATACCCACACTCTACCATATAACTGAATTAGCAGAAAAACGTATACACCCAGAAAAGACGTTTGATTATGTTGAGCAGGATTTTAGCAAAAAAGTAAGCCGAAAGAATATAACACGTGCTGAAATCTTGGATGTTCTTTCATTTATCTATGAGAAAGACGCACATAAGCATACGCGGTTTAGACCATCACTATATCAGATACGAGGACTTAAGTGAGAGGACTGTAGCACATTCATCCTTGATTATGCTTCATTACTACAACATTCATCCTTGATTGCCATTCTCCGTACAACTTCCATCTTGATATTGCCGTAGCACATTCATCCTTGATTGTGCAACGAAACACGTCATCCCACGCGAAAAGGTCCATGCTTAGAAAATGTTTTATCAATCCGTAGCACATTCATCCTTGATTGTGCAACGAAGCAATCAACCCACGCGATAATGTTTCTGCTCAGAATTTGGTCTTATCAATTTCGGGCAGAGAAGTCCAATGAAAGATGGTTGTTGACCAAAGAAGCACAATCAAGATGAATGTGCTACGGCAATATCACGATGTTTGATGTTCGGAAAGGCATAAGGATGGAGTTATGTTTGAGATAGAAGCACAATCCTGGGAGAAAACGGTTTTTACCCTTTTAAATACTTGCTCTTAATTTAGGCTATGTCTTTGTAGCATAACCTAAGTATGTGATAAAAAATTACAAGAAAAACCAAAAAATTAAGTAAAACTCTGGTAATTTATTGACATATATTCAAAATTATGTTATAATATAATTACGCCTTAAAATTACACAGAAACTGTGTTACCTTTTGTTTCTTATATTATTGGGGTTTAACATTAGCAATGAATAGTCGACAGATGGAATTTTCATATATGAATGTTGCATTGGGAATGCCCGATGCTTGTCGCTGCTTGCACATGGTGCAACAGCAGAACTGTCAAAGCTATAATAGATTATTAACCTATTTCATGATATAATTGGAGGCCCAAGATGAAACGAGGTAAGAAGTTTAAACTCCGTAAATACATCGGATATTTCATTTTTGGTTTTATCCTTGCAGCATTGGCGTTTGGAAGTATCGGGATAAAATTAGCGCGTCCAGACACTTCGGAACCTGTGCAGTGTGAACCTTTTAATACGGGGAATTGTGAACCATCTCGAACAGAAAATTGTCAACCGTTCTATCATCCAATACTACGGGATTGTGATAGGAATGTGTATGACAAGTTGTCTGACACGTTGAATGCCACAGAGGTAGAGACATCCGAATGTGAACGCTCAAACATCAATTCAGAATGCAGTCCTGACAGGATGTCCAAAGATTATATACGGGAATGCTGGAAAGGAGGTCCACCTTGCCCGTTGGACGCAGCGGTAGAGACATCCGAATGTGAACGCTCAAACATCAATCCAGACTGCAATCCTGACAGGATGCCCAAAGATTATATACGGGAGTGCTGGATAGGTGAACCGCCTTGTCCGCTGGACGCAGCAAACAGCAGGGAAAACAACACTATAAGGAGGTAAATCCATGAATAATAAATTTTACTGGGGGATTGGTGTCCTTTTTATACTGCTTATCATCGGTGCAACGGTGTTTGTGTTAGTCAAAGACCGGTCAGAAATGCGACAACTTGAGATAGAGTTGGAAGCACTCCAAAAATGGAAGGAGGATCGGGAGACTCCAGAAGTTTCAAAGGAGGATCAGAAACCTCCAGAAGTTTCAAAGGAGGAACACCCCGCACACGGACACTTTCACGAAGATGGCACTTTTCACGCAGGTGAGCATGACGATCCGATACAACCCCCCTCTCGCGATTACACCCCGACACAGATACAGATTCCAGATGGTATCACAGCCCCTGAAGTCATAAAGGCGTGGGAGCGTCTGGATTATATTGCGAACAATATTTGGGAATGGGGTGGTGTGCCATCTGATCGTGCGGTGGAGTTGATAGGTATTCTCATGCCACCGCCAGATGGTTTTTCAGGACCCACCGGACATCGCGATGGTGAAGAAACAATGGACCTACTCATAGAACTTGACTTACTTGGCGATCCACGTGCTGCTGAGGTTATTGCAAAGTATATGTGTGACGGTATTATAGGAGGTAGAAGCATTAAAAGCATGTTAGTAGAGATGGGAGTCCCTGCAGTTCCATACCTTGTGCCTTACATGCTTGACGAGACACGCAGTCCATTATTGCGAAGTAGAGCCATTGAGGTATTAGGTCGTATTGCAGAAAAACATCGAAAGGATTTAGAGGGTGTCGTGGAACACATCATCATCCCTCGCTTGGAAGCGATCTTGTCGGAAGAAGAACCTGATTACTTTGAAGGAGAAGATGCGCGAGAAGCCCTGGCACGTCTGAAATAACCTAATATTATTTAAGAAAGGAGTTTCCTCATGAAAATGAAATATCCGTTATACATTCCACTTCTTTTTGTTTGTGTTCTTATACCATTTAGACAGAGTTCTACCGATGTTTATGTTTATAACATCAAACCTTGTGTTCGTTGGGGTTCTTGGCATGTAGGTCAAACGGGGGGCTATGGTAATCAGTTATCAAAGAGTTTCATCACGAACTCTGAAAAAACGTGTTGTGTAAATGTGAGTGTGAATTATTGTACTAGCCAGCCTTCTTCTTATGCTGAGGCGATTAACGACTTTGATTTTGAGATTACGATGAATAACGGTTTTAAGGTAGAGAGATCGGTGGAAAGCACGACCGGTCCTGACGCATCATTATTTGACCCGACGACCACTTTTTCTGTTGAAGCGAAGTTGAAGGGGCCTGCTGATACAGAAAGTCTGCCCTGTTCACAGAATGGTAGAAATAATACTCCGATGCAGGTTACTGTCACGTTTAAGGGCTACTATGCGTCTGATCCGCAGAAACAGAATCCTGTCACGCTGACGAAAACATGGCAGCAATTCGGCGTTGACCTGTTACGACAGGAATACGTTGATATGACACCTTCTGGCACAAGAGCTGAACTGCCTGTCCCTGGCAAAGGGGCATTTAAGCCTACAATTTCAAGTAATGGCAATGATCAATGGAATACAGGTGACCACAGTTATATGATTGATGTTAGTTTGAAAGATAAAAAAGCAGCGTGGCTTGCGGAAGTGAACAAATACCGTAAATCCAAGGGATTGTCAGAATTTACGGATGAACAGTTTGTGGTCACCTGTGGGTATCGCAATCCTTATCATAATCGGTTTCATGCAGGGGCATCTTTCCATAGTAGACACTGTTATGGTGATGCACTTGATGTCCGAACCGTTGATGTAGACGGGGATGAAATTGGCACAGCAGATACCAATTATGACGGAAGAGTTGATGAAAATGATAGAGCAGTTGAGCAGGTTTTAGACAACAAGTCAAAAAGTGATGATGCAGAGCTGATGGAGGAGCTTGCTGATAAAGCGGGAGCGCAGTACACATTATCTTGGGATGCGTATCCTACACATACACACGCGGATTGGACGTTGCGTCCAAGGGATGGCGGGAATTGGCCCCCGAGAGCGGGTACCGTCTATTCTCCGCCCTGTGAGCACTCTCAAGAGTCTTCTTCACCCACATCTTCAAGCAGCACGACGACCTCAACTGAACCTACTACTCCAGGGACAACGATGCATGCATGTGGTATGCATGCGGCAACGGTATCAGGTAACCATTCTAGTATAACGCCTCCTTGTAGGGATACAGCTCATGTGACCTTTGCATGTCAAATCAGTTCGGATCACAAGACGACGATTTCAGGTTGGAGCGGTCCATTTTATGAATGTCAACCGCATACCACATTTCCGTGCGGTCATACCGATCTGAATATCGACTCGGCATACCACGCCTATGACACATTCCCGTGTGGGATCAGCACACACGTAGGACATGCGTGTACTGCTACTGCAGCTTCTGATGGTCTCAACCACACACTGCAGGCGAGTTGCTCATTAACAAATGCAAATGGGGATAGTTGCGCGTTAACAAACTTTTATGCGTGTCAGCCGCATACCTGCGTGTATTCGTGTGGTCGTTCAGCGTGTTCACAGACGGTGAGTTCGTCAACGCAACATAGTGCTACATGTGCAAGCGGACATTCGTACTGGACGTGTAATTCTTATGATGTCGGTCTACATAGGACGCGAACGTGTCGCTTAAGTACTTGTGGTAAGTCGTGGGAAAGGTGTTCAACACCAGGCGGAACACCTCTTTGTGATGATCCATGGCGAAGAAGTCGTGGATTGCCGTGTTGGAAAAAGAAATAACAGGTTTAACCACTCACATTTTACAGGCAGGTATCCGAGAGGGTATCTGCCATTTTTATTTTTTACCCTATTTTATATACCGCTAATCTCTCTCACATGCCTATTCTGACACATTTCTTATATATGAAAGTGTATCCTTCCTATCACTTGATAACTGAGATTTTACCAATCATATTTTCTTTATCCGATTCTAATACATAAATGTATATCCCACTACTCACACCATTTAACGACCAGACCTTTCTACAACGTCCGCCAATATGTAGATCATCCTCTGGGTTCAGAGAGGCAATAAGTCCCCCAGAGACATTATAGATCTTGACTTTACTTCCATCTGGTAGTCTATCAAACACAACCTGATTCCCTCGTGCAGGATTGGGATAAACTTTTATATTTAAGCCGGTTTCTGCTGAATAATCTACCAAGATCGTTCTTTTCTCTTCTGACAATTCTACTCCGTTTAAGTCCGAAAGTCCGAAACTCTCAAGTTGATATGTCCAATCTGGACGGAATACACTGTCAGAAAAGGTTAACACAACTCTCTTAAGTGATCTATCCAAAATTGCTGACTGAGGTGTAAAACTATCAGGTGAATGGTCAGCGTTAGTATCTTCATTCTCTGGTACATATCTTTGTAAACTATAACGTGAAGTGTATCCTGCAGATTTATCCATAGGCACGTTAAACTCAACTAAGAGTTGCTGTGGTGCTGAATACTTTGCTGATACCATTTCAGGTTGATGGGATAGTGTTACAGGTACTGTAGTAGTTGTTTGTGTGCTATTGATGGAAGTATTTTGGTCAAATGCGGTTAGAACTTTGTTTGCATTAAATAACAGTGCGTTGTTCCCATCTGAATCTATATCAGCGACAATTGGATTGAAAGTGCTTGTTGCATTTTGATGCCCAATAGGTATGTAGGAGACTCCATCATATTGAATGAGATAGAAATTCGGTGGTACAACGATACACAATTCATTCAATCCATCACTGTTAGCATCAGCAATACGGATACCACTTTCACCATCTTGCAGTTCACGAATCCGTTGATGTAATACTCTCTTGTATGCGTCATTCCCGCTGGATGTGTAAGCGGCAAATAACCAGTGTTGTCGTGGGAGATCAATTCCGACAGTCCAAGCTTTTGCACCAATTGCGAATTCGGATATACCGTCACCGTCCATATCTCCTGCTGCAAAGAGCAGGGGTAAACTATCTATCATGACATCAGACCAAGTATGTCTATAGCGATTGTCACCTATGTTTTCGTAAATAAAGACATGTCCATCATTGTCTCCAGCGACTATCTCATAGTGTCCGTCACCATCATAGTCTCCTGTTGCAAATTTCGTTCCGATAGAATTCATGCCTTGTGTTGGATTCTCCAACTTTGTAACTTCCGTAAAGGTGTTATCAGCAACCGATTCGTAGACCGATATCGCGTTTGTTGAATCATGTCGTGAATAGATCTCAGGTAATCCATCAGAGTCCAGATCAGAGATGATGCCACCCCAGTTTTCTTCGGACTCCCAGATTCTTTTGGTGGGATATTCTTCAATCGTGGGTTGTTCAAGCAAGAAAGTAATTGTTTTTGATCCTGTTGAGGAACTGCACAATATCTCATACAAGTTATCTCCATCCGTATCGGCAATGTCCCATATTCTTGAGATATTTTGATTGATTGAGGCAACGTTGACTATATCGCCATTATCTGTGAGCTCAAGTACCTGCGATGATGACATAAGCGGCCCTTCAGCTATAACACCGATAAGTTCTCTTTTCCCATTATTGTTTAAATCTAAATTCGTTGCGATTGCGTGATAACCTTGTCTTGCTACTGCTGCGAGTTGTAAATAAATTCGGCTTATCTGATCTTCACGCACTGTGATTGGATACAGTCTATTCTCACTGTTATCAATATGGGTTATACCGGATAGATTATGCGACTTGAGTTGGTATAGATATTCTCCTGCAGGTAATCCTGTTTCTGATAGATGGACAATATGCTGAAGATTCACAGAGTCGGAACGAGCAATTCTAATCGGTTTATCTATATCTTTTTCACTGAATATCTCAACTATTCCAGTTGTTAAAACATCTGTATGCCAAATGATCGTCGTATCATACCTGTCTCGCGATAGCCAGACACTTGATTCATGTTTGGATACCACAGGATTAGTATGCCTGAGTTCAACGACAACCTTGTCTCTAATTGTATGATCGTTTTCATCTTTAACGTTTAGACGGATCGTATAAATACCCTCATCCAATTCTGAGGTGTTCCACTCTTGTAAAACCGTACTATGTTTAACACCAGTTTCTACTATGCCTATAGGATACCAGAGGTCAGGAGTCTCGGAGATACCGTATTCAAGCCAAAAATGGGAGAAACCATGTCCAGCTGCTGTACCATATATTTCAACTCTTGCTTGGTTCCTCCCTTCACTACTATGCGAAAAACGGGTTTCGGTGATATGTGCTGTTAACGTAATCTGTTCAGTCAATACTGCGTAAGTGTCAACTAAACCAGCTCCGACGAGGTCAGTAATAGACAACTGTCTTGCGGTTTGGATCAACCAATGTCTAATTTCTGTATTACTACACGATGGATTTGCAGAGAGCATCAGTGCCGCTACACCTGATACGTGTGCGGTTGCCATAGAAGTGCCAGAACGCAGCGCGTATCCTAATCCAGATGACGCAATATCAGTGCTTAGAATATCCTCACCAGGGGCAGCGATGTCTATTGATGCCCCAAAGTTTGTATTCCCTAAATGTAGATTGTTATCCAACGATGCGACCGAGATAACACTGTTCAATGCTGCCGGGAAATATGCCCCTGGTTGTACTGCGTTACCTGCTGCAGCGACGATGATACAGCCTTTGTCATAAGCATACTGAACAGCATCCTGCATAATAAAAGCATTGACCGTGTCACCGAGGCTTAGGTTGATAACATCCGCGCCGTTATCCGCTGCATATACTATGGCAGCGGCGACATCATCGTTCTGTAAGAATCGCCCTCCACTAGCAAGCCTTAATCCTGCTCTGAGTGGCATAAGTTGACAGTGCCATGCAATACCTGCAATTCCGATACCGTTATTCGCTTCTGCTGCGATAATCCCGGATACATGGGTTCCATGTCCATTTTCATCAACAGGGTCATTATCGCGTAAAATGTAATCACCTATGCCTTGTAATGTAGGTGCATCGCTAAAATCCCAACCGAATATGTCATCAACATATCCATTTTTATCGTCATCAATCCCGTTGGATGGAATTTCATCACGATTTTGCCATATCTGATTTATGAGTTCAGGATGTTCTCTTGTAATCCCACTGTCTACGACGGCCACAACAACGGAAGGTTCCCCACTTTCGCCAGTTACGATTGTCCATGCTTTGGGTAGATTTATCGCCTTTAGATTCCACTGGTCTATATATCGCGGGTCATTGGGGTGTGTCTCAGCACAGAACTGATTAAGTCTGTTGAATTCAACTTTTTCAACGATAGGATGCCCTGAGAGCATTTGGAAAAGCTGTTGTATATCAGTTTGAATATCAAATCTTATTAGGTAGTATCGTGATAGCAGAGGATGTTGACCCGCGGGAGTATCTGTATTAAAAACTGGTTGAATACTTTCTATTCCTGAGACTGTGTTCTGTATTTTCAGGTCTGCGATCGTTCTATGTGGGTGCAATTGTATTATTAATTCTTGGTGATGCGTATTTGCAGCTCCAGTGATTCTGTTCGTTTGGGAATAGTATTTCTCTGGATATGAGTTTTGCTCAATAATTTCAGCGAAGATATTAGTATCTCTGCATAAGATTAGGACAATATAAACAGTAATAGTAAAGAAGTGTCTCATTCAGATTTCATGCCTTTAGAATTGCATTTTCATTTTTTATCTGCTATAGTATACAATGATCAATTTTCAGCATATATTTCAGTTATAGTAAAATTAATAATTAATGAGACATTTCACCCATACACCGATGACGAAGACCACCCGTCGTAGGGGCGAGGTTTCCTCGCCCGTTGTGGCGTGTTTCATTAATTTTGTTGTTCACTATAATTGTATCGGTTTTTTGTCAGAAAAGCAAAACAATATCTATATGGATAGGAGTTAGCTACATGAAAGCTTCAGAGCTTGCCGTAAAATGTTTAGAAAATGAAGATGTTGCGTACATCTTTGGTATACCCGGTGAGGAAAACATGGATATGATGGATGCCTTGCTGGAATCCAAGATTCAGTTTATTCAGACCCGGGATGAACGTGGTGCTGCTTTTATGGCAGATGTATATGGTCGTCTGACAGGTAAGGCAGGTGTGTGCCTTGCTACACTTGGTCCAGGGGCGATGAACCTTGTTACAGGAGTTGCCGATGCCAATATGGATAGAGCACCACTCGTTGCAATTACAGGACAAGCAAGTTTAGATAGAATGCATAAAGAATCCCATCAATATATGGATGTCGTATCCGTTTTTAAGCCGATGACAAAATGGAACACGTTGATACATCTCCCAGAAATCATACCTGAGTCTTTTAGTAAAGCCTTTAAGATAGCAGTTGCTGAGAAACCCGGTGCAACACATATAGACTTCCCAGAAGATCTTGCAAAGATGGAAGTTGATGCTGAACCGATACGGCACGATTTTCCAAGTGAAACAGAACCGGTTATATCCTGCTTACAACGCGCTGCACAGTTGATAAACGATGCAAAACAACCTATAATCCTGGCAGGAAATGGTGTCGTTCGACAGAATGCGTCTCGAATTCTGACCCAATTTGCTGAGATGACGAACATACCCGTTGCACACACTTTTATGGGTAAAGGCAGTATTCCGTGGACACATAGACTATCACTGCTTAGCGTTGGATTACAGGCACATGACTATGTTTCTTGCGGTTTTGACAGGGCAGACCTTGTCATTGCAGTCGGTTATGACATAGTGGAGTATCATCCAACACTGTGGAACCCCAATCGTGACAAAAAGTTGATACATATTGATACTGAACCCAGTGAGAGCGATGCTGCCTATGTTACGGATGTAGAAATGGTTGGAAACATAAGGCAAAGTCTTAGACACTTGATGGCTGAAGAGATTTATCCTAAAGATGCTGATTACGCATCAAACACCTTACGCAAGATCATACTTGATCAACTTTCTGAACACCGTGATGATTCAGGTTTCCCAATGAAACCGCAAAAGATACTCAGCGATATCCGGTCTGTGTTAGATGAGGATGACATTCTAATCTCAGATGTAGGCGCACACAAAATGTGGATCGCACGCATGTATCCATGCTACAAACCGAATACGTGTATTATATCAAATGGGTTTGCGGCTATGGGGATAGCCGTCCCAGGGGGTCTCGTGGCTAAGTTAACCTATCCTGAACGGAAGTGTCTTGCTGTGTGTGGAGATGGTGGTTTTCTTATGAATTCACAAGAACTTGAAACAGCTGTTCGGGTTGGTGTTCCATTCGTTACACTTATTTTTAACGACGAGGCTTACGGACTGATTGAATGGAAACAGATGAATGACTTCGGTAGACCTGCACATATCGATTTCACAAATCCTGATTTTGTAAAATATGCTGAAGCATTCGGTGCAAAAGGTTACCGTGTTGAAGGAAGTGATGAACTAGTACCCATTTTAAATGATGCATTCAGTCAAGAAGTGCCATCCGTAATTGACTGTCCTGTCAATTATGCGGAAAACCTTCGTTTGACTGAACAACTGGGACAATTAACATGTCCAATTTAGGTTAAAGAGAATTAGAAAAAAGGAGGAAATTATACCATTTCAAATTGATAATGCAT
>VXOP01000194.1 GCA_009839975.1 Candidatus Poribacteria bacterium
TCCTTACCGTTCAGGAAATTAAAAAAATTGAATCAGTCAGAAAACACGATACAAATCCTTACAGCCACTGATTTCACAAGCAATTTATAAAAACATACCACGGTAAGAAATTTCTTACCGTATGGTACCTTTTTGAAAGGAGAAACACTATGAAATTACAAGAACATCACAAAGAATTCGCTGTCAAATGCTTCGCAGAATATATGCAACGCAGTGATGTCGCTGACGCATTTATGCTCGAATTTGAACACGATTTACCAAAGCCACCACCACCCCCAGAACCTCCAAACCTCGAAGAAGAAATCGCTGGGCCAGAATACGAATTCAGCAAAAATGAATACGTCGAGAATAAAACAGGTCGAATCTGTCGGCGATATCTAATGACGTACGGTATTGATGCAGATATACACTATAAGAAAAATGAAGCATACTATATTGAGAAATTCGAACTGGAGTTTGATAAAGAGTGGCAGAAGGAACACGAAAAACTGTATCAGGGACAACTATCTGAATATCAATTGATCGTTGATAATCACTACATGCAAATCCATAAGGAACTTTCAAACCAATTACGACGACTGAACATCACGCATACACAATTCCCTGAAAAATACCGACAACTATTCAACGAATCACGCGATGCGTTTTTAAAAGGCAAAAGAGATGATAACATGATTGACATTAGCTTAACGAATGACAATAACATTCAACAAGAGCTAGAAATCATCTTTGGCCATGTCAAAAACCTTATGTTCTTAGAGAAAGAACCAAAGGAGATACTAAAACACGTAGACAGGGCACACGGCATCCTCAAAACTATCTCGTCAAACAATAAGCAAAAGCGAGAAAACGCCAGTAAAGAGCACCAATGAGTAAAGAGAGTAGTAAGATTTTGTAAAATGTCAAGCCCCAGAGGGGCGAAAGGTCTATAGAAAACGTTGATATTACCAGAATAAGCCCCAGAGGGGCGAAAGGTCTATCAGGCTACGAGATTAAATACACACGTTCTATACACACCCCACATAAGGTTTATTTGACTCATGATGGATACGTATGTTATGATTCATTCAGATAGATATCCATTCAGTAAAGCAACGACATAAGAATATTAGCGGTTGTTCTCAAATATGTTGTAACGAGAAAGGAACAGTAAATCATGACAGGTGAAGAAAAGTTCCAGGTTGATCTTGAAGGATACCTTGTAATTAAAAACGTCTTATCCGATGAAGAAGTCGCAGAAATGAATACCTACATTGATGAAGGTAGAATGAACGGACGTCCGAGTCAGTGGGGTGAACCGTTTAAACGGTTGATAGACCACCCCAAAATTCTACCGTACTTGATTACGTTGTTGGGGCCACATGTGCGTTTAGACCACGATTATGCAATTATCATGGACAGTGGCGAAAAACGTGGCAGACTCCACGGTGGAGAAGATGGCGGACGCGCGGGTGGAAATGTCGGTGACCACTGGTACAAATACCGTGATGGCGTTATCCGAAACGGATTGTCTGTCATGACATACAATTTAGCGGATGCGCCAGCAGGAGCCGGTGGTTTTGCTTGTATACCAGCAAGTCACAAAAGCAATTTCGCACCTGAAATTCCCGGCGATGTTCGCAGCTTTGAACGAAATGCACACTATGTCGTCCAACCACCACTTGAAGCTGGTGATGTGCTATTTTTCACTGAAGCACTTATACACGGGACAATGCCCTGGACAGCACCACATCAACGTCGGTCCTTGCTCTTTAAATATAGTCCCGGACATTCTGCTTGGTCAGGTAACTACTACAACATCAAGGAATATAGTGAGTTGACTGAACAACAGAAACGAATGCTCTTACCGCCTTCAATCGGTCGAAGACCAAAGGTTGTTGAGCAGTAACATCCAACATGCTGCGTAATATTGATAAATGAAGATTAAATATATATTTGGTAATCCAATCCATAAAAATGCTCGTAGGGGCGGGGTTACCCCGCCCGCATATTAACGGTTCCACCGCTCACATATTACCCAATTTATGTCTAATTCTTCATATATCAATCCAAATATACACCGAATAGAAAGGAACAACAGTACTATGACAGGTGAAGAGAAATTTGTCGTTGACCTTGAAGGGTATCTGATAATCAAGAATGTACTCACAGAAGACGAAGTCGTAGAGATGAATGCATTTATTGATAAAGGTGAACTGCACGGACCCCCGAGTATATGGGGTGAACCCTTTAAACGGTTGATTGATCATCCCAAAATCCTACCCTATTTGATAGAACTATTGGGACCGAATGTTCGTTTGGATCACGATTATCCAATTTTTATGAAAAAAGGGGATAGACTTGGAAGACTCCACGGGGGTGAAGACGGTGGGGGACCAGGCGGTCCTGAAGGGGATCACTGGTATAAATATCGTGATGGTGTCATGCGCAACGGTCTATGTGTGATGACATACAATCTGGCAGATGCACCTGAAGGTGCTGGCGGGTTTGCATGTATCCCAGGTAGCCATAAAAGCAACTTTCTAAGAGAAATACCATCAGATGTACGCAACTTTGAACGACCAACACATTATGTTGTCCAACCACCCCTTGAAGCAGGTGATGTGTTGTTTTTCACCGAAGCACTCGTGCATGGAACGATGCCGTGGGCAGCAGAACACCAAAGACGCGCAATGCTCTATAAATATAGTCCAGGACATTCCGCATGGTCAGGAAATTACTACGACATAAGCAAATACGGTGAACTGACAGAACAGCAGAAACGGATGTTATTACCACCCTCAATTGGTGGCAGACCAAGAGTTATTAATGAAGGTTAAATATTTGGGTAAACCAATCCATAAAACAATCGTAGGGGCGGGGTCACCCCGCCAGCGTGTTAGGTAAACGCATCCATAAAAACAATCGTAGGGGCGGGGTCACCCCGTCCGCGTGTTAGGTAAACGCATCCATAAAAACAATCGTAGGGGCGGGGTCACCCCGTCCGCGTGTTAGGTAAACGCATCCATAAAAACAATCGTAGGGGCGGGGTTACCCCGCCCGTATACTACCGGTTCCACCGCATCAAATGGAGTGAAAATTGTCAAAAATACAACTAACAGGAAAACAGAGCGATTTTCTAAAGATCGGCGTTGCTGCAGCTGGACGTGGGGATATAGATGCAGTCAAGCAGCTATTAGATCAAAAACCTGAATGGATTCACACCATCGGTTCACACGGTAGAACAATGTTGTGGGAAGCAGCATACCGCGGAAAATTAGACATGGTCAAATTTCTAATAGAACGCGATGCAGACCTGAACCTTCCTGGGTGTCATCTGAGTCAGCATGATCTTGAGATAACGCCATACTGTGTCGCACGTCATGAGGGTCGCGACGATGTGGCAGACTTCCTACAACAACAAGGGGCGATTGTTGATATTCATACCGCTGCATATCTTGGAGACTACGAAACAGTATATACACTTCTTGAAAACGATGCCAATCTTGTTAATGTCGGATATCTTGACTCTGTCATGCTACCATCTGGACAACCACATACAGTTGAACATCAATATGCATCCTGGGCAACCCCCCTAATTTATGCAATAGTTGGCGGGAATATAAAGATAGTAGAATTAATCATCTCAAAAGGTGCTTCAGTCAGAGAACAGAGCGGATTACTACTGGATCATGCAGTATCTGATGGGCGCGTAGACATCGTAAAGGTGCTAATTGAAAATGATGTTGATATCAGTCAAGCACCGCATGTATTTGATGACAATTCTGTTATGAGTAAACTTCTCAAGTCTCACGGTGTTCCTTCTGAAGATATCAACGCATTAGATAATATGGGGTGGCCTCACTTGGTATATGTGTGTAGAGGAGACAAAGGTGAACATCCAGAAAAAGTCCTTAAACTACTGAAACTCGGTGCAGACATTGATGTGCGAAGCAGTAAAGGTAAATCTGCATTGCATTGTGCTGCTAAAGCCGGCTTTCTCAAAGTGATTGATGTTCTGTTAGAAAAGGGGGCAAACATTGATGCTGTTGACCATAATGGAGAATCATCGCTTATAGAAGCAATCCGTTCCACAATAAAAAACAGGGAGAAACAACGCGCTACCATAGAAGCATTGATTAACAAGGGGGCAAACATCAATTTAAAAAACAAAAGAGGCTTAACACCGTTACAGATTGCACAACAGATGCGAAGAGATGACGCAGACAAAATCATTGAGCTATTAAAAAAACACGGTGCTTCAGAACCATCGTAGGGGCTGGGTCCCCCAGACCGAAAAAAACGATTCCTTATGACAGAAAAAGAGATCCTTAACAACGCATCTCTATTGAGAAACGAAGCGAGTCAGCTGCTAAATAACGCAGGTTTACTGAAATTGCTGCAAAGTTACGGTGATACACGGGTTATCGGCAGCTACACATTAGATACGATGACGTGGAGAGATATTGACATCAGCATAAAATTACCCCATGCGAGAGATGTAATGTTCTTTTTCGAGATTGGAGAAAGCATTGCAAGAGAGTTTCAAGTCGCAAAAATGTCGTTTTCGAATTTCTTTATCCGAGATTTTCCTAAGTTTGACCATGGACTTTACTGGGGAATCCAACTGCTATATGCAGAACATGAATGGAAAATAGACCTGTGGGGGTATGGAGAAACAGAATATGATAACCACATGTCAGAATTTGACGAGTTACATGAGCAATTGCAACAGGTAGATAGACTTGCCACTCTGCGTATAAAACATGTGATTTCTCAACGTCCAGACTACCGAGGGGATGTCTATAATAGCATGAACATATACCAAGCAGTGATAGAAGATAGGATTACTTCAGTAGAAGAATTTGATAAGTGGATAGAAAGGAAATGCAATGTTAACTGATGAAGAAAGATGGTTTTTTGACCATCACGGATTTCTCATTCTGCACAATGTTGTACCAGAAGAAGATATTGAATTGATGATAGAGTTGGGTAACCGATGGCATGCTATGGAGTTATCGGAATTACCGCCACCTCTTACTTCTACATCCAGAAATAGTTCATACTCTTCAACAATTGCCCACTGGATAAACAATGTGCAATACGGTGATGAAGTCTTTCAACGGCTTGTACTAAATACAGAGATAATGCGTGTCATCATTGCTTTAACCCGTGCCAACCCTTGTCTTGTAGACTGTGCATTGACAAAAAACTTGACTACTTCTGACGATATAAACTTTCATGCCTCCGGACAGAACTACGGTATAGAAAACGGGATGCCGTACGCTGGTTTCATCAACGCTGGTACTTCGTTAGTAAACGTTCCTGAAGGAACTGGGTTTGTCTGTCTCCCCGGTAGTCATAAACGTAACTATGATCCGCCAGCTGATCTTTCAATATACGATGGACCACCAACAGTAATTAATGTTCCCGTTAATGCTGGTGATTGTGTGATTTTCACCGAAGCACTTTTCCATGGGGCAAGACGGTGGACGGAAACGTATCCACGCTTTTCCGTCTTTAACCGATATATTGACAAAGGTTCTCATGGCGGACTACCGAAAGAGGAATATAGAGATCTGATATCAGACGAAGTTTATGAATTAGAACAACCTGCAGTTCAAGGAAAACAGAAACAGGTAGTAAAGCGGATCCTAAATGAATTAAAAAACTAAGTATATTTTTTCCAATCCCTCTGGTCTGGATAGACAGTCTATTTTGCACCAATTGTTAAGGAGTGTTTAAATGAAAACAATAGTAAGTGTTCTACTGTCTGCAATCGCAAGTTTCCTACTTATAGGACAAGCTTATACCCGCACGATTGTTACCGATGGTCTGGTTAGTTACTGGACATTCGACAAAAAAGATATGACTGACACGACGGTAATGGATGTCTGGGGTAACAACAATGGCACAATTGTTGGGACTCCAAAGAGTGTCGCGGGTCGGGTAGGTCAAGCTCTTGAATTTGACGGTGCTAATGACTATGTCAACCTAACAAATCTTGGTGACTTTGGTGAGAAAGTCGGTTCTTCAACATTTGAAGCATGGGTCAAAACAGAATTTAAAGAAGATTGGACATCGCTTTTTAAAGTTCTGGATGTTGGGTGTAATATGGCGTGGGCAATTGATGTTAATCGCAGTGCACAAGCAGGTTTCCTTTATGCACAGGATGTTGTACACTTCTATGTTCGTCAAAAATCAGTTGCGGGTTGTAATCATATAGCAGCACAGATTGACTTCCCTCTCTCCGATGGCGAATGGCATCATATTGTTTTCGCTGTTGAGGATGCTGGAATACCAAAAGTTAACATCTATATGGATGGCACAGAACAGATCGTCATACTTGGTGATGCCAGTAAGTTAACCACTTTTGAACCTTTTGTTGAACCTGTCTATATCGGTGCCGCAAACAATCGCGGTGCTGTAGAAAGGTTTTTCCCTGGCGTGATTGATGAAGTACGTATCTATGACCGTCCCCTTTCAACAAACGAAGTAACACGAAATTATGAATCCAGAATAGGACTCAACGTTGATCCTATTAAGAAACTTACTATCTCGTGGGGAAAAATAAAAACGGACTTTTGATTCATGTTGGACAGATTAAAAAAAATCAAACGATCACTTATCCTTCCAGTTGCTGTCGCACTCAGTACTTTTATATTAGTGGAAGTCAACTATCCATTCCTGAAACCTCAGTCAAGGTTGGCTCTTTTTGCCTTGTTAGGTCTCATCATCGTTTTTTTGAAGTATCCACTTCATCCTAAATTAGCAGACAATCCATTCATTGATATCTTGGATTTTGGACTTGCTTTTTTTTCATTCGTCTGTTGCGGATATGTCATTCTACAGACCGAACCGGTCTTTGAATCATTGTGGTTGAACGGTACTTCTCTCGGCAATCGAGCCTCAGCTGAACATATTATTGATTTTTTTGTTGGGGGTTTTGCACTTATTCTTATTTTAGAAGCAACACGTCGTTCTATAGGTTTAACGTTAACAATTCTCGCAAGTATCTTTTTATTCTACGCGCTTGCAGGACAGTATCTACCAGGATGGTTTTTTGAACATGGTGGTTATTCATTGAAACGTGTGATTGGGAGGACCTTTCTACACGGCGGTGTCTTTGGTGTCGCACTTAGAGTGATGTTTACCTATGTCTTTCTCTTTGTCCTATTCGGTACGTTGCTGGAACGGACTGGTGCGACAGCGTATATTCTAAATCTTGCAAAAAAAGTATTTGGCACAAGTAAAGGCAGTCCTGCAAAGGTAGCAGTAATAGGGAGTGGCATGATGGGGTCGTTATCAGGTTCAGCAGTTGCAAATACTGCTACTACAGGGACATTCACTATTCCTTTGATGCGGAGTGTTGGATTCAAACCTGAAATTGCTGGTGGGATTGAAGCTGCTGCCAGTTCAGGTGGTGCCTTAGTACCGCCTATTATGGGTGCCGCCGCATATATGATGTTAGAGATTGTAGAGCCATCCGTTACCTACCTTGAGATAATCAAAGCCGCGCTAATTCCTGCGATTTTCTACTATACTGCATTGCTCCTCATCGTCCATTTTTATGCGAAACGTATCAGCAACCCTGCATCTTCAGATAATCAGAAGGAATTTGAACAGCCATCGTTACAAGAAGAATCATTACCAAAAGAAACGGTAGAAGAGAAACTCCCAAAGATACAAGGTATCGTATTCTTTACCGCTTTTGTCACATTAATAGTATTTCTATTGAAATTACCGGGGGCAGATGCAAGTGGTACTGATGAAAGTCCATTCCTACTTTCTATTTTTGGTTTCCTATTAAGAGCATCAACACCGTATCGTGCTGTAAGTTGGGCCCTATTGGCCGTCTTTGTTGTAAGTTTATGCCATCCGAAAACAAGAGTCGGTATTTCAGGTATAATGAAAGCGATGGAGAACGCCGCGCATAGCGGCGTGTCACTAATCGCAGCAGCTGCATGTGTAGGAATTTTATTAGGTGTCGTGGAACTAACAGGTATTGGAACTAAAATGGCGAACACGATGGTATCATTGGCAGAGACAAACCTGATTTATGCTCTGTTTCTGTTGATGGTGTCAACGATCATCCTGGGTATGGGGCTCCCTTCATCAGTGTGCTATCTCTTGGTTGCAATCTTGATGGGTCCAGTTTTGCAGGAATTAAATTTAGAGGATATAGTGCTTGCAGTTCACTTCTTTATATTCTATTTTGGTATGATGTCTATGGTAACGCCTCCCGTTGCTTTGGCAGCATATACCGCTGCAGCAATTGCGGACGCGAACATAATGAAAACAGCATTTGCAGCATTTCGTTTTTCACTGGTAGGTTTCGCGCTACCTTATGCATTTGTCCTACGCCCTGAACTCCTCTTACTTAGTCCTGAAGGTGGGAATCCAGAAATATGGCGTTTATTGCTGAATTTATCACTGACACTTATTGGAACAGTCATCTTTGCAGCAAGCATGGCAGGTTACGCCTTCAAAGAGATGTCTCTGTTGGAAAGGGGAATTCTATTAATCGCAGTCCTCTGTCTATTTTTCTTTTCAACGAGTGTCGGTTACCTTTGGATCCATCTGCTTGCAATACTTGCATCTACTGTGATATTTTACTATAATTGGAAGAAAGAGGAAACTCACCATGCAACGGTCACTTAAAATACTACTCTACGGGCTGCTGGTTCTGCTGTTTGCCCTACATAACGACTTCTGGCTGTGGGATAACGCTCAGATTGTTCTGGGAATACCGGTAGGATTACTGTATCACATCCTATACTGTTTCGTCGCGACTATACTCATGGCAATCATTGTAAAATATACATTGAAAATATGAAGTATGGTAAAGTTAATAATTGATGAGAGATTTTACCCTGTACACCGATGACGAAAACCACCCAACGTAGGGGCGAGGTCACCTCGCCCGTTGTGGAGTGTTTTATTAGTTCTGAAGTTCACTATAATTGACTACACATCAAAAAATTCATAATATGATCATCACAGTTCTTACATTATATCTTGCATTAGTTCTCGGTATTGGCATTATTAGCCATCGAGTGTTTCAAAACACCGGAGAGGACTATTTCGTAGCAAGCAGGTCGATTAACTGGTTTGTGCTATTAATGACACTGTTTGGTACTCACATGACGGCGTTTTCAATACTCGGCGCATCTGGTGAAGCATACCATAGAGGAATTGGGGTTTTCGCTTTGATGGCATCATCTTCCGCAATTGTGGTACCGTGTGTCCTTCTATTTATTGGAACACGTCTATGGAAGCTTGGAAAAAAATACGGATACTTCACGCAAGTGCAATACTTCCGTGAACGTTGGGAATCAGACGGTTTAGGGTTACTTATATTTATTGTGCTCGTTTTACTGCTAATACCGTATCTGTTAATTGGGGTGATGGGAGGAAGTGGAACATTAGCAACAATTACGGAAAACACAATCCCACGATGGTTCGGGGGGTTGCTTATATGTGCGGTCGTCTTGTCTTATGTGACATATAGTGGTATGCGAGGAACTGCTTGGGTCAACACATTTCAAACCCTTGTCTTTATGACACTGGGAGGAATCACTTTTGTGGTGATTATTCAGAAATTAGGTGGACTATCGGAGGCACTTTCAAAAATTGACACACATCTCCTAAAGCAATCAGAGCATATTCAACCTTTAGAACTATTGACCTACACATGCATTCCACTCTCTGTCGGCATGTTTCCGCATATCTTCTCTCACTGTCTTACTGCTAAAGATGTGAGCACATTCCGATATCCAGTAATTTTATATCCACTCTGTATAGCCGTGGTATGGATACCGAGCGTCCTACTTGGTATTTTAGGTAATGTGGATTTCGTAGGACTGTCTGGACCAGAAACAAACAATGTCCTCATTAAACTCATACACAAACATGCACCAGGAGTCTTAGCAGGTTTCTTAGGAGCCGGTGTTTTTGCAGCGATCATGTCGTCGTTAGATTCACAATCGTTGTCACTCGGTAGTATGTTTACGCACGATATTGTGCAACATTATATGAAAAAGGGAGGACAAGAAAGAATGTCCGAAAAACAACATGTTTGGGTGGGCCGCCTTTTCGTGATTGGGATACTCTCTATAACCTATATCCTATCTCTAATAGCAACATCAAGCATCTTTAAACTCGCAGTATGGTCTTTCACTGGCTTCTCAGGTCTTTTTCCAATAGTGGTTGCTGCACTATTTTGGAAGCGAAGCACCAAAATAGGTGTCTATGCGTCAATAGCAAGCGTGATAATATTATGGTTATACTTTTTTATGCAAAATTGGCAAACATCCGGATACACAGTTGGTGGTACAGGGATCATGCCTGTTGCTGTAATCATCCTTACATCTTCATCCATCTTATTTCTTGTATCACTGATAACAAAACCGCCATCTTCAGATACGATAAATAAGTTCTTTACAATTTGAAAGGTATATATAATTACATGAAGATTAAATAAATATTGGGGTAATCCAACCCATAAAAACGATCGTAGGAGCTGGGGTCCCCTGCACGAATACTAGCAGGTTCCTCGTCCGCATATTGACCAATTTAAATCTTAATCTTCATCCAATTATATAGTCAGAGACATGAAAGTTGCTTATATCACTGCTGGCGCGGCGGGTATGTATTGCGGTACATGTATACACGACAACACCATGGCATCAGCATTAAAAGACCAAGGACATAATGTTTCATTAATTCCAACATATACACCAACACGTACAGATGAAGAAAATATAAGTTTAGACCGGGTGTTCTATGGTGGCATTAATGTCTATCTTCAACAAAAGATCGCATTTTTCCGATATACACCATGGGCATTTGATAGACTACTTGATAACAACTCACTTCTGAATAGTCTGTCGCGCTTAAGCGCATCTACAGATGCGCGTGATTTAGGGTTACTGACAGTTTCAATGCTCAGTGGTGAGAACGGATTTCAAAGAAAAGAGTTAGAGAAATTAGTCAAATGGCTCCGGGTAGAGAATAAACCTGATATTGTCTATTTGACGAATTCTATGCTATTGGGTTTTGCAAAAGAGATAAAAAATGCCTTAGATGTTCCCGTAATCTGTGCGCTTCAAGGAGAAGACATTTTTTTACGAGACCTAATTGATCCGTACAAATCAGAAGCATTATCACTACTCGCGGAACGCGCGACAGATGTAGACAGTTTCGTCGCACCGAACAGCTACTACGCACAATTCATGGCAAGTGAGTATCTGAAAGTCTCCGTTGATAGAATTGATGTCGTACCACTTGGATTGAACTTGGATGGACACGGTAGAATAGACGAAAAACCTACTCCTCCGCCGTTTATTGTTGGGTATCTGGCTCGGATCTGTCCAGAGAAAGGCTTACATATCTTGGTTAGTGCCTTCTATACACTTACGAAAGAGTTCGGCGTAGATAACTTAGAATTGCATGTTGCCGGTTATTTAGGAAAAAAGGATAAACCCTATTTTGAGGAACTAGTTAACCAGATAAATGCCTGGGGTCTTCAGGATAGTTTTGTACATTATGGGGAAGTCACACGAACACAAAAGATAGACTTTCTAAACCGTTTACATGTTTTCTCTGTACCTACCGTTTACCGGGAATCCAAAGGGTTATCAGTATTAGAAGCATTAGCAAACGGTGTACCTGTCGTACAACCGAAACACGGTTCATTTCCAGAAATGATTAAAGCAACCGAAGGAGGTATCCTCGTAGACCCTGAATCTGCAGAATCGGTTGCTGAAGGTATATATCAATTATTCCGGGATCCTTCAAAACGTAAACAATTAGGTGCAAATGGACAGATGATTGTGCATCAGAATTTTAGCCGCGAAAAAATCGCGCAACAACTCATGAATGTCTTTGAAAAGTATGTATAGAAATGGAAAATAGTTATGCTCTTATTAATAAATTTCGGAATATATCACGAACAATCTGTAGCACAATCTGTTAGATT
>VXOP01000276.1 GCA_009839975.1 Candidatus Poribacteria bacterium
TCCACTTGCCTCTAATGTCACCTCGTTTGCGTCCATGTCAACTGTTTGCTGCGGTTTTCCAATTGTTGCTGTCGGTTTAAAAGCGACTTTAAATATGATATTTTCGCCGTTTGATATACCTCCTTGTGTGCCACCAGAATTGTTTGTTCGGGTTCGGATTTGTCCTGCTTCGTTATAGAATGCGTCATTATGTTCGGAACCTGTCATCGTTATACCATCAAACCCGGAACCGATTTGAAATCCCATGGTTGCGGGTAATGACATCATGGCTTTCGCTAAATCCGCTTTGAGTTTATCAAAAACCGGTTCACCGAGACCGACAGGGACGTTGCGTGTTACAGATTCTATTATGCCGCCAAGTGAATCTCTATCCCGTCTTGCTTGATCAATCCGTTCAGCCATTTTTGGACTCACAATTGGGTCAGGACATCGCACCGGACTTGCTTCTATATCGTCATGTGTTACGGTATCAGTATTTACGGTTGCTTCAAGCGTATGTATCTGTTTAACGAAAGCGAGTGTTTCGGTTTCACATCTTTCACGGAGGATCTGCTTTGCTATTGCGCCTGCTGCAACGCGTCCGATGGTTTCCCTTGCGCTTGCTCTACCACCCCCTTGCCAGTTTCGGATACCATACTTTTGTTGATATGTATAATCCGCGTGTGAGGGACGATATAGATCTTTTAGGTGGTTATAAGCATCAGGTCGTGCGTCTTTATTCCACACCAGCATAGAGATAGGCGTGCCCAGTGTTTTACCTTCAAACACACCGGAGAGTATTTCGACGGCATCCTCCTCCTGCCGTGGTGTTGTGAGGTGGCTTTGTCCGGGTCTCCTACGATTGAGTTCATACTGTATTGCGGATATATCAATATCAATCTGCGGAGGACATCCATCAACGACGACTCCCACAGCACCACCGTGCGATTCTCCCCATGTTGTAATCCGAAAAAGATGACCGAAAGTATTCATTATTTTCTGTTCCGATAAATGTACTATTGCGTGGGTGTGTAAAGTTATTGTCACCCTTTTTGTCAGAATCGCGGATGACGCGGAGAACACGGAAGACGCGGAAAGTACTCTTGCACATATCAGGTTTTCTTTCACAGACTTTCAAAGAATGAGGGTGTCAGAAAAAGTTTCTTTCCGTGTGTTCTGCGTTCTCTATGTAATCCGTGAAACAGACAGTTAAGTGACATAAACTTTACACACTCCTATTGCGTTTTGTGTGTATATTTAACTGCTTTTGTGCTATACTATACCAGAATGCCAATAATCTTGCAAGCAATTTGATGGTAGACTGTGATTACATTATTTGCTTAGCTCATACACATCTCAATCTATGCTAATATGGAATAAATATTCATGGTAACTTATGAACAATGGAACAAAGCGATCATTAAACATATTTTTGAAAATTGCGAACAGGATGAAATCGTTTTTCTGAACACAACTCGTGAAACATTAGACGCTATCGCTGAACAAGAAGGTTTTAATGTAGATCCTGTAGAAAGTTTGATGGAAGCTGTTAAGGATAAAGTTGTAATTTCCGATGAATGGGTTTGTCTGCAAAAGGTTTATCCCAAGAGTTTATCCGAAAACAATTTTGATGAAGAACCATCACAAGTTGCGTTCCTGGCACTTAGTGTGCTTGCTGCAAGTATGATGGAACGTTCTAGCGGTGCATCAAGCACAAATTACTATGTCCATCTGAATCGACTTCTCTTTAATGAGAATCGTATAGGTTGTCCGCAAGGAATTAAGTTACCGGAAATTGAGTACTTTTGGTTGCACTTGAAAATGTGGGTAAAACATCAACAGGACGCTGAGCTATATTTAACTGAGGGGGCGGTCAACCAAAAATATGTTTGGTATCCCAAATCTCAATGTCTGATTCGCACACACGATAGAAGAACCGTATATCAGTTTTTTCGCTACCAAGGTTTCACACCGGTCTCAAATATCCCAGACAAGCAGCTTGAAAGAGGATTTCGTATGTGGTTAGGATCGGCAGACGGTTCCGCAAGAATCTGTCGATTTTTTTCTAACAGTTCTTATAAAACGTTAATCCTTAGACAAGTCAAATTGCTTCTGGAAAATTGGGATGGTGAAATTCCGCCTAAACCTGTTCAGGGACAAATACACACCGCTACCAAAATACGCGTTCAGTTTCTACCTGATAACTCCAACAATGAAAAAATACGTTATTGGTTTCGCAGACGTAGGAGATATGACACTGGCTGTAAAGCCAATCTTTTTGGAATTGAAAACTTACATACATATGCATCAGAAAAGTGGTTTCGACCGTTTCCTGATAACAGTGATATGTTTTGGAATTTGTCAAGTCAACTGCAATTGCAAACAGATGAAATCAAACCGATAGTTTATACCTTGAAATGTTCTGATATCTGGATTTTTCGAAAAGACCAAGAGTGTGATAATGGCTGGCTTTCTCAACAAAACATGCAGATGTATCAAGATCACTGGATAGTGTTTAAGGAAAGATATGTTTCACGAATAAAAGATTGTCTAAGCCAGACTCGTGCACATGAAATTGAATCTCCAAACGTAATCTATGTTAACGGAGAAGAGAACGGCTGGCTTTCTCTAAAAGTAAAACCAACTAAACTTGAATCTTTTGATGACCCTAACCTTTGGATGCTTTCTGTTAAATCTAGCAAACAGATTACCCTCAATGGTGGATTACCCGTTAAGGATCAGGATGGACACCGAGCCTATCTTAATATCTCTCTACCCATCATTTCTGTTCCCGATCTTGGCTTATCTCCCGAGGAACTTGTGCGAATCGGTGAGCAGACATTCCCTGTAAACGAAGATCGAATAGTCGGTTTAGACGACGTTTTGGATGTTGGAATTCATCAAATTTCATACGGAAGTAAAACGCGGGAATTAAGAATCATCGCGCCCCAGCGTATGCTGGACTATCAAGATAAAACACTTACTGCTAAATTAGATGTGGATAAGAAAATCATACCCACCTATTCTAAAAAAGAACCTACTGATATTTTAGAAAAATCTGGCGTGTGGCTATCGGGTGCAAAGTTTTTCGGCACAGATATACCAAAAACTAGATGGGATAATGTGTGTAGACCTCCAATCCTAAAAAAAGACGAAAAACAGTCATTGGAAAAACCTGCAGAAATTATTTCATCCATTGTTAAACTTGCAAAAGAATTTAAGAAAAACAACAATCCAGTACCAAAGTGGTCTAAGAAAACAATCGAAAATATAGATAATAATGTCGCGCTGCGGACTCTTGTTGAGAAGAAACTGAGAAAGCACAAACAGACAGCATTGTCATATACTGAACTCCGTAGATATGTAAACAGAAAATAATTATGCTTGCTAAACCATATCCAGAAGCTAAACGAAGAATATTACTTGAACGAAATGTTGAAGATTTTGTTAACTTCTTAGAAGAAGTAACAGATAATCAAGGCAGAGCCTTCATACGAAATGGATTACTTCCCAGAACTGTCACAGGATTTCGGCCTGGACATGCTCCTTTAACTTTAACAGTTCCAAGGTTAATTTCTAATTTGAGAGAAGAACAAGAACTTACTAATCCCGATTCCCGCATATGGGATATGTTCAGTAACGCTTGGAAAGCTTGGATCGTATCTCACAGTCAACTAAATGAGATCTTACTTCAGTTTGACAATAGAGATGATTTTGATGAAAACCAACAGTGTATCGTACTAGCCAACAGTGAGCTTGATCGACATTGTTTTGAAGTCTTGCTTGCAGCAAGCCATAGTGATCGGATTGATCAAGAAACGATACGACGCTTTTATGATTACGGCTATTTTAATCAATGTAAGCAAATAGAAAACCTAATCAACGTAGCAAATGCTCGCGAATTAATCGAACGTAGGCAACAAATTGAACAACTTCCTGATCAAGTCAACAGACTTAGGCAAGAGATTAATGACTTGCGCACTCAGTTTTCTGGCTTAGAATCTATCAATGAATTACAGCATGTGTTAGAACAACGGATTGCAGAAGTTGAGCGTTCCTTTGAAGAACAGATTTCGGAATTAACTCTTGCTCAATCTTTTAGTCAATTGACACAATCAGTTGAATCACTTAATTCTCGACTTGATATGCTTGAAAATTCACAAACTGAAATCGAATCTGGAATAAACGACTTCGTAGAACACATTGAGAGGATCATCAGAGAACTGGAACAGCAAATACAAGACACTGACCAATCTGTTACTGAACAGTTTGATCAATTGAATAGTGTCGTTAGGGGTATAATTGCGCAAAACGAACAGCAAAGACATAGCATTGAACAATCTGTTACGGAACGGTTTAGTAGTTTGGTCAGTAATATTGCAGAGATAAGATCTGATGTAGAAGCACAGAAGCAACCAATTGATACATCTGAAAATGATTCCCATACCTTGCAAACAGAAAAAAGTGAGGGTACAACACCACGTACTGCACATAAAGCCGTTGAGTTCGGAGAATACTACGCTGCCAAGTTGGGAGAGAATAGGGAACGCTATCAGAACGAAAATGAATATCTTGCTGACTTTCAAGATGCCCTTGGGAGGTATGGTATAACAGAATCTAATGAAACAGCTCCAGCATTCCACGTCGCCTTAAAAGCCTTTCCTGTTCTTGAAATTGCTGATACACGCATATTCAAAATTTGGAACGTAACTTGCAATAAACATTTCTTCTATACAAAACTTTTTGTTGAGATGGGTTGGCTCGGAATACAAGATTGGTTTCCTAGGCTACTGGCAGATGAATGTTTCGGGGAACGACTTAAACGCATTGACTTTCAGGCATCAATTCAGAAAATGCTCGAAATGGGGAACATGCTCTGGGCAATTCATTTTAGAAACTGTGATAGGTCTTTTCCAGAATGTTATCTCCCATCATTTATCCAATGGATTAAAAATATTCCCGAGTTCACAATCAAAGTTTTTCTTACCCGTACTACAGGAAATAATCGTTGTGAGATCACAGAAGATGCCTATGCTTTGGTGGCACGTTTGCCAGAACCGCAAGAAGAAGAACCGATTGAGGCACAAAATTTAAGAACATCTGGAATTATCCTCACACAATCTGAATGGAATGCTTGGTGTCAACCTCCTCCCAATGTTGACCAACATCTTCAAGATAAAATCAACATTGTTAATCAACTCCGAGCAACAATCAATGAAAACGGTGGCCGTATACCGAAAACACCTCTACAAGAAATTCTACATTATCTTAGGCTTTCCCAAACTATTGAGATGGCACCAACCCGTGCCCTTGATTGGGCCCTGACGATGCGTCTCTTACCCTGTTTCGAAAAACAACCTGAATTAATCGATCACGTGTTAAAGATGTTAGATCAAGAACACGATGATTTAGAACATTTCCAAGAAGGATTACAGCAAGCAAGAGAAAACAGATGAATCAGATTGAAAACAATGTTTTTGATTATCTTCTTTATTACCTATCACACCAAGGTACGTTACCTTGGGTAAGATTTAAAGAAGTTGTCGCGGGTTTGGAAAATTTCCAGAATCATTGCAACCCGTTTACCTACCTTAAATCTCTTGCAAGATTAGGACATATTGACTACGATCCTATGAATTTAACCAAAGTAGCAATCGTAATCGCGCCTGCCACTCTTGTAGAAACATCTATAGAAAACAGGTATGTCTTGGTTGGAAGTAGAACACCGGACTTTATTAACGAAGTCAGTCGATGTGTGTCAGACACGGGGACAAAAATGGACCAACAATCAGAAAAGTATGCCCCAACAACACTTGTTCTGAGTGACTTAACAGACACCTCTTTGACAGAAATTGAGAGATTGGGTATTCATATCAGCAGAAATTTTTCGGCAAAATTGTCGAGACTATTACCTACTCCAATACTAACATTTTTTCCAAGAATCGATCCGCTATATATGGATTCGCTCGAACTATTTAACCTCATGTCCTTAGAATATGATCCAAATATCCAACATCGTGGTAACGGCCTCTACAAAATACTACCACAATACGGTCCCAGCGTTTATATCTTAAAGACCGGTCCTGACCAACGGAAAGTACCACGCGACTGGGGTGAATGGTTGGCACTTTCAAATGCTGGTAGAACTGTAGGGTTTGTTTCTTACGTGGAGAAAAACAAAACCTTATGTGTCAAAACTCCGTTAAATCTACCGCTTATTGTAGACCGATGTGCTACGCTCTGCTCAGGTATTCCACCAGAATTAAAAGGTGGTTTCTTTCACTACTCAGATGTTCCTGTCGGTGTAGCATACCAAATAACTAAATCACTACATCAGAACTGGGAGGTAATTTGATGCCTGAAAATAGTAATACTGATCCATTTAAAGCACACGAACGACTCTGTGATGACTATATTCGTTACATACAGACAATTTTGGGTTTCAATAATATTGAATTGGAAAAGGAACGAGAAAAGTTGTTACGAGAATATGGCTTGCTGTTCCAAGCACCTCGTTTTGAGCCCATATTTCCTTATCCTTCCTCAGAAAAAACTTTATCACAGTTATGCCATGATTTACAACTGTCCTCTGAACTTGGGGAATTTATAGCATTAGGCGGCGAAGATGGACTTGCCCCAATTGATCGTCCACTTTTTAAACATCAAGCAGAAGCGATTAAAGCATCAGTAATTGATAAAAAGGATGTCGTTGTTACAACAGGAACAGGGTCTGGTAAGACAGAATGTTTTTTATTGCCAATTTTCAGTTATCTTATCAAGGAATCTCGCGGCTGGACCGATTACGGGGATCGTCCAGACCGTCCGTGGTGGGCGTACCAGCAGAATTCGTCAAGAAGGCGTATTCCGCAGCGTCATGGAGAAAACCGTCCTGCGGCAATTCGTGCGTTAATTTTATACCCGATTAATGCACTTGTGGAAGACCAACTAATGCGGCTTCGACGGGCATGTGACAGTCCAGAGGCACATCGTTGGCTCAATATTAATCGTAGCAAAAACCGATTTTATTTTGGTCGCTACACAGGTTTGACACCGGTATCTGGGAAAGAAAAAACCGGTAGCAATGCCAGTACCCAAAGGTTACGGACCGAACTTGATAAACTACATAGTCAATCTGAAAAAATTCGTGAATCCGATGAAAACCGTTATTATTTCCCCTCTACCAATATGGATACGGCTGAAATGTGGTCACGCTGGGATATGCAAGACCATCCACCTGATATCTTTATCACGAACTATTCAATGCTGAACATTATGTTAACGCGTGATATAGAACAAACTATCTTTGATAAAACTAAAGAATGGTTGCAAAAAGAAGATAGTGTCTTTCACCTTGTTGTTGATGAACTGCACTCCTACCGCGGCACAGCAGGTTCAGAAGTGGCTTACCTGCTACGGACACTATTTAACAGACTTGATCTTGACCTTGACTCACCAAAACTGCGAATTATTGCATCAAGCGCATCACTTGAAGGAGATGAAGGGAACAAATACCTACGACAGTTTTTTGCACGTGAAAAAGACTTTAAAATCATACCTTCACCGAAACTGCCAGACAAAACATCTGAACTTCAAGAATGTCTTCAATACGCAAAAGAGTTTGAAAAAGTCAATAAGAATGAAGATTCTAACCAGTTGGACAATATTTCAAAAGATCACATTAAATTTGCCGTGGCACAACTTTGCAACCGTGATAAAAAAATACATGCATTAACTATTGAAGAAATGTGTAAAACCGCGAATGAGGTAAGTTCAACAACCATTTCAGAAGATGCAATCCGTGGGTTAATTCGCTACCTAATCCAACAAGAGGATCCTAAGACAGAGAAAGCACTGTTGCCACTTCGCGTACATTATTTTTTCAAAAATTTTGAGGGACTATGGGCATGTAGTAATTCACATTGCCAAGGTGAAAATGGTGATTCACTTATTGGAAAACTTTTTACTAACCGACGTATATTGTGCGATGAATGTGGTTCACGTGTGCTTGAATTGCTAACTTGTGAAACGTGCGGAGATATCTTCCTTGGTGGCTATAAACAGGAAATCCCAGAAAATGCACAAGGGTGGTATTTAAGCGGTGACTATCAAGATTTGGCGGGGTTGCCCGAAAAAGGAATTAGAGATCGCAACTACAATAGTTATGCTATTTTCTGGAAGAATACGCAATTTCCTGTGCGAGAGAAGTGGAGTAAAAATAAAATCCAAAGACGATGGGCATCCGCAAAGTTTTCACCATCGGATGGAACACTTACGCTGGATTCCACATCTGATGCTAACGGATATTCTTACCACATTGATAACCCAGAAGAATGGTGTTCAGAAATTCCTAAATTTTGTCCCAATTGTGATGATCGGAGGGAATTCAAAAATATAAAGATTATCATTAATGGTAAAGAACAGGCAAATTCTACGATTCGTTCCAGCAGGACAGGTCTTCAAAAGATCATCCAAATCTTCTCACAATCCTTACAATCCACTGTCAAGGATAAGTCGAAACGGAAAACTATTATTTTCTCTGATAGTCGACAAGATGCTGCAAAATACGCTGTTGGAATTCAGTGGTCGCATTATCAAGACATGATTCGACTTATCGCTGTTGAAGCGATGAAAAAACAAGTAGGAGATAAAGATTTAGAAACCCTCAATGCATTTCAAATTGGTGAGGCCGATTTTCGCACAGCTCGAAACGCAATTCGTAGGCTGCGCGATAAATATTCTGATCTAAAACAATTTTTTTACGATATTGAGGATGCTTTTGATGATGAAATACCTTTGACACCTGAACAGCAAAATCAGCTGACTGCTCTTGGCGGTAACTATCCATTTACCACACTCCAACAGGACTGCTTTAATGAATTTATACACCTTGGTATGAACCCAGGTGGGTATGGTAACAAAGTAGATTTTTCTCGTGAAAAAGGAAGGAATGATAAATGGATTCAACATAAATGGGAAAAAATCTTCCAGTGGAAAAAAGATGGGGTAACATTACTGCCATCACATCAACGCGAACCTCATCAAGATAGGCTTTTGGAAAACATTGAAAACGAATTAAAAAGGATAATAAACGAACAACTGTTGTTTGCCCGAAGACATATGGGATTAGAGGGGCTTGGACTCGCGTGGTGTGAACCTTATACTGATGCTGACAAATGGAATATTCAAGACATTGCGGTATCTGAAATAATGGCTTCAGTTACCCGTATCCTTGCCGAAGGGCGATATACAACGATTTACGATACCAACCCCGATCAACCGAAAAATCCAGCGTTTTTGCGAACATATATCGAAAAATCTGCCGAACGTTTCGGATATCCTGCTGAGGAACTGCTCAGGGCAGTGGAGAAACAGCAAGAATCATCCGACAGTTTTGAGAATTATCGCGTACGTGTCGAAAATCTAAATCTTCGTCTTCCCCAAGGAGATACGATTTATCAATGTCCAACATGCAGACGTAAGCATCTTTACAAAGCGAGTGGAATATGCACAAGCACATTCTGCTATAATACGCTGGTGGAAATTGATAAAGATGACGACGAATTTAAAGATTTTGGTGGATACTATGCATTTTATGCTGATTCAGAAAAATCAGGAATTCAGCCTTACCGTTTCCATTGTGAAGAATTGACCGCTCAAACAGATTCTGAAGAACGACCAAATCGACAGCGATGGTTTCAAAATGTAATTCTTGATAATGAAAATAAACGAACAGATGAAATTGATCTACTTAGTGTAACAACCACGATGGAAGCAGGTGTTGATATCGGTGGTCTTTCAACAGTTTTGTTAGGCAATGTTCCACCGCAGCGGTTCAATTATCAACAACGAGTGGGGCGCGCTGGGAGACGCGGAGAACCAACAGCGTATGCTTTAACGCTTTGCAGATTGTTAACGCACGATGACCATTATTTTTCTAATACAAATCAAATTACAAATACTCCTACTCCGTCACCGTATCTGGATCTTCGCAGTCTGGACATTATCAAACGTGTTCTTGCGAAAGAAGTTTTGTTCCAAACTTTCCCACAAACCGAAACCGAAGCAAATAGTAAGAACAACATCCACGGTAATTTTGGAAACGTTGAAGATTGGACAACTAATCGGGATAGACTATCAACATGGATAAACACCCAACAAAACCAGATTCAGCAAATCGTTCAGGTGCTCGTCGCGCAAACAGAATTAGAACCCCAGAACGGAACAGCAGAACTGATAAACTGGGTTACCAACGAACTTGAAAACGAAATTACAGAATGCGCCAAGAGACACCCATTTAGAGACGACGATTTAAGTCAAGCACTCGCAGAATCTGGACTGTTACCAATGTTTGGATTTCCAACAGGTGTGCGTTATTTATATCATCAACAACCACGCATTTCCAATTGGCCTCCAACATCAGGAGTTGTTGACCGAGACATTGAACTTGCCATCAGTCAATTTGCTCCTGGTTCAGAAACTGTTAAAGACAAAAAAATCCATACCTCAATAGGTATTGTATCTTACAAACGAGAGCAGGGAAAAATAGTAACTGACAGTGGCATTGCACATGATAAACCAGTATCAATCGGGTTCTGTGATAAATGCAAAGCTATTCTTGCTAAAGAAGAACATATAGCGGAAGGAAACTGTAGTATATGCGGATCTGATACATTTGATATAATTCAAAGTATTGAACCGAAAGGATTCCTTACTAATTTTATGCCTGATGATGCACATGAATCTTTTAATTGGTCACCGCGTTCAACCTACGCACGCTTACCGTCAGACACACTTAAAGATCTGAATCCAGAACACAACTTTCGATGGGTAACTGCTGAGAAACTGAGACTTATTTCAATTAACACGAATAATGACCAGTTTTTTACACTTAAAAGGAAACGAAATTCAAAAGCACTTGTATCTCCTACAGTCTGTCGTGAATTAGCAGAAAAAAGTGATAATTTCTACTTTGATGAGGAAAACTATTTTGAAAGAGGAGGGCAGGAATTAGAAGCAGCACTTTATGCAGCGAAAACAACAGATGTTTTGTTAATTGAGATAGACAAACTACCGGTAGGTATTCTACAAAATCAGGGAGAAGAATACTGGAGAGCGGCACTATACTCATTTGGGTTCCTATTTCGGCAGTTTGTAGCAAGTGAATTAGATGTATCTCCTAACGAATTGCGTGTTGAAATTCGACCTATTTTTACCCAAGGAGACGACATCTACAAACAACAAATTTTCATCGCTGATGCTTTAGCAAATGGAGCTGGATACTGCCGATATTTGGGTGAAGTTAACGGCAAAGGTGAACTCAGATTGATTGAATATCTACATAATATGGTTAATCCTAATGAGGATTTTTCAAAAGGAATAATAGCACATGGAGATGAATGTGATTCATCTTGCTACAACAAAGGCTGCATGCGTGATTACTCCAACATAGCGTATCATCCATTTCTCGATTGGCGATTAGGATTTGATGTAGCACAACTCTGTCTTGACGAAAACTATCAGATGGATCTCCAAAAAGATTATTGGTCTACTCTCGTAGACCCAGTTAAAAAGAACCTGAAAGAACTTCGTCCAAGCCTTGTGCATCAGGATTACAACGGAATACCGGTTTTTAAGGATCAGACGCAGCATAGAGCATTCATTTTACACCATCCATTGGCTGCAAAGGGAGATTCAGCAGCAACACACATTAAATTCGCTAAAGTTGATCTTGAAAATGCTGGATTTCAGGTAGATTATATCAACATCTTTGATGCTATTCGAAGGGTAAGTGTTGTTCTGAATACGCTTAGTGGTAGGTTTTGATACTTCGCTAAATTTCTGGATTTACTATTAGGAGAGATAATGGAACTTTTTAAACGATATATCGCCTTCATTCTGATATTTATTGCCTGTAAATTA
>VXOP01000040.1 GCA_009839975.1 Candidatus Poribacteria bacterium
GTCAAGGAGTCATAAATTAAAGAGAATTTGGGGTTTTATAATTATCATTGCAATTTGTGTAGAAATCATATTATTTCGTGTATTGAAACCTGAAAAAACAGAGACAATACCTGAAGAGGTAGATATTGGATCAAAACCGGTTGAAATCGTTAAAGCAATGCGGGATGAGATTCGGTCAGAATTTAAGCTATCTGGAACAATTGAAGCAGAATCTCGGGTTAACATAATCCCTAAAATCTCTGGCAGAATTATCTCTATTGCCGTATCTGAAGGTGACCGTGTAGAAAAAGGTGATACCCTTGCTGTAGTTGAACATGAGGAATTAGACCTCGCTGTTCAACAAGCACAAGCAACCTTAGAAGCGGCAGAAACAGGATACTTGCAAGCAAAGCAACTCGCTCAAGTACGTGTTCTCTCACAAGTGGCACAAGCAAAGGCACAGTTGGATGCGGTTGAAGCATCACTTCAACAAGTAAAGGAACTTGCAGAGATTCGCACTGTAACACAGATTGAACAAGCGAAAGCAGGACTAAAATCGCTTGAGGCGAATCTTGAGAAAATAAAAACCGGTGCCAGGGATGAAGATCGACGACAAGCGAAAGCAGTTTTAAATCAAGCTGAAGCAAACCTTGCAAACGCTAAAAACAACTATTCACGATTTGAACACCTTTTCAAAAATGGGGCTATTAGTCAACAATCATTGGATAATAGCAAAACGCAGTTAGATGTTGTCATGGCTCAATATAACATTGCTTCAGAGCAGCTACAACTGATTGAGAACGGATCCCGTGAAGAAGATATTCTGGCGATGCAAGCACAAGTAGAACAAGCAAGGGCCGCACTTAAACTTGCAGAATTACAAGCACAAACAAAAACCTGGGAAAAAGATATCGCCTTCGCTGCATCCCAAGTTGATGCAGCAAAAGCTGGACTGATGACCGCACAAGCTTTACAGAACGCCAAGAGTTGGGAAGCTGAAATTATAACCGCAGATACGGCTAAAAAACAAGCAAGTATTGCTCTTAAACTTGCGCAGAACAAACGTAAAGATGCTATAATCATCGCACCTATTGATGGAATCGTTTCTCAAAGACACTTAGATTTGGGTAGTATGGCTGTTCCAACTGCACCTCTGTTTGAGATAGTAGATACTGACATAGTTAACGCAAAGGTTGATGTGATTGAATCACAATTAAGTCAGATATCCCTTAATCAGCAAACTGTGATTGTCGTTGAAGGAATCAACACGCCAATAACTGGTGCTATATCTTATATCAGTCCAACATTACAACCGATGCAACGGACAGCATCTGTTGAGATCAGCATAGATAATGCTGAAGGACTTCTGAAGCCTGGTATGTTTGCAAAGGTTAATATTCCTGTCAAGATTCAAACGGATGCCATTCTTGTTCCGCGTGTCTCTTTGATTGAAGACGGAACAACGAAGAAACAGAATGTTTTTGTTGTTGAAGCAGGCGTGAGTCAACGCAAACTTGTAGAAGTTGGTCTCGCTCAGGATGGATTAGTAGAGATAGTGAATGGATTAGACGAGGGAGAATCTGTGGTCGTCGCTGGACAACATTCCCTTAAAGTAGGAGAAAGCGTTACAGTTGTCAACCCTTGACATAGGACATGGTGGTTCACCCCCGCTCTATCAAATCTAACCCACGCTATTACTGAAGAAATGGGATAAACAATGAAGGTTGAACAACTTCACGGTCCTTCACAAAAAACGTTACAAGTTGTTGAGCTGGAATATCTCTTACAATGCGACTCTCCTGACGTGTTCTCTCAGAAAGGGTTCAATAAAGAGGGAAAGATAATCGTAGCACGTGCTCCTGCAAGACTTGACATAATGGGGGGTATTGCCGATTATTGCGGTGCTAACGTCTTTCAGATGACACTCAACCGTGCTGCCATCGCTGCTATTCAACCGAGAAATGATAAAAAACTATTAGCTCTTACAATACAAGATGAGAAACTATTAGTACCAAGTGTTCAGATGTCGCTTGATGACTTCTACGAAGATGATAAACTTAAGTCTTATACTAAAGTCCGAAACATGATGTCAACCAAAGAAAATTCAGCATGGATCGGATATGTACTGGGTTGTTTTTTTACATTGTTAAAGGAAGAAAAAGTTGAAAAATTCTCACACGGTGCTGTTGTAGTTATTAAAAGTGATATTCCGATGGGAGCTGGTATTGCTTCATCTGCAGCAATTGAAGTTGCAACATTAAGCGTAATCAACCAACAATATCGCTTGGGTTTAAAACCAATTGAAATTGCGAGATTAGGACAGGTTGTTGAAAACCGAGTAGTCGGTGCTCCCTGTGGTATTATGGATCAGGTGACAGCGACATTAGGGAAAAAGAATAAAATACTATCTCTCTTGTGTCAACCTGATAAAATACTGGAATATGTTGACTGTCCAGCCAATGTCTCATTTATAGGTATACACCCCAAAGTTCACCGCAGCACGAAGAGCAGTGCTTATGTTGATACAAGAACTGCAGCATTTATGGGTTTGACAATACTCAAGAAAGAACTGGCATGGGATAAGTTAGATACAAACTATTTATGCGACTTGACGGTAGAGGAATATGAAGAAAGGTGTATTCCTCTGCTACCACAAAAGGTTCACGGATGTGAATTCATTGAAAAATATGGTCAATCTGTAGATACTGTTACGCAGGTAAAACCTGACAAGATTTATAACGTTCGTAACTGTGTAAATCATCCTGTTTATGAGAATGCCCGGGTTAAGCAGTTCATAGATGCGATCAAAAATGTTCATGCATATCCTCATCACGCACAACAGTATCTTACTGAAGCGGGCAAACTCATGTATGAATCAAATGCAAGTTATCGTGACTGTGCCGGACTCGGCTGTCCTGAGATTGATGGTATTGTCAATATTGCACAAAAAATCGGTCCACGGGGAGGAATATACGGTGCAAAGATTACCGGCGGAGGTGGTGGTGGTACCGCTGCACTCCTCTGCTATGGCGATGTTTCTACATCTTTGACACAGATTCTATCCGCATATAAATTGGCATGGGGTATTCTGACGACGACATTCAAAGGATCCAGTGCAGGCGCAAATGAATTTGGACATATTGTTTGGGAATTAGCAGAGAATGAACCCTTAAGGCATTTCTAAATCTCAAAAACTGAAAGACAGAATAACTGTATGGACGCATCAACAACACACCTTGAAAATCAAAACGAAAAACGTGATTTTGGTGTTACATGGCGCGCAATTCTTATTGCCATCTTGTTAATCCCGCCAAATGTCTTTTGGGTAATAGAGGTAGAGTGTGTCTGGCATTCGGGACATCCTACAACCATTTCACTTTTCTGGAATGTCGTCTTAAACATATTCTTCCTCATCCTATTCAACCTTGTCTTAAAACGCTTCGCTCCAAAATCTGCGTTGACCCAAGGCGAGCTGATCACAATCTATGCAATGTTGTCCATAGCATCTGGATTAGCAGGACATGATGCCTTGGCGTTGACGATTCCAGCACTTCCACATGCGTTCTGGTTCGCGACAATAGAAAACGATTGGGCAGGAACATTTCATAGCTATATCCCACAACATCTCGTTGTTTCAAATAAAGACATCATAAGAGGATTCTATGAAGGTGACACACCATTCTACAACGCAGAAATAGGTGGTGCATGGATTATGCCGACACTGTGGTGGACATCCTTCATACTCGCTCTGGGTGCAATCATGATCTGTCTGAACGTGCTAATTCGCAAGCAGTGGACAGAAAATGAAAAACTGGCATATCCCATCATACAACTACCGATGGCTATTACTGAGGGTGGCGGCAGAGCACAACTCTTCAAGAATAGACTACTATGGTACGGTTTCATTATCGCTGCTTTAGCAAATGTCTGGCACGGACTGGCACACTTTTTCCCCGTACTACCAGATTTCAGTGTTCGCCACAACGCACGGAACTGGGGAGCTTTCTTCACCGAAAAACCGTGGAATGCTGTCGGAAATATCCCTGTACCCTTATATCCGTTTGTTATCGGTTTAGGATTTCTTTTACCGCTCGATTTATCATTCTCTTTATGGTTCTTCTACCTATTTGAGAAAATGCAACGTGTCTTTGGTAGTGCATTAGGAATTCCTTCACCCTTTCCCTATGGAAGCGAACAATCTATCGGTGGATGGATGGCGATTTTCGTCATCGCTATACTTGTAACACGTAGACATATCGTGAAGGTGGGACGTACTATACTCGGACTATCTGGTGGAATTGATGACGTTGCCGAACCGATACGATATCGGTCAGCATTTCTCATCATAATTGGCGCAAGTCTGTATATTATCTGGTTCTGTCTTAAAGCAGGCATGACACTCCCGATAATACTCCCATTCTTCGCATTCTTTTATGCAATCTCTATCGGAATTACGCGTGTCCGCGCAGAACTCGGCCCCCCAGCACACGAGATGGCTGGCATGTGTAATGCTCAGCAATTTTTAGTGAATATTTTAGGCACGAGACGCATCGGACCTAATAACTTAACTGTCTTTCCACTGTTTTGGTTTTTTAGTGGGCGCGGCTATCGTGAACACATCATGCCACACCAACTTGAAGCATTCAAAATGGCTGAGCGCGCTAACATGAATACAAAAAAACTCGTGTTGGCAATGCTTATTGCAGTCATACTCGGATCCTTATCAGCATTTTGGGCAACGTTAAGCGAGTTGTACCGTCTTGGCGGGGCAGTCACAGGAGCAGGGGGTGGAATCGGTCCTTCAGTAGGACATATTGGTCAGTTTAATTGGTTATCGGGATTGTTCACCTTTCCGCGCGATCCAAATGTACCTGCAATGAGTTTCATGGCAGGCGGAATGGGATTTACATTCCTACTGATGTTTATGCGGATGCGGTTCATCTGGTGGCCCCTCCATCCAGCAGGTTATCCGATTTCTATGACCTTTGGAGTCGGGTATTTCTGGAGTTGTCTCGTTATTAGCACATTTCTAAAGTGGATCGCTCTACGATTTGGTGGTCCCAAAACATATAGAAGAATGATCTTCTTCTTCTTTGGCGTAATACTCGGTGAATATTGTGTAGGGGCGTTCTGGAGTGTACTCAGCGTTATCATCCGAGCACCGATATACGACTTTGCACCAGGATAAAAAACATGAAAAAATCTGTATACACTATAACAATTATCACACTCATCCTTCTTACCTCTTTGCCATCTCAAGCTGCTGATGAAGGGGCACACGTCGCAGAATTCCTTAGTCATGGCGTGGGGGCACGAGCACTCGGTATGGGAAGCGCATTCGTAGCTATCGCAGATGACGCGACAGCAACTTATTGGAACCCCGCAGGATTAGCAAAAATAAACAAAAATGGGTTTTCAACGATGTATTCCGACACATTTAGAACAGGTGAAGGGAGTTTCTTTAGTCAAGGGTTGGTTAGCTACAACTTCGTCAATTATATACACCAAATTCAGGGAATCGGAAGCCTGGGGCTTAGTTGGATCCGGCAAGGCATTGATGATATACCCAGAACAACTTTTATTGACGTTGATAACAATGGCATGTTAGGTGATTTTCAAGACCTAAATGGGAATGGTGTCAAAGACGAAGGTGAACACTACATTGATACACCAACAGTTGCAGAATACTTTAGCAATTCAGACAATGCATTGTTAATATCTTATGCACGCGAGATACATTCACTGATTTCAATCGGCGGAAATGTTAAACTCCTTAGTCAATCTATCTACGAAAACAGTGGAAGAGGATTCGGATTAGACATCGGATTCCTATTGACACCTTATAGAGGGATTCAGATAGGTGCACTTTTACTCGACGCAACTGGCACACAGATCCGTTGGGATACGGCTGATAGACCAACTTTTACACGTGGAAGAAGGTTAAGGTTCGGTGCCGCATATCAATTCACATTTCCCAGTTTCGGGAAAGGGTGTATTGATATAGACTTTGAAACTGACCAAACGGATTTGGAGGAGGGAACAGATTCAAATGCGGGTGTGCTCATGCGCACAGGTGCTGAATACCTGCTATTTGACATACTTGCATTGCGTTGTGGATGGAACGGACGCGGCTTCGCAGCTGGAACAGGTCTGCAATTGAACCTGAGTTCTATTACGTTTTTTGTAGATTACGCATTTAATACACACACCCTCGGTGCCTCACAAAGAATCTCTGTTTCTGGACAGTTTTAAACCTTTTACTCCTTGACGAATCATGCACTTCTATGTTAATATATAATGAAGATTAAGGAATTAATTGGGTAAAACCGATTTTTCCCAGGCCGGTAGGTGCGATTTCCTAATCGCACCGGGTTTATCCCAACCCTTTCGTTGAAGGTTTCCTCGTAGGATCCGGTGCGATAAGGATATCGCACCTACCGGTTTGACATTTGTACGGGGATTTAGTAAAAGAACCAACATACTAAAACATATATGCTAAGAGGATAGATTATGAAATATATGAGCTTAGGTTTGCTGATCGCATTCATTGCACTTGGTGCTTTTTTAACGACAAGTCATGCTGCTATTGATGCCAAAAGTATCAGGGGAATGTGGCTTTTTGACGAAAACAGTGGCAACGTCGCTATCGATTCGTCTGGAAACAAAAACGATGGTACAATTCACGGCGCAAAACGCGTCAACGGCAAATTTGGTAAAGCACTTGAATTTAATGGGACTGATAACTGGGTTGAAGTCCCACATTCAGATTCTGTTACATTTGCAAAAGGTGTTTCCTTTACAATCACAGTTAACTTCAAAGGAACAAAAGTTGGCGGCGCACTCGTAGGTAAGAACTATGAAGACACGACCGAAGCAAGACCTTGGTACCTACTCTGGAATGGAGGAGCAAACAATTTAGTCTCTTTATATCTACGATCTACTGCAGGGGCAAATTCAAAAGTAGACGGTACCACCGACCTCGGTGACGATGAATGGCATTTTGTTGTCGGTAGAGCAGATGCAGACGCAAAGAAGGTGTCTCTGTGGATAGACGGTAAAATGGAAATTGAAGGAACAATGGATACCAACGATGGATATGGCACCAGCGACGGTGTACTCCACATTGGGGTACATTTCAACAGATACACCGGTGGAATTATTGATGACGTCGGTCTCTTCAATATCGCATTGAGTGAAGATCAAATGGATACGATCATGAATCACGGTTTAGAAGAAGCTGCTGCTGTTGAACCGATAAACAAACTAACGATTACTTGGGCACATCTCAAACGCTAATATAGAAAGAAAAGGAGAAATACTTCATGTATACATCTAATAAACTGAACCTATTAGGTATGATTACTTTTGCTTTAATCGGATTCTGCTTACTCACACTTAGCCCTGCATTCGCAGCGATAAACACTGAGAACATTACCGCACTCTGGTTGTTTGATGAGGGTGAAGGTACAACCGCAACAGATTCTTCAGGCAACGGAAACGATGGAACTATCCACGGTGCAACGTGGGTTGATGGAAAATTCGGACAGGCACTTGAATTCAACGGTACGGATAACTGGGTGGAAGTTCCTCACTCACAGACAGTCTCTTTTGAAGCTGGTACATCATTCTCACTCACCGTTCACTTCAAAGGAACAAAGGTCGGTGGTTCACTTGCTGGCAAAAACTATGAAGATACAACCCAAGTCCTGCCCTGGTACATGCTATGGAATGGCGGAGGAGACAACAAGGTGACATTCTTTCTGCGAAATTCTGCCAATCAGAGCTATAGACCTATCAGCACAACTGAAATCGGGGACGATCAATGGCACTTTATCGCCGGTGTAGCAGACGCAGACGCAGGAAAAGCATCCTTATGGGTAGACGGTGTAAAGGAAGCTGAATTGGATTATGATACAGCAAGCGGATATGGAACGGGTGAAGGTGTATTCCACATCGGACGCCACTTTAACAGATATACTGCCGGAATTATAGATGAAGTTGTTTTATTCAACGCAGCTTTGAGTGAAGCGGATTTACAGACAGTCATGAATGACGGACTCGCTGCCCTTACCGCAGTTGAAGCAGAAGGAAAAATCGCTACGACTTGGGGTAGCATAAAGAAGCGCAGCCAATAAAAAATGGATTAACCACGCAATTAGAGGTACAAAACAGTCATGAAGCATTTACATCCATATCTTGTCTTGACACTGCTGGTAATAACTGCATTCGGTTGTGGTTCTACAGAAGACCCTGATAGTGTTATTGAAGTACCCGTTGACGAAACAGGAGTCCCTTCAGGTACTATCCAAGGTGAAGTTCAGGTTATTGACGGTGTATCAATTCAGGTGCGTCTATTGAAAGAAGGGCAGCTAATTTCTCAGACAGTCGCAGATGGAAGTTTTCAATTTGATAATGTCGCAGCCGGTGATTATATACTCCAGATTACGGCAAAAGGGTATGAAACAGAAGAAAGGAATGTTACCCTTGAGGATGGGAAACTCTCTGAAATATCAAGAATAGAACTCACTGAATTAGTTGAACCTGTATCGCATCTGTCAGGAGTGCTAACTGAATCTGAAACCGGCAATCCACTATCTGGTGTTCTTGTCAAACTCATGGCAAAATCAGGTGAAATATACGAAGCAATGACTTCTCAGTTAGGTGTATACACTTTTGAGAACTTACCCGTAAATGTACCGTTTACCATGAATGTATTACATTACGGTTTTGAGAAACAGAATCTTGAAGTGAATGCCATCTCTCCCGACCAAACAGCTGAATTGGATGCAGAACTCATCGCAATACCTGACACAGTCGTATTAGGTCCAAGTGAAGGATTAGGTGTCGGGAGTAAAGCACCTGATTTTGAGCTGCCTGATAGCAATAATCAAACGCATTCACTTTCACAAACCCTCACAAGTAAAAATATCGTGATTGTATTTTACAGAGGAGGATGGTGACCGTTCTGCAGATCGCAACTCAGTGAGTTGCAGAACAACTATGATAAGATTAAAGCAACAGGTGCTGAACTGTTCGCAATCAGTTCGGATAATGTCAATTCATCCAAATCAACTGTACAAGATCGTGGACTGACATTTCCCGTTTTAGCAGATTTTGACCTAAATGTCATAAAAGCATACAATGTCGTTGGTCTGGATAATATAAGAATCGCGCAAGCATCAAGTTTCGTCATAGGGATGGATGGAAAGATCACCTGGGTCACAATTGATGAATGGGATCAACGCACCCCTACAGACGAAATACTCACCGCATTAGAGGACCTCTAATTAGGAATATGTTGACCATGTATGACGCACGCATTTATATTACATTGCTGATTCTGCTCTTCTGTGCAATAGGTTGTGAAAACTCTGATAATCCGGTAGATGATATTGCCTCTACTAAGGGCACACTACAAGTTGAGGTACTGAACCAACAGAACGTATCGTTTCAAGTCGCACTGTATCAAGGTGAAGAGATTGTTGCGAAGACCGATAGTAATCGCAGCTTTGAGATAACGGATATTGAAGCAGGCTCCTATATTCTTCGTCTTACTGCAGCAGGATACAAAGAAATTGAACGTAACGTTGAGATCCTTGCGGGTCAGGTGATCAGTATAGATGGCGTTACGTTACAACCAACATCCCAGACAGAGTCAAATCTCGGTCAAGGTCTCAATATTGGCACTCGTGCTCCTGATTTTGAGTTGCCAGATGGAAATGGAAACCTACATTCACTATCGCAGTACTTAGACAATGGAAAAGATGTAGTGTTAGTCTTCTATCGTTTCGGTGGCTGAGGTTCCTGCATGACCCAACTCGGCGAGTTGCAGAAAAACCACAGCAAAATACAAGCAGAAGGTGCAGAACTCATCGCTATCAGTGCTGATGACGAAGATGAAACAAAAACAACTGTAGAGGAATTGAACCTTACATTCACCGTACTTGCAGATGTAGACCTGAAGACCATTACAGCTTATAATGTCCTTGATCAGACCACTTTTGAAATTGCCCGACCCGCAACTTTCATTGTAAACTCAGATGGGACAATTGCATGGGGTACACTTGACTTAACAGGTATTCGTGTGCCAACGTCAACGATAATTACAGAATTAGGAAAACTGTAGAGATGTCCGATGATAAGGTAATTCAAAACATTATCTCAGATTGCGAAGCGGATAGAAGTGTACGTGATTCACTCAATCGCCGCCAGTTCCTAACCAAAATCGGAACAATCGGTGGTGCTGCACTCACATCAATTCCTGCCATTGCACAGATCGGAGGTGGACGTGTCCTGACACCTCCCACGCAACAGGAGAACCTTACACCTGTCGTAGAGGTAATCGGCAAAGACGTCTGGGAGGAAGACAGTCTAAATGAAGATGCAGTCGGTCAGATGCTTGATGAAGCGATGCTGAAACTTACCGGACGTGAGGATATAAAAGAAGCATGGCGAGATTTTGTTCTACCCGATCACAGAGTAGGGATAAAAATCAATCCCCTTGCCGGACCTAAATTATCTACACATTCGGTAATTGTCAACAAGATAGTTGATAGTCTATTCAGTTCTGGTGTTTTAAAAGAACAGATCATCATTTGGGATCGCTTTGAAGAACATCTATTGAAGGCTAACTATCCAATCAGAACAGACGATGGTGATGTGCGAACACTGGCAACTGACCTAAAAGACATCGGTTATGATGACACAGTCTTTTATGAAACCGAGAAAGATAGTATCAAGAGACGAGAAAATGAAAGCACACGATCCAATTATTCCAAAATCGTCACCGAACACGTAGATGTTCTCATAAATGTCCCTGTCCTGAAACATCACGATATGGCAGGTGTGAGTGGATGTCTAAAGAACATGGCGTTTGGTAGTGTTGACAACACCCGTAGGTTCCATGGAAGACCGCTCTACTGCAACCCAGCAATCGGCGAAATCTTTGAGAACAAAGTCCTAAAAGACAAAGTCGTCCTCAACATTGTTGACGGTTTATTGGCATCTTATGACAAAGGTCCAACCTATCACGAAGAGACTACATGGAAATACGGTGGCATGTTTATCAGTGAGGACCCTGTTATACTGGATGTGCTAATACTTCAGACTGTTAATCAGAAACGCGAAGAGATGGGTTTAGGATCAATGTCAAAATATGCAAATCATATTACTGCAGCGAGTGGACTTGGCATAGGAAAAAGTTCGCTTGATCAGGTCAAACTTGAGAAAATTGAGGTATAAAAGGTGAAACCGAGAAATGTCCCGATACTCTTACTCATAGCAATGTTTCTATGCACTATCTTATGGACAGGATGCACAGTCTCAATCTCCCCTGATGAGGTACTTCAACTGAATTTATCAAAACCCAATGAGGAAACAGTATCACTTATTGCCGAATTTGAAAACCAAGAAGAGGAGAGTGTCGCTGGCGATGTAACACAGAAAGCAGGCAGTGTCTGTGCTGGTGGTGCATGTATTGTATATTAATTGAAGACAAGTAGGAATAAATCACTCTGAATTGACAACCTTTTCCCAGTCCCAGAGCAGAATAGTCCCATCTTTACTTCCACTTGCAAGAGTCCTTCCATCATGTGAAAATACCAATCGAGTTATTGCTTCAGTATGTCCGTTCAGTACTTTAATTTCATTTTACGTATTTACATCTATTAGTCTGATTTAGTCTTAAAGGATCAAGCGCAAAGTTCCATCTGTTTTCTTGTGTCGCATAGAATTTGGCGTCTTGTGAAAATGCGACTGCCTCCATTATACCGTTTGGAGCAAAATCAAATTTTGACAAGGTTTGCTTATTGATACCACCTTTACCGATTCTTGCAATTGAGCCTTATGTTAGCCCAAGTT
>VXOP01000039.1 GCA_009839975.1 Candidatus Poribacteria bacterium
GTTATCACACTTTCTGATAAGTTCATTACAATCAAAGTTAATCCAGAAATTAAAGAACAACCCATCAACGCGGAAACTGGTAAGAAGTTTGGCGTTAGAGGCTATCCCGCAATCCTTTTTGTAAGTCCGGATGGCGGTTTAATTACGCACCATCGTGGTTACGCGCCACCTAAGGACTTCTTACCTGTGATGCAAGAAACGTTGAAAAAAGAGAAAGCATTTCAGGAGAAATTGTCTAAGTTGGAAAAGATGCCTGATGATGTTGCTCTGAACCGTGAAATCGCAATTCTCTATATCCATCGTCACCAAATTGAGAAAGCAAAACCGATCCGTGAAAAGATGCCTGATGATATGGATATAAACCGAGAATTCGGTATCTTCTATCTCAGTAAGAATCAAATTGAGAAGGCACTTAAAATAAGCGAAATGATGCCGGACGACGTGAAGTTAAATAACGAATTTGCAATGACGCATCTGAACCGAGGACAGATTGAGAAGGCTCTTCCATATAGTCAAAAGGTCTTAGATAAAGACCCTGAAAATAAGATGGGATTACTTCCTGATCTACACTTGAAAATCGGACTCACTTACGCGGGTATGATTCAGAATAGTTCGGGAGAAGACGCTGTAAAAAATGGAAAAAATGCTGTTAAGTACTTCCAAAGTGTCATTGAAAAGTACCCGGATAGCAATGTCTTTGAAACTGCACAATATTATCTGGGTGTTACGTATTCACTGACAGGTGATTTTGAGAAATCAATTGAAGTACTTGAAAAGTTGATGAATCACACCACAAATGAACGGATGAAGCAAAGTGCACAAGGTGCGATACAAAGAGTCAAACAGTTAGCTGCGGAAGCAGATACGAGTGAAGACGACAATTAACTCTGCAAATTGGCTACTTCCGTAGGGGTCAGAAAACGATACTGCCCCTGCGGAAGATTGCCCAATTCTAACCCTCCAATACGTGTCCTTTTCAAACGAATTACCCTATGTCCGACTGCCTTAAACATCAGACGTACCTGTCGTTTCTTCCCTTCGTGGATTATCACTCGGAATTTTGATAGAATCTCCTTCCTTTTCTTCTTTTTCCTACCACTTGGTATAGAAACATACTCGGTATTGAGTCGTTTTATTTTTGCTGGAGATGTCGTACCGCTGGGAATAGCAACACCTTTACGTAAACGGTTAAGTGCACGTTCAGTTGGAACACCTTTTACCCAAGCATAGTATGTCTTTTCAATCTCATGACTGGGGTGCATCATTCTGTTGGCAAAATTACCGTCATCGGTAAAAAGTAGAAGACCTGCAGTTTCCAAATCCAGACGTCCCACTGGGTAGATAGATCGGGGTAGATCCGCTAAGAGGTCCATCACAGTGGGGCGTCCACGTTCATCTTTTCGAGTTGTTACATAACCTGTCGGTTTATTCAACATGACATAGAGTCGTTCATTTAACGGTTCAACAGGTTGCCCATCAAATTCAATAGCATCTCTTTCTATGTCTATTGGGTGTCCCGGGATAAGAACTTTAATGTCATTAACGGTAACACGTCCATCCCGGATTGCGCGTTTCACAGCTCTACGGGAGGCAATACCTGAAGTAGCGATATACTTTTCAAGTCGCACTGTTATAACTATTGTTTTATGAAGTCTTCTCTTGTAGGTCGGGTAGAGCGAAGCAAAACCCGACAGGATAAACTACTACATTAAATATTACAGTTCAATCTGCCATTTTCGCGCTGTCGCAATTCTACGAAGCAAGCGATTAGGATTTACAGCTACAGGATTTCCAAACAACTCAAGTTTGTAGACGTCTGAATGATGATTTCCATAAGCATAAGAGGATTCTAAGTCAAACCCATATCTTGATGCCAAGTCTTTAGCAAGGGCAGCCTTGTTCTGAGCATAAGGTCGTATACCGACCCTTTTGCCGGTGAATCTTCCATCAACTACCTCCAACTCATCTGCTATCATAATGTCCGTCTCAAGGTGTTCATGAAAAAGCTCTACAAGAAACGACAAGGAACCAGACATAAGAATGACAGTCCGTCCTTCATCTCGATGGGTTTGTATCAATGCCGATATATGAGGTGTAATACTTGCCCGAAGTGAATTGGTAAAACACTCCTGGGCAAGGTTGCATAGATGACTCTGGTTTAAACCGCGTAAATGGACTTTGTTTGATGTTGCTTGTGGATATGACCTAACTTTCAAAAAATGTGATGTCCACGCAAGCAAATTAGAAACAGGAATTTCCCCGTTACTCAATAAATGTTTTAGGAAGACCTTTTCAGAAGATTTGCTGATAAGCGTTCCATCAAGGTCGAAAATTGCACATGTTTTATTCATATTATTAATATATGTCCTATTCTTACATTTTAAGATTTGCCCAAGTTGTAGCGAGTTTACCACTCGGATCAACCGCAAAGAACACGCCTTTGTTCATATCTTCATTGACTTCGTCTTCCGATAAAGCGCGGTTGTAGATGGCTACCTCATCAACATAACCTATTGTACCAGCGAGGGGTGTTTGCGATTTTCCTATACGGAACACAACATCTATGCTGTTTAACTTGCCTGGTGCTGCGTATTCAACATCTAACTTTCCATCTATATATTGCCGCACTTTATCACCGTCGTAGGTAGATGCAACGTGGTGCCATTCATTTAATGCCGGTTTGATAGTCTGTTTATTCCGTGATCCTTGCCAGTTACCAACATACATCCAGGTCTCAATCTGCGGCGATCCTGTATGAGCTGAGCTCCATTGCAGACAATACCCGCCTACGTTACCTGAGTCCCTACGTCCCATCAGATTAGAATCCCCTTGGTTTTGTTCAGGTAAAAACCACGTTTGGATTGTGATTTCATCCGTAATATCAAGTTCAGGAACTGCATCTACCTCAACATATTTTTCGGAATCAGCTAAATGTATGCATCCACCGATTTTGCCATCTTTAGACCAAGTTGCCCCGTGAAATACAGCTTCAAGGTCATTTCCGCTTGCGTCTATGGATTTGTCTCCGTCATCTTTATCAAAAGGCAGATACAACATCAGTGACGCATCATTGTTTATTGCCCAAGCACTTATACCAATGCATAAGACAGTTAGGATTATACCCATAGCAATATATTTCATTTTAACACCTCATTCTATATTGTAATGATTAAGATTCTAAATCTAAATCTTTGAAGTCTGTAGTTCCTTGTCCGTTATAAATTCCAATAGTGCAGGCACACCTTCCTGCGTTTTCTGTATACCGCGATTAATTGCCGGAATAATCTGGTCTGGCGTTTCAATGCGTTCACCGTATCCTCCGAATGCCTTTGCCATATCAGCGTAGTTGCCTGAAATATCTGTAGAACGATATTTTTCAGTAGAAACAGGCATAATAGGAATCTCAATTGCCATTGAAAAGTTGTTGAATAAGACAGATAGTATTGGGATTCGTTCGCGAACAGCGGTTTCAAAATCCATCCCCGTAAAACCGATAGCAGCATCTCCCCAGACATTGATGCAGAGAGCGTCAGGTTTTGCCAGTTTTGCTCCCATTGCTAAACCGAGTCCGTAACCGAGTTGTGTCGTCTTTCCCCAACCGATGTAGGAGAGCGGGGTTTCACAATGCCAAAATGGGGAGAGTTGATCACGTGGACTTCCTGCGTCGTGTGTGATTATCGTGTTCTTGACATCCACAGTGTGGAGTAAATCCCAGATAACCCGATACGGAGTCATCGGCACCCGGTCAGAGGTCAGTTTCGGCATCCATTCATCAAGCCATTCTGCTTTCACACTGCTAATCTCTTCTGTGATTGCAGCAGTTTTGCTTTCGGTAGCACCATCGTAACGATCCCGAACCGCCTCTACCAATCCCTCTAAAATCAAACGCGCATCACCGACAAGTGCACCTTCAACAGGGATGTCTTTATTGATGTCAGCCGAATCTAACGTTGCATGAATAACACGTTTACCATCTGGGATTTTAACACCGAAATTAGTTCGACTAAAACTGCATCCAATCCCGAATAGTAGGTCAGTCTTCTGAAGGAAGTGATGGAGGGGTTTCGGTACGGCCCGTCCACCCGACCCTAACGCTAAAGCGTGATTTTCAGGAAATGCACTTTTTCCGCCTAAACTCGTTGTTACAGGTGCAGCAAGGAGTTCTGCAAGCTCCTTCAATGCTTCCCATGCTTTAGCGTAGTGAACACCTTGTCCAGCATAGATAACGGGACATTCGGCACTTATCAACGCATCTGCAACGGATTCTATTTCTGCAGGATCGGGACCGTAACGCACAGTGGGGACAGGTGTAGGTTCAAACGGTTCAGGCACTTCTTGCTGCATTAGATCACCCGGAATTTCCACCAGTGCTGGTCTTGGTCGTCCGTTTCGCACCTGTGTAAAGGCACGTCGCATCACCTCCGGCAATGCTTCAGGTACTGTAAGTTGTTCACACGACTTTGTCACATGCCGAAAATTCAAGGATGAGTTGAAGTTCGGTTGAATTTGAGATAGCGGTCTTGCATACCCCATCGGCAGAACAACGATCGGAGCAGAATCACCATAAGCTTGTGCCACACCACCGAATGCGTTTTCAGCACCGGGACCGCTCTGCATACAGAACACACCGATCTGTTCTCCAGAAGTCATGCGGCTTACCGCATCTGCCATGTGAAGTCCAATACGTTCCTGTCGCACAATGATAGGACGGATATCTACTTTTGCGGCAGCTTCAATGATTGGATTAACAGGATATGCCAAGAGATATTGCACACCTTCAGTCTTAAGAACCTTAGCCACTGCATCAACTACTTTCATATATTCCTCCAATCTAAAACCCTATGGACAGGTTGGATTTCCCGCGTCCATTACAAGTGGAAAATGATCACCTGCTAATCTTTCTCCGTTATTGACCGTGACAAACTGCTTCATCACATGGTTACCACTCTCATCATATCGTGTCTCACTGGTCATGTAATGAACAGCGATTGCCCTTCGCGGATTGCCGCTCCTGTTATCATGTGAACCGTGCCATGTCAAAGAGTGATGATAATGCACATATCCCTTTGGCACAGGACACAGTTCAACTTCCAACTCATTTTCCTCAAACTTTTCTGGCATTGAATGTATGTCTTTGACAGAATGTAGAAATGCGATCTGGTTACCCCAATGATATGACCCTGGCACCATCCGCATACAACCGTTGCTTTCATCAACGTCATCTAAAGCAACCCATCCCGTTACCTGACTCGTTTTCGGTGTAAGTATAGGCCAATAGGGTGAATCCTGATGCCACATATTTACACCCCCCACATGTGCAGGTTTATATTGTATTTGGTCGTGCCATACACGAACTTCTGTCGCCGATGTAAGTTGACCAATTTCTTCTACAATAATAGGATTATGAACGAGTTTATGATATGCCGAACTCGCTTCCCAGATATTCACGATCTGCCATACAGGTGTCTCTTCCCTGCCACCGAGATTCACAATGTGTACAGGTTGTGGTATATCTTCTTTTTTATAGTCATCAATAACGCGATTCAATTCTGAACGTAGTTCATCTACCTGTTCATCACTCAAGACACGACTTCCGAGTAAGAATCCTTTCTCAAGAAATGCGTCGATTTGAGTCTGATTGAGCATGTATTTCTCCTAAATCATATCTTCTTAATAGGTACCCCTTCCTCCATGACAACAGGAAAGTGGTCACCTTCTAATTTTTCGTTATCCTTTACAGTAACAAATTGCTTCATAAGATGATTTCCAGTCTCATAATAGACTGTTTCGCTTGTCATATAGTGTACTGCGATAGCGCGTCGTGCTGCATCACTTGCGTTATCGTGCGATCCGTGCCAAGTTAATGCGTGATGAAAATGTACGTGTCCTTTCGGAACAGGACAAAGTTCTACAGACAATTTGTTATCTTCAAAGGAGTCATGCATTTTATGGATGTCCCCGACAGAACCTAAAAAAGGCATCTGTGGTCCCCATTTATAGGAACCTGGAACCATTCTCATACATCCGTTGCTTACATCAACGTCATCCAAAGCCACCCATGCAGTTACCTGGCTCGTTTTTGGCATGAGGATACCCCATAGTGGTGAATCCTGATGCCACTTATTGACACCGCCAATTTGGGGTGGTTTGTATTGAATTTGGTCGTGCCAGACGCGAACTTCTGTTGCGGATGTAAGTTGACCAATTTCTTCTACAATGATGGGGTTATATATCAGTTCTTGGTAAGCTGAACTCGCCTCCCAGATATTCACGATCTGCCATACAGGACTTTCTTCCCGTCCACCGAGGTTCGCAATTCGCACAGGTTGTGGAACATCTGCTTTTTCATAGTCATCAATAACCCGCGCTAATTCTGACCGTAATTCATCAACTTGTTCGTCAGTCAAGACACGATTACCGAGAAGAAAACCTTTCTCACGAAACGTGTCAACTTGGGTTTGCGTAAGCATATCAGTCTCCTATAGGAATATATGCCTCTAATTATAACATTTTATTGGATTCAAGTCAAATGCAGGAATTCCTGTCCCTTTACATCACAGTTTTTTGAGGTTGACACCCAAGCCTAAATATGCTTTACTATTTAAGACAATTTAGAAATAGGAGGCATCACAAAGGTGCAAGACCAACAAGGATACTTAGAATTCTTCTCAAACGGATCAGTTATAACGCTGGGACTGATCGTCATCATCGTTACCGGGGCGTTGTGCTGGGCAGCATGGCACCGTAGCAGTTACCGAAAACGGATCGGCTTACTTGAGTTACTCCGCTTTGTGCTTGTTTGTCTCGTTGTCATCACGCTAAATCAACCCGAATGGTTAGAATCGCAACCCCCAGAAGTCCGTTCCACACTCGCGGTACTTTGGGATACATCTAACAGCATGCTAACAAAAGATGTCATAGATGAACAAGACACCACTGAAACCCGTAAAAGTCGCGCAGAGACGATTGAACCTTTGTTGTCCGAAGATGTATGGAAACCAGAGCATGATTCAGAACTCAATGTCGTATTTGAGTCGTTTTCTTCACTCCTGGAACCCGCAGAAGAGGCAACAGATATAAATGCCGGTCTATCCCACATTTTTGAGAATCATACAAATCTTCGCGGCGTAGTTTTAGTCTCTGATGGTGATTGGAATGTCGGAAACTCACCTGTTGAAACAGCAACTCGGTTTCACATGAAAGGTATCCCTGTATTCACAGTAGGCGTTGGCAGTGAAGTACCATTACCCGACCTTGAATTAGTTAGTATGGATGCACCAACTTACGGGGTAACAAAAAAACAGCTACGCATTCCGTACGTGGTGCACAACACAATTGGACAGGATAAAATTGTAAACCTTACCATGAGTGTTGATGATAAAGCGACGATTTCAAAGACTATCACTGTCCCCGCAATGGGAAAAGCACAGGACAGTATCGCGTGGACTCCGAAAGAGACAGGTGATTTCGAACTCAGTTTGCGTATTGAAAAAGACATGGAGGAACTGATCCTCGAAAACAACCTACTTTCCGCTCCTATATCTATACGGAAAGAACAGTTGAAAGTCCTCGTGATTGAATCTTATCCCCGTTGGGAATACCGATACCTTCGTAATGCTTTAGAACGGGACCCTGGTGTTGATGTGACATGTCTACTCTTTCATCCTGAGTTGCCGGAAATGGGTGGTGGTAGAACCTATATTAAAACGATGCCCGATGAAAGGGAACTTAACAAATTTGATGTCGTGTTTCTTGGAGATGTCGGCATTGCATCAGGACAGTTAACAGTTGAACAAGCACAGGACTTACGTCAACTTGTCAGCGCACAAGCTGCTGGAATCGTATTTATACCGGGACGTAAAGGCGCGCAGGAGTCGTTAACCACAGGTCCATTATCTGACTTATATCCGGTGGTGTTAGATCCCGCGATACCGAAAGGTGTCGGGACAAGTAATCAAGGCTATTTTGCACTCACCGAACACGGACAACGGAGTCTGTTAACCCGGCTTGGTGATTCTGACCTTGATAACAGCGATGTCTGGCGTGGATTGCCTGGATTCTTCTGGTATGCAGGTGTCCAACGTGCTAAAGTAGGAACGGAGATTCTGGCAGTACACGATCAAATCGCGACTGTATCCGGACGCGTACCCCTCATCGTTACAAAAACTTATGGTACAGGTAAAGTGCTATTTATGGGAACTGACAGCGCATGGCGTTGGCGACATGGCGTTGAAGATAAACACCATTATCGTTTCTGGAGTCAAGTCGCACGTTGGATGGCATATCGCCGACAGATGGCACAAGAAGAATCCATACGGTTGTTCTACTCACCTGACAGACCGCATGTTGACGATGTGTTAACCCTAAATGCCAATGTAATTGACAATGTTGGTGGTCCTTTGGATAGGGGTACAGTAACCGTGCAAGCGATTTCACCATCAGGCAAAACGGATACGATACGTCTCCAACCTGGGGTAGAAGACGCATTAGGATTATTTGTTGGAACGTTTGTGCCGAAAGAATCTGGCAACTACCGTCTTGTTGCCACCAGTAGTGAGACAGGAGCATCTGTTCAGACAGACCTATCCGTGCAAGGTTTGAACAGGGAGCAGCAAGGACGTTTAGCACGTTTTGATGTACTGGAAGAAATCGCTAACATTACGGATGGCAAGTTAGTCTCAATCGCTGATGTTGGAACATTGTTGGATCATCTATCAGCATTACCAGAACCCGAACCCATCGTCAAGAGAACACGAATTTGGGCACACCCGTTTTGGGGTGGATTGATTATCTTACTGCTTGCATTATTCTGGGTTGCACGAAAAATGGCAGGGACGATATAAAAATAACGTTGCCATATAAAACAGAAGCACATCTCCTATCACGGTAGCACAAACGCAAAAAAGGAAACGAATTTATGCGAAAAATCACGAACAAAGAGATTCAATTCTTCAATGATAACGGTTATCTTATCCTCAAACAAGTAATACAACCTGATGAACTCACAGTAATTCAGCAGGAAAGTCAACGACTTATAGATGAAATCTTGGACGGGGGTCCCGCAGATGAATGGTGTATGCGAGGTCCCGAAGGAATTCCTTACTATCTCACCTATCTTCATTCACACCCCAACGAATTTTCACTACGATTACTCGGTCATCCCTTTATCGGTGATCTATTGAATAGAATTATCGGACCAGATTTTGTGCCTTGTTATGAATCACTCGTTTTCAAACTACCTAAACACGGGTCTTCTGTTCGATGGCACCGTGACGGTAATGCAATTCGTGAGAACCTTCCGATTTTTAACGTTGATATCTACATAGATAAATCCACTGTTGATAACGGTTGCGTCTGGGTTATTCCGAAAAGTCATCTATGGAGTATTGAAAAGGCACAAGAGGAAATAGATAAAGGTGAAGATAATTTTAATCGTTCCGATGCTGTTCCTGCTGAAGTTGATCCAGGTGACATTCTGCTGCATCATACTAAAGTTCTTCATGGGAGTAAGATCAATACAAGCGATACGTTGCGAAGAGTTATCTATTTTGACCAGCGGACACCAAAATGGAATGAACATTACAAATGGTGGCAAACCGATTTTCTTACACAACGTTGTAAAATGTATCAGCGCGCCCTCCATGAACGCAGTACCAATCGGTATGAATCTGATACTGAACACTTCGCTTATGAAGTGCCATCAGACATGCCGACTTGGGATCCAGCGGATGCATTTGATCTACGTATAAAACATGGGGATTATAGATATATAGAATAGGTGATATATGAATGTTTTGCTCGTTGGTGGATCGGGACATGTTGGAACGATGACTATACCTTACATGAAGGAACATCACAATTTCCGTATTCTTGATGTAAACCCACCCAAAGATGATTCTATAGAATATATTCAAGGGTCAGTAACAGACCCAAGCATTGTCCAAGAAGCCTTAAATGGGATGGACACATTTGTCTATATGGTCATGCTACGTCCGACGAGTGATCGTTCATCTGTCGCTGATTTTCCAGATATTGTTGCGAACTATGATGTCAATGCCAAAGGATTGCATATACTACTCCATGCTGCCAAAGAAGCAGGGATCAAGCACGGTGTCTATACAAGCACATTCACTGTTCATGAACGTACAAGAAACAGTTTTCCGTATGAAGACATCGTGCCGCGGGACAATCCTGGTGTCTACGGTCTGACGAAGAGTTTCGGTGAGCAGGTCTGTGAGTATTTTTCAAGAGAGCACGGTATGTCCCTAATTGCACTACGAATCACGGGACCCTCAACGCGTGAACAGTGGTTAGAAAGGCGACATCTCCCAAAAGATGCATCCGTTCATATATGGTGGACAGATGAAGAGGATTTAGCACGCGCATATCTCGCAGCAATTTCGGTAGATCATACAGGTTTTGACGCCGTCTATATCGCAGGAGACCACGAACAGAAAGAAATTAATCTCTCTAAAGCGAAAAGGCTTCTGGATTGGCAACCTTTGACACATACACTGATCCCGTGAATTCTGTAGCACATTCAGCCCTGATTGTGCTACGCATCCCCTCATCAGACGCGAAAAGTTCCGTTGATTTGAACTCTGATTCCCAACTATCAAAACGTTCAGTCGGGAATCGACCAGAATTACGTTAACTTGCCTACTACAGATCGCGGGTTTAATTATTTGCAGACTTTACTTTATATGCGTTTCCTTGCTTACATTTGAGTTCTGTGAGATATGCTTTACCGAGTTTTACCAATGCGCTTTGTGTGAGCTGTGTCACGCGTCCCTCCGATATGTTGAGTTCTTGGGCAATATGCATGCCGGTATGTTCTTTAAAAAACTTCATTTGAATGACGCGTTTTTCTTTTTCAGTAAGTTTTTCAATGAGTTTGGGTAAACATTTTCGTAAAAATTCGACTTCGATCTGTTGTATCACGTTGTCTGCCATATTCTCAATAGCACATGCTTGAGTAATCAATTCTGCTTCTAAAGGATTTTTTTGGTCACCTTCAGAGCATTCTTGAAATGGATAAGGTGTTTCTTGCAGCAATTTTCTTTGCTCGCGCCACAATCGTATACAGACCTTTGCCTTGATAAAGGTAATGAAACTTGCGCCACTTGGATGCTTTGGGTCATAGTTAGGTGTTTCTTCAAGGATGGTCAAAAAAGCGATCTGTCGTAAATCTTCGTAATGGCTTTTTAGGTATGCGTTGTTGCGGCATACACAGGAAACACACTGATCTATAGATTCTTCTGCGGAGAGCGGCTCATTTGCTACAATATTGAATGGACATCGTTCTCTGTGTGATGGATTTCCGTAGATTGTTTTCATCCCGGATCACCTCCATTTTTCAGAATGAATATATCCCTATATTAATTATAT
>VXOP01000167.1 GCA_009839975.1 Candidatus Poribacteria bacterium
ACGCCGAAGTTGAATACATGGAAAAAGCAGACTTTAAGCGAGAATGTTTGATACAGAAGGTGCCGTTTCGGCGATTTCAGTATGTTGATGTCTATTTGCGTCTGCATGAATATCGCGCTGAACGGGAACAGTTTCGACTCACTCAGAACCGTAAGATTAGAGAACAATTTACTGATGACTGTTACCGAAAATTGCATACATTTAAGGGGTTTGAAATTGACGGTAACTTTCCAGAAATTAACAGAATCAATAGGTGGTTGCGCGTAAAACCTCTTTTGTGTCTCATTCGTCAAGAAAAGGTACGTGATTTAAGACGGATATTACGCTTGCCACCTTTGTTTTCCATTTTCCTGTTAATTGATCGGAGTGGTGAAGAATTGAGTATCGTGTTTTCAAAAGACGCGCTATTGCTGCGTTCTCAACCTTATATTTGGAGAAAGGTGAAGAATTCTAATGGTTGAACAACTTGAACTTGATTTTATGGGAATCTCAGACGATTCTCAAGAACCGCAGCGGCTCCATGCACAAATTGCTTTGCTGGAAAACGCTGTTGATCCATCTGATTTTGTGTTAATGGATTACATTGATAAAGTGATGCCGCAGATGTTTGAAGCGTATACGCTTAAGCCAGCGAAAGGGAGCACTGAATGGGAATACAATCATGACCAGAGTATGCTCGCTCATATTCTAAACGGTGTCTTTCCAACGCTTACGATTGTACGAACTGCCGGGATGCAGTTGAGTGAATTAGAAGAAAGCCTATACCTGATTGCTTATTCGTTTCACGACATTGATAAACTTGTGGGGATCCGTGATTTGAGTGTCTCTGATACCGAAAAGTCTGAGCAATTTTATGCCTATCTTGACGAATGGGTTTCAAAACTCCATTTTGATGAATTCCTTCCAGATTACAAAGTGTACCGCGGAGATATTGCATATCTCATTCTCAACACGCAAAAAAAATGGGGTGCTGATCTGAATTTGAAGCATTTTGATTTACGTTTACAAGGACGAAGACGCCAGTATCTGCGGGAGATGTGCACAGCCTCAGACATGATTGCTTATCTGCTGAAGAATCCGAGCGGATTTAAAGAACAAGCAATTGTCCGCGAATCTCTTACACAATTAAGCGGTGGGAAACTTGAACTTACCTATCACAAACTTGCTGAACATCGCGGGATGATTACAAACGTCATTAACAACGCCTTGCTTAGAATTTTGCGTGACCGTCTCGGATGGAAACCCTTTCTCTTTTTTCCAACAGGTGTTACGTATCTGCGAGAACGATCAAGCGAGGAAGCGATTTTACCGACGTTTGATGAAGTCGCTGAAGACACAGAAAAGCAGCTGATTGCATACTGTGCTGATCGTCTGAAAGTCAATCTTAACGGCTTCACGCGCGATGGCAAGGGATTTAAGTTTCCTGACTTCTATTATGATTTTTTTCAGATTCCGCAGTTGTTGAAACTCATCAGTATCGGATGTTTCAGGATTCTGCACGAAAACAAATCATCTTCCGCTGGAAAACGGCTACAAAAGATACTTCAACTACAAGAAAGGGGTGATATTCCGGGCAATGACACACTTGATTTTGAAGATGACATGCGCGTTGATCAACTTGCAGAGTATCTCTATGAAATTGAGAAAAACGTTGGGGTAGTAACGAGTCGTGAGGGGGTATCTGCTGAAATCGTCAGAGTTTTGAATATGCAAGAATATCAGACCATCTTTGAAGCCATTCCACGCGACAGTAGGGTTGGTGGTGTGCCATTGCATTGGTATTTCCTTGCTGGTAAATATCTGCTGGAGAACCGTGGATTAGACACCAATCAGATGGAAGACCTGTTTACTTACATTGCTGAGAAGATTGTTACGACATTCAGGGAAGAGATTGAACAACACGAAATGGAGAAAGAAGGTTTCAGGGTTCTTCGTGAATATGTTCAGCAAATTGTTGATATTAACGGACATGGTCAGATTGAACGCGACTTTAAATTGGAGTTAAACAGATACATCAATACGAAAAAGAAAGGGCGCGGATCAAACGCTGGATGCTCACTCTGTTCATCAACCTTTGATACTGCCAAACAGCGAGACACATCGGTTATATTTGCTAACCAAGTTTATAGCAACAAGAACTTACTCAATTCATCGATGCTTGTTCGTGGAATCTGTGAATTATGTGAAGTAGAAATGATGCTGCGCCAAATCATGATCCGATCAAAACTGAATCTGGTTGGTAGTAGATACGACGATGTAAAAATTAAGTGGCTTTATCTTTATCCGAGTTATTTCTTCACAACCGAAACTGCCAAATTTGCAGGTGATATGTACCATCGGTTGAAGAATCTCAATTTTTTTGATGTTCGCAAAGCTCTACACAAAGGGATGGCAGTAAGGGATTTCATCAACTTAGATGAGATGGTGATTGATACCGATATTCCGGATACAGACGATGATTTTCTGCTCAAAATGGAATTTGATACCAATGATCCTGCTACTTTCTACTTCTGTGGATTCCCTACGCTTGGGAACAGTCCTACAGATACAGAATCGTGGGCAATTCCAACTTTTCTCAGCCTCCTTATACCTTTAGTATTCAATGCCAAGGTCGTCGTTACAGAGTCGCAGGTCCCTCTTTATCATAGCGGTGAAGAGTGGAAGGAAACAGTTATTCTCAATGCGCCACCTTCTTTTGTCCATCATATACTGAGACAAGATAAACTCCGTATTGATGAGATTGAACCTGCGCTTCAAAAAGTTGCAGTGATTTATGATATGAATGTTGACGTATTCCAAAAAGATGGAAATCCACAATGGAAATATCTTAACCAAATTGCTCGAAATATTGACACAGATCCGTTCTACGTTTTTTATTACCTGGAAGCATTTCGTCGAAAACAAAGTTGGGATAATTTCCCAAAACAACCTGACGGAGAACCGTCAATACCAGAGCGATATATACAAGCTTACCAATATGTTGGAGGTGACAAAATGAGTCTTATTGAAGAAGCAGCGAGTCGTTGCTTCAAGTTTTATGATCCTGATAATTTCAAACCTAATAGTGTATTGAAAGTTTTTACCCTTATTGAAGACGTAATCATCAACAGTGAACCGAAGATTTGTTCAGAAGACCTGAAATATCAGGTTATTGGAGAAATCCGTAATCTGATGCGACGAATTCGTCGGCCAAGCGGTGCTCGAGGGCGCCGCAGACTTAAGCGCGAAGAAGAGGCATTAGCCATTCACGAATTCGTTGAATATTTTTATCATACCGTCTTTGTAGCGTATTACGAGGACGAACGTGGTTTGCTGCGTCAAGCAAGAAACCGATTTAACGCTGGTATAAACGCCTGGTACCAGGTTAACTGGCGACAATTCCAAACCAAAAAGGCAGAGGAGGATGTTAATGCCGATAATTGATTTTCCGAAAGAAATTGTTCCCGAAGGATGTTTTTTAGATCAAATACCGAAAGCACCAACAGGACGTTATGCCCATCTGATTTTCGTTCGTGAAACGGAGTCGTTTCCTATTTTTCAGACAGATGGTACACTCAACATTACAAAGGTCAGTGCAGGGTTGCACAGTGACAATTCGCTTATTCGACTTGCTATGTTCAAACGAAAACAGAGTTCACCGGAACGACTTACGGGACGTGAGTTACTGCGCCGAATGAATATTACACAGAATGAAGATAGCGACGGAGATGACTACTGTGATTACAATGAAAATTTCTGCGGTACCTGTCCCGACTGTGTTTACTACGGTTTCGCTATCGCAGACTCAGGCTCCGAAAAATCAAAGGTGTATGTTGATACTGCTTGCTCAATTACAGGGTACGACGAATCACATCAACAGTTTTCATTTAATGCCCTCTATGAAAAAGGGAACATGAGTCAGTACGGTGACGTTCGCTCAAGTTTTGGTGAACAGGACCACATCGTGCCACAAGTGTTTTTCCCGTCTGTTATTACGATTAAGGATGTGACAGTACACAGTTTCACCTATGTCTTGAATAACGTATTGCGAACGAAACGTTACGGCGCACAGACAACGCGAACAGGACGACTTTCTAATCATATTGTCGGTGTTGTATTTGCTGATGGTGAGATTTTTTCAAATCTTAAATTCACACAAGCTATCCATGATGGATTGGGTGAGGACAAGAATGAAATCCCGTTGAATCCTACAAAAGTTCTTCAAACTGCTCAAAATACCTTGTCTGCGCTTTTGGAAGATGATGGTGTGATTTATCACCTACTCAATAGAGAAAATCTAAAACAACTACTTGCTATTGTCAAATCTGTGACGAGAGATGAAGAAAAACTCCAGCTTTTCTTGCAGGAGGCAAACACCGAAACACAAGAATACGCCGCGCGAGTCATCCAAAAGGCATCAAACAAGAAGCAAAAGTAGGAGGAACCGATGCAAGTTACGAAATGTCATCTTACACTGCACGATTTTCTCTTCTATGCGACGCGTGAGATGGGACGACTTTACGAGACTGAAAAGGTTATACACAATTGGGCGTTGACTTATGCACTCGGTTTGGTTCAGAAACCGCATAGATCGTTTAACAGCGTTCCTACCTATCAGGATGACCTAACACCAATCAATGCGGCAGGTGTTTATGTTACACCTGCCAAACCTATCCACTATGATTATGTCATCAGTACATTCAAACTGGCAGACAATCGGCATCGTCCGTTCTCAACTGTGAGCAACACACGAAAAAAAGAGTTAGGAATAAAGGTGACGAATAAACCTTCATTCGGTAAAGCAAAAGAACTTGCCCCAGGTAGTCTTTTTGAGTTTTTCATTGTCGGTGATTTACCCGACAAACTCCCAAAATGGATAAGGTTAGGTATATGGATGAGCAAAGCAGGGATTGAGATTAAAGATACGAAATTCTTAACACCAAAGAACGGGGCTTTTACGTGTTCACACCTTCTGAACCCAATAGATCTCGCAATTTCATCAGAGTTCTACGATCTCATTTCAATGCCGCCGGTGAGTTTACTACAGAACGCACGATTTAACGGTGAATATGTTGAATTCGGTAATGTTTGTTTGCCGACATCCATGGCATACTTTGCCAGTGTAATATAAGGAGACGGGTGTGTAAAATTTTTGTAGAAGAATACAGGTAAAACTTGTAGGAGCGATCTCCGAATCGCGACCTGTCGGGAATTGGCCAGATATATGTTAACTGGCCTCCTACTAAAGATTCTGTAGGAGCGATCTCCGAATCGCGACCTACTCAAATATGGAAAACATATTGATTCAGCGCATTAGTAAAAAAAAACTTGACAAACAGTCGTACATCGTGTATGATATATATCGTGTACAATATAGATATACCAATTAGTAAAAAACTAAAAGGTATGCTATAATGTTCCCAGGTGAGAGTTACCCAAGCATTGTTAGAGTTTAGGGGGGACAGAGGTTCCAATTCTGTCTTGCTTGTTATCAACCTGCCAATTTAACAATGAATTACCCTACTACAAATTCGCGGTGTAGTAGGGTAATTCATTTTCTGTGTCAACGCTTGAGATGGTTTTCACTTTTTAATCATCATTGCTGTGTTCCAGGATTCCCAATTGGTAATTTTTCAGATTGCTCTTTATAGGCTGTGACTGGATTCGTCTGTCTGAAAATTTACCAATTTTACCAATTACGATTCTGTTAAAAGACTATACCCGCAAAATTAGGGCGGACACTCTACTATTTGAAGTAACCTTACATTCTGCTAAGGTTATCAACTATGGGAAATAGTTCTATTTCAGGTATCTTCAGCACCAGCGGTGCTTGGGGTTTGACGGTATGTGTTTTCTACAATTTCTGTAAACATATCGTCCTTACCAAATCAACGCCAAATGCGCGTTTGGCATTTGGTGAGACTAAAGAGAGGGTGTGAACGTTTATCTATAAACATATCGTCCCTATCACTTTTTCTTGACTAAATCTTGTATAGTCTGTTACAATTGGGATGAGGTTGGCTATAGAAAACCTACGTCTCTGTTATATATAGAGCCAAATCCATGAATAAGCAGCACTATTAACGAGTATGATAATAACGACCAAAACAACCGATAACTAAATATCCCTATAATCCAATGGGAATAAGTGTATATTTTATGAGATATGCTATCCTCTTTTTCATTGCGGTGACGTTTCTACCGCTGCAGAGTTCCGGCCAATACGCGACAACATTGGGATTACCCAAAGGGGCAAAACTACGCATCGGTAAAGGAAGTATACGAGATATAGCCTATTCACCAGATGGCACAAAGTTCGCTGTCGCAAGTAGTATTGGTATTTGGTTATATGATACCAAGACTTATCAAGAGATCTCTCTGCTTATAGGGGATATGAGTTCGGGAAATAATATATTGTTTAGTCCAGATGGACAGGCACTTGCAAGTGGATGGGACGACGCTACCTTACGAATTTGGGATACCAATACGGGTGAGCAACGATATGCCATCAAAGCATATACAGATGATATGTCATTTAGTCCGGATGGACAAATACTCGCAAGTTGTGGTCATGACCGCAAAATACATTTATGGCAAGTAAAAACAGGTAAACACATTCGAACGTTCATTGGACATGCGAGGTCAGTGTGCAGCGTATCATTTAGTCCGGATGGACAAACACTCGCAAGTGGCAGTCATGACAATACAATTCGTCTATGGCAAGTAAAAACGGGTGAACACATTCGAACGTTCACTGGACATGAGAAATCGGTTCGCAGCATATTGTTTAGTGCGGATGGACAGACACTCGTAAGTTGCGGTGAGGATGAAACTGTCCGATTTTGGAATACGAAAACCGGACAGCAAATCAGCAACACTAATGTCGGTTATACAGGTTTCTTTTATCCTTTAGTTTTCAGTCTGGATGGACAGACGCTTGCAAGTTCTGATAGGAATACTATCGCCTTATGGGATACCAACACGAATGAACGTATCCACAATTTTCCGGTAGATACGGATCCTACGTTTACAGAGTATACCTCTAATCTACGTAGTGTATCATTTAGTCCTGATGGACAGACAATCGCAGGTGGTTATGCACACGCTATCCGTTTGTGGAACATAAAGACAAGGAGACACATCCGTACGATTAGAGGGTATACGGATTCTGTCTACAGCGTATCTTTTAGTTCCGATGGGCAGAAACTCGCAGTTGGTAGCCATGGCCTACCTATCCGTTTGTGGAACACAAAAACAGGTGAATACATTTGCACGATTAAGGGGAGTTCACGACACGTATCATTTACGCCTGATGGGCAAACGCTGGCAGGTGTTATTTATATGCATCTCCATTTATGGGAAACAACCAGAGGAGAACTCCTCCGATCATTTACGGGGAATACAGCCATTTACAGTTTTGGTTGTTTTGCATTCAGTCCAAATGGACAGACAATTGCGAATGGGAGCTCAGAGACGATCCATTTGCGGAACGCAACCACAGGGGAACACATTCGCTCGCTCACAGGACATACGGATTCAGTGCGTAGCATTGCGTTTAGTCCGGATGGAAACTTACTTGCAAGTGGTGGGCAAAATACGATCCCAAGAGTAGCAGATGACGAATTAGGTGAAACAACTGTTCACTTATGGGATCCACATACTGGTGAACACCTACATTTACTCACAGCTCAGAAGTCAGATGTAATTTTTGACTTATCGTTTAGTCCGGATGGACAGACCCTTGCCAGCTCAGACATTGCGGTCCGATTATGGAATACGAAGACAGCCGAACTGCTCCACACACTCACCGGGCATACAGGCTGGGTAAAAAGTATATCGTTCCATCCTACGAATGGACAACTCCTCGCCAGCGGGAGTGGTGACTCAACGATACGTTTATGGCATGTAAATACAGGCACACACCTAAAGACGCTTACTGGACATACGAGAGGTATCGAAAGCATTTCATTTAGTCCGGATGGACAAGTACTTGCAACAGCAAGTCTTGATGGCACAGTGCTATTGTGGGATATAGCATCTTTAGATAAACCCTAATATCACTATAGATGGACAGACGATTAGGAGTTACGTTATTCCTGTGGTGCAAAAGCGTCCTTCAGGCGAGGGGCAGGGGAAAGGGGACAATCCTTGAAACGCATCTACCGATTTTCTCCGTATTCAGGTTCTATCGCTGGACGGACTACCCATTCCGAGAAAACAGATTTAAATGACTTTGCCTTCTCTCCAAAATGCAGATATTGGATACTATTCACAGGAATGGAAATTTCTCCATAGATGGACGAATTTCCGTACAATCTCTCACCCCTTACCTCAATAGGTTCGAATATCAAGATCGGGTTATGGATCAAAGCGATGCGAACAAGTGAAACGTTTGATTCGCTGTTGTCTGCTGGGGAAGAAATTGGGTCCTGATCAGTTGCGATCTCATCAGAAGGTATTTCATCGGATGGGTCTTCCCGTTCTGTTGCCTGAACATCACTAATATCAATGATACGTGCAACCCTGTTGAGAGGAATGATAGATTTTCGCATCTTTGCTTCAAACTGAATTGTCTCTCCATTAAATCCAGTTAGTTTCCCCCGTTTTAGATCGCCATTGTTTGCTACCAGTATATGTTTCGGTGGATTCTCACGGTTGAATCGAGGTATGGTCAGTGCGCGTTCTACTTTCACATCCAACTTTTCGGGTTGGATTTCAAGCGGGTCAAACAGTAGGTCAACGCCGTGCTTTAGCGCGACGGCTTGGTTTGCAGCAAAGTCCCCTCCGAATGTGACTTTCAGCGGATTTTCACCAGCATCACCCGTTTCTACGATGATCTGCAGCATCCCATTTTCTGCTTTTTGCATTGTAGCTTCCAAAATCCGTCCATCCTCTAAGATGATACGATGTTTATTACCTCCTGTAATTGTGATCGGATTCCGGTTTTCTTTCCTACCCTGAGTCTTTCCAAGTGAAAACTCAATGGCTTTCATGTGCGTTGATGCAATGCGCGCTGCACTAATGAATGGAGACCGAAAATTGATGTTATCCTTATCATAAGACAGAACATTACACGGGATGACCTCACCATTTTTCAGATGCAATAGATGCGGATACAAGGTAACATCGTAAGGCTGTAACCTTGATACACGTTTACTATGCCGTTCTATACGAGGTGAACGTTCGTCTGCAAAACGTACCGGTGCCGATACGCCTGTCGGTTGCCACGTTATACTGAATTCATTTTTACTACCAAATATGATCTTGCCTTGTAGACTACCATCAGGGAAAAACATCCTATCATAGTCTTCCGTAGGCTTTTCGGAATTGGTTGTAGAATTAAACCTGAGTAAGGAAGCACCATCAAGTGAACAGGTTAACGGTTCATCAGCATAGTCCGTTTTTAATACGGCACCAGTGGCGGTTAAATCCAGTATCTCTCCTTGTACAACACCGCCGTCAACATAAGACAGTGTTGAGACATCATCTGTCGTTGATAACACCATCCCCGGTTGAACAACACGATCTATTTGATCTAAACTGATCTCACTTCGTTCGCCATCCGTATCAAGGACATATCCTTTTCCCCGCTTTAGTCTGTCTACGAACAACTTGCCATGAAAGACTTCTCCATTCATCATGTGAACACGTTGTTTTGAAAAATCGACCTTCTGATTTCTGAATTTTGCGTGCTGTCGGTATACCCTTAATCTCCGCACTGTAAGTTCCTGTCCACGATTATAGATGTAGATACCGGTTGTATTGACGGTAGGACTGACATTTTTCAGTTCCAAGAGCGGGTTTCCGTTTATATCAAAAATCTCTAACATTCCTGTCGTTTGGTCGTAGGCGAGTCGTAGACTGAAGTTACGACGATCAGGTTCAATTGTCATTATCGGTTCAAATATTGTTCCTTGAACGACAACGAGTTCGTTAACCCATGTCTCTAAACGCAATGCCTCATATAGGTTTTTACCGAGTGAGAAGACAAAGCCTGGGGGACGTGAGGTAGATCCCAATTCTAAACTAATCTCAAACCGTTCGGGCCACGCGATTCCGTAAAAGATGTTGGCTTTACTCTTATCGGTCTGTGGATGTCCGGCTTGATTAGCATACCATCCTGTCTGGGGTTCTTCCCATGATGATAATTGAGAGCCATCAAAGAGTAAATTTGAATGTTCCCGACTTTCAAGCGAATAGATGGATGATCTGTTCACCCTAAACTTACCAAAACGTTTGTTGGAAAAAAGATAGGTGTTTTCATCTGAATCGATAATATCAGCAGTCCACACATCTCCTGATACAGTGGCTATGCGAAATGTGCCTTGTGATGATTCAGTTTCTTTGGAGAAAACAATTGAATCCAATACACTTTTATCTATCTCTAACGCATCTGAGAAGTAAGGTGATTGCCAACGGATTTTTCCCGAATTACTTTTTAATAGTTTACCAGCAAGGGAGTCACCGTTTTTCCAACGTAAGAGTTCTTCGGCTTCTATGCTATAGTGCAACTGGAATGTTGCGATCACAACAGTAATTGCTAATATCCACTTTAGGTATCTTTGCATTGTGTTTTTCCTATTTGAAATATTTGGGGTATATTCTCTATCTCTCATCTATCTCTCATAAATCGGCAACAGACGATAGTTCAACGCTAAAGTGAGTACTGCCATACCTGTTCCATAAGCTCTACCGTAGTTGCTATTGAAACTACCATCACCTCTTTGCAGTTTTTGCAGACGTTCAATAGTGCTTTGATTCCAAGCTTGCCATGCCTCAAAGTCGCTTTGGAACAGTGCCTGAGCCATATAGTATAGTGTATAGAACATATAACCGCCGCTAACATTGTAATCCAAACGCCGTTTGATGAATTCTGCGGTTGCCTTGTATTCTTGCGTATCTTTCCGTTTACCGATTGCATACACGAGCGTTGCAATTGCCGATCGTGTTATACTGTCTCCATGGCTTCTTGACGGCATATAAGATACACCGCCACCACGCGAGGTACAGGTCTGAAAGAAGTTCAAAGCTTTCTCAATGGCTTCATTAGGAATTTCAATTCCGGCATTACGTGCCCCAAATATCCCCATCAGAACGGTTCCAGCGACTGTTGTGTCCGCGTCGCGTGCGGTGAGGTTATAACGCCATGCACCCCAGGGATTTTTCTCTTGTGCTGTTAGTGCACATCTTACAGCAAGTTCCAAGGCTTCACCGATGGTCCGTCTTTTACTTTCGGGTGTACCACTGTCTTTCCAAAGCAATTCGTCGCTGACTGCACCGTACGCCTCGGATAGTGCTAACATCGCGAAACCGTGATGGTACATTGATCCGTGTCCTGATCCTTGTAAGAAACCGGATTTAGGATTCTGTGTTGTGATGATATTTCGCAAAGCTTTACGAATGTTCTCCGCATAGGGTCCGTAATCAGGGTCTTCACCACTTGCCATAAACGCCATAAGACATATACCTGTTATGCCTGCACCATTACGTGAAGCTTGCCAGGAACCGTCATCCAGTTGTGTATTGATGAGGTAGCGCAGGCATCGGTCATTTATGGTTCTCACTGATGGTGGGACACCCGGACCGTAGCGGAGCGTTGGGTCTTGACCGTAAGCTAACTTATCAGTATGGGTGCTATACAGTATCAGCAAACCGATGAATCCGATGACAACTGTGTTTCGGCTTTTTAGTAGCCACTTATTTTGTTTATGTTTTTTCATCACGTTTCCTTGTGTTCTATAGTTTATTAAATAGTATACCTGAATGCAGGTGAATCGTCAAGAGGTATTGTGCTGAAGTCAAGTTGATTCAGTCTTATATCTCAACGGCAACCAGATAGATACCGTCACACCTTCACTGATCGTGCTTTCAATTGCAACCGTGCCGCCATGTTCTTCAACGATGCGTTTTACATTTGCTAAACCGAGTCCTGTCCCTTTGTCCTTGCTTGTAAAAAATGGTTCAAACAGATGTGGCATATCAGTTTCTGGTATGCCGACACCCGTATCTGCTACTTCAATAGATACACCGTCGTCTAATTTTGATGTAGATACCGTTAAGACTCCCCCTTGAGGCATCGCCTCCATTGAATTCAGAACAACGTTCATAAATGCCTGTTTTATCTTATCAGAGTCAAATTCAAATTCTGGTAAATCAGACGTGAATTCTAATTGCAGTTCAATCTTATGGTGTGTTAAGTTTGCCTTCATCAACGCCAAAACATCTCTTAACAGGGGTTCAAGCGGTTGTTGGACAGGTTTGAGCGATGTTGGACGTGCGAAATCCATCATCCCTTTCACGATAGTGTCAATCCGTTCAATTTCCTCAAGGATATATTGTAGCGATTGCCGCTGTTCTTCAGTCAATTCCGGTTTTTGTCTAAGGAGTTGGGATAGCATCCGCATAGATGATAGCGGATTCCGTATTTCGTGTGCAAATGAGGTAGCCATCTTCCCTGCTGTCGCCAACCTTTCAGCTTGAATAAGTTTATCTCTTGATTGCTTAAGTTCCTGTGTCATTTGATTGAATGCAGTTGCCAGATCGCCGATTTCATCATGCGTTTTAAGTTCACACTGTTCATCAAGATTTCCCTCTGCCACTTTATTTGTAAACCCTACCAAATCCTGAATGGGATCTGTTATCGTCTTTCCAATACGGTGGCTAATGAAAGAGACGAGTCCGGTAACAATAATTGCGATACCAAACATATAGAGTGTGAGGGTGCGCTTCGCTGCTGCGATCTCCTCCATTGGACGTAACAAGCAGTAAATCCGCCCCACAGCAAGTATATGATAAAACACTTCGTAATGTTTCCCACCGAGAGAGACATTGTGGGTGACAGGTGTTCCCTCTTCCTCTTGGAACGATTGCTGGATCTCTTTAAGTCTCATTTTTTCGGTTAAGTACTTTGCATCTTGCTCAGTTTCGGGAATATCTGTGAGTGTGCTTGCATTAATCGTGAAATCCGAACTAAAGATCATGACTTCAACGGTGTATGCTTGTTTTACCTTCTCTATATCTTCATCAATAAACCCAGTTTCAATAATAACATTGAACCATCCTTCGGTTTCGCGTGTGAACTGTTCGCTGTATTTCCAAGCGAAGAACTCAACCGTTAGTAAAGATACAAGGATAGTGATAAGCACGAAGAGAATCAAGAATGGGAGAACGATTTTGGTTTGAATACTATAGCGTCTCATGGGTTTCCTTCATATTGAAAGCGATAACAACACTTTAACGTAGGTGATTATTCTTGTCAAGAGAAAGCGAAAAGGAACAAGACACAATAAACGATATAATACCATTTCTAATTAACAATGTCCTCTTTTGTAGCATAAACTTCCAGTTTGTGCCGTTACACGTCTGATTTCTAAAAGTATCCTGTAATCAGAGGTTATATAATAGAAATAGCATAAAATGAACAATATTGCAAATGGAAGTGTCTAACTGTAGAGAATGTGGGAACTTTTTGGCACTCGTGGTGTATCAATAGGTAATTCTATTCCCTTATATTCACTGCATAAACTGCCTTCACACATCGAGAAAAATGGAGAAATAGTATGCCAGAAACGATAAGGTCTTTGGATTTCATGCCTGCTGACGATTTAGAAAATATTGATGAACAGACGTATGTTGCCCGCTTCCAAAATGGTGATGTTGATGCGTTTAACACACTCGTACTGAAGTATCAAGACCGCATTGCAAAGTTGATTTACAAAAACATCAAGGACATTGAAACGACTAAAGACCTCTGCCAAGAAGTGTTCCTAAAAGCGTATAAGGCTTTACCAAAGTTTAAGGGTGATTCTGCATTCTATAGTTGGCTCTATCGTATTGCTATCAACTGCTGCATCGACTATATGCGCCAACAGAATAGACGTCAAACTGTTCTGTTTGACGATTTAACATCTGAACCAGACGACTTGTTGTTAATTAGTAAGCAACCATCTCCATCGGATCAGGTTGAGATGACAGAGTTAGGTGAAATCATTCAGGAGGCGGTGAAACAGCTTCCACCGAAACAGCAGCGCGTCTTTAGGCTCCGATACGATCAGATGCTTCAGATGAAAGAAATTGCTGTCGTAACAAATCGCTCAGAGGGCACTGTGAAAACGCATCTGTATCATGCACATCGCAAACTTCGGGAGTTGCTACGACCCTATTTAGAAAATCGTCCGTTAGAGTGGAATGCGTGAGAATTGATGTTTATTATGTGTTAGATTTATATATTGTGATTGAAAATAGGTAGGTTTCTCCTAATAGGCGCGAGTTCACACCGCGCCTATCGCTTTATATTTGAGTATAAAATTTCGCTTGCACTTAACTTCAATATAGCGTATTTTAAGGTGGAAGACACGATAAATTCTGTTTTAATCCTTTTATTTTACTTGCAACATTTTTGAAGATTGTGTTAAACTAATGAAAATTGCCACAAATGAGTCAAAATGTTAGCAAAATCTCAATATTTAATGGAGATTACAAAATAGAAGAGAAATGTGGTAAACTGTAGCGTCAAGTCACCCTTTCTGTCTGAGGAGACGTCCACGATGAACGATAAGGATAAGTATAGCAAAGTTGGTGGAAACCACTACGATAGTAAATCTGTCAAAGATAAGGATCAGTTGGAATTTGATGAAGATTCAGAAAATGAAGATGAGGAGACGAATGCCAACTATTCTCAGCGGCGAACAGACCGCAGTCGATACGATAACAAATACATTGAAGACGATGATGGGTTTGAGTTTGATTTAGATGAAGAGGTCGATGAAAATGAAGCCAGTTCAGGTTATTCACTCCGCCTTATTCGTATGATCATCTCGGAAACACCTGTTGAGGATTTTAGACGTCGGTATCTGCTTGAATTGCGTCGTTCTATTATCAACGACGAAGGTGAATTTCGTCAAAGATTACGTGCTATTGAACAGGAAGCAATTCGCATTCATAAAGAGATGGAAGAGCAGATAGAGGCACTAACTGCTCCTGCCAACCGTATCGGAACGCTCCTTGACACCCCCAAAGACGATACTGCGCGCGTCACCGTTGGTGGTGCTGAATACTATGCTAATGTGGACCCACAGTTGGAATCGGGTAACCTCAAAAAAGGAGTGAGTGTGCTTCTCAATGAAGCCTTTGTTGTTGTTGGCGAACTCGGCTATAATGAATCGGGTCCGATTGCTAAGATTTCTGATATTCTTCCGGATGGCAGGCTTCGTGTCGGGTCTGAACCGAGTCTGCAATCTGTCATTATAGAACGCGCGACGGATCTCGTGGATGTTAAGTTGAAGTCTGGTGATGAAGTTCGACTTGATCCGAGTTTGCGGGTGGCGGTTGAATATATCGCATCCAAAGAAACGAAAGATTATGCACTTGAAGCGGTTCCAGAAATCCCATGGTCAAAAGTGGGAGGACTTGATGAAACCATTCAACGAATTAAAGATACAATTGAGCAACCGATCTTACATCCAGAACTATTTAAGAAGTTTCAGTACACTGTCCCGAAAGGTTTCCTGCTCCACGGTCCTCCTGGTTGTGGTAAAACACTCATCGGAAAAGCGACAGCGTATAACCTAACTGAACGTCTCAAAACAGAATCAGGTGAAGAAATAGAAGGGACATTCCTGCACATTAAAGGTCCCGAAATTCTCAACATGTGGCTGGGTGAATCGGAACGGAAAGTCAGAGAAATTTTCTCAACAGCACGAGAAAAACGGGATGAAGGTAAACTCGCTTTTGTGTTCATTGATGAAGCAGAGTCTATTTTGGGAACACGGCGTGCAATGCGATCACACAGTATCTCTAATACACTCGTTCCCATGTTCTGTGCAGAAATGGATGGGATTGAACCGCTGCAAGAGGTTGTCATTATACTCGCTACGAACCGACCGGACTTAATTGATCCTGCTATTCTTCGTCCGGGACGTATAGACAGAAAAATTAAAGTAACGCGTCCGAATAAAGACGCTGCGAAAGATATTTTCGGTATCTATTTGACAACTGACCTTCCAATTGAAACGGAAGAAGGTGAAACGGATGACCAAGGAATCGTTGATCAACTGATAACTGAAGTCGTGGATGAGATGTTCCGTGAATCCTCTGAAAACCGGTTCCTTGAAGTCGCACTCCGCAGCGGCAGGCGCGATATTCTCTATCGGGGGCATCTCTGCAGCGGTGCCATTATAGAATCAATCGTTCAGAGAGCAAAAGAATCTGCAATGAAGCGTGCAATAGCAGCCCCTGATACAGATACTGGCATCACTTTAGACGACCTTATGGATTCACTTAACGCAGAATATAGCGAAAACGACATCTTCCCGCCAACAGAGGCTACTGAAGATTGGCTCAAACTCCTTGATTATGACCCCGTGAATGTTGTCAAGGTCACACCTATTCAGGCAGAAAAAAGAGAGACACGCAAAGTATCAAGTCCAGTGATTTAGTGCTACACCTTTACCTTGAAATAAAATCACATATTGTCCGATAAAAACAGAAAGTTACAAATGATGCATAGACTTTTTGGAATTGAAACCGAATACGGAATCACACTTGAAAACGCTGAACAGATTGATACTGTCAAGGAATCCATTGAGTTAATAAAGTGTTACCAACGCGAGCCATTTTTACCGAAATGGGATTACAATGGTGAAGACCCTTTCAGAGATGAACGCGGTTTTCGGGCAAAACATTTAAATAACCATCCTGATGAAGTGGAGGAGGAGAAGAAGGATAAGGAAAGGTTTGCTAATCAACCTGATCGTTCCTTTCGTGAAATAAAGAGTGACCGCATCCTGATAAATGGTGCGAGACTTTACAACGACCACGCACATCCAGAGTATTCAACACCTGAATGTCAAAGTTTGTTTGACCTTGTAGCACACGATAAAGCCGGTGAACGGATACTGCAGGAATGTGCTGAAAGACGGAGCCAAGAACTTGGTGAACGGGTTATCCTATATAAAAATAACACCGATTTTTATGGTCATAGTTACGGATGTCATGACAACTATCTAATGGACCGTGATGTGCCATTTGATTACCTCAAAATGAGCATTCTCCCGTTTTTTATTACACGGCAAATATTTGCGGGAGCGGGTAAGATAGGTATTGAGACTGAAGCGGGACTCGCTACGCCGGGACATTTCCAACTCACACAACGTTCAGATTTTTTTCACGTAGAGGCGAGTGTGGATACAATGCACAAACGTCCTATCGTGAACACAAGAGACGAACCGCATGCGGATCCGGCAAAATATCGTAGACTTCACGGAATCGTTGGCGATGCCAACATGTCCGAATATGCTACCGCGTTGAAGGTCGGGACAACTGCACTTGTTATTGAACTGATTGAACAACGGCTTATTCCAGAGACATGTGCCATCGCTAATCCGATTGATACCATAAAACTGATTTCGCATGACCAGACGTATCGTTGGATGTTACAGAAGGTGGATGGTAAAATGATCTCCGCGATTGATCATCAGCGCGAGTTTCTTGAAATTGCACAAAAACATCTTGCGAGTCAGAACAGTGAGACGGATTGGGTGTTAACACAGTGGGAACAGACGCTTGATGCACTTGAAAATGACCCGATGAACCTTACAGATAGGATTGACTGGGTCGCAAAAAAATGGTTGTTGGAAACCTTTGTTGAATCTGAAGAAATTGAATGGGATGACCCCTGGCTCCAGAGTATTGATTTAGAATACCATAACATCAATGTTGAGGAAGGTTTATTCTACGGATTACCGATGCAAAGAGTTGTGACGGATGAACAGATTCAGGCAGCTATGCATACACCCCCCGCAGATACGCGGGCTTATTTCCGTGGTAAATCACTCAACAAGTTTGAAGATGCAGTCAAAACTGTTCAATGGGATAGTATCTCCTTTGACATTAAAGGGAGGACAGTGACTGTTAATATGAACTCACTTGCGAATCCGGAAATTGCACAGAAATATAATGAAGCACTTGACTTATCCCCTAATCCGCAAACCCTTGTTGAAAAGCTCGGTTTACCTTAGCATAATGTAAACCCACAATCGCATCTAAAAGCACTTTTAAGGAGAATAAATTCATGAAAGACAAAATTGTCTATTTTCCCGAACGCAAACAGAGACCGGTAAAGCCGATAGAACCCGGTGACGGTGGCGATGATAGTAACGCGCCGAAACGTCCCGATGTCAACAGACCCGATACAAACGAACTTCTAAAACGCATGAGACGGGTTGACAAAGATCAATCGCGCCGATACCGACAAAGGACGGGAGAGTGATGAACCATAAAGGCGACTTTCTCAGCCTTTTAAAACATGCCGATACCTTGCAAGTTGATGGTGAACAGACTCAAGGTATTTCTGAAGTGAATGTCCCAGAATTATTACCAAGTATAAAAAAACCTATACGCGATGCTATGGTGCTGCCCACGCAAGACAGACAAACGCATAGCACGACTTTAGCGTTAGCTGAGGCAACGACTGTTGTTGCAATGCGTTACAAGGATGGTATTATCATTGCGGGGGATCGGCGTGCAACCGCTGGCACTTCTGTCGTTCACGACCGCGCTGAGAAAGTCATTCCTATCGACTCACACTCTGTTCTGGCAATCTCTGGTGCCCCTGCAATGGCTTTTGAGATTGCGCGTGTTCTAAAACACTCATTCCAGTATTTTCGTCGCAGCCAACTCCAAGAACTCAGTGTTGAAGGAAAACTGAGAACACTTTCACGGCTTATCCTTGATAACCTGCCAATGGCACTGCAGGGGATCGGCGCGGTGATTCCTATCTTCGCGTTGTATGCACCGCAAACTGACGAAACGGTAAACGGTGGCAAAATCTATTTCTATGACGCACTCGGTGCACACTTTGAAAACGTCGATTTCGCTACAACCGGTTCCGGTTCAGTTTGGATACGCGGTGTGCTACGTTATCTTGACAGATGGGGAGAGACACGACTTGAAGATATGGATGAACAGCAGGCAACCATCACAATTCTAAGATTGCTTGATACAGCCAGTGAGTATGATGCCGCAACAAGCGGATACAACGCAAAAGCTGAGATATTTCCTACTGTCAAAACGATTACACGACACGGCGTTGAAACACTCACCGACAAATTTCTTAATGAATGTTACGCGGAGGCTACATAATGCGCGATATGCCGTATCGCTGGATTGAAGCAATTCAGGACAGGGCCGATTACATTGAAGACCAACTTAAACCCGGAAGTCCCGTCGTAGGACTTCCTTACGCAGATGGCAGCCTACTTCTTACCGTCAGTAAAGGTGCTCAGAAAATATTTGAAGTTCATGACCGTATTGCACTTTCCGCCATCGGACATCCTGCCGATATTGAACGTCTCCGTATGCTTGTTACCGATACCGCAAGCGTTCAGGCATTTCAAAGTGCCACTGAAGATGTGAACCTACACCGGCTCACACATTATGTTTTAGCACATACCTTTAAACAAGCATTTGAATCCATTGTCGGTGAAGCGTACATCATAAAAATGTTGCTCGTGGAAATTGGCAATGGTGCCCCAGAAACACAATTTACCCATATAAACTACGACGGTAACGTGAAAGTCCAGCACGAATCTGGTGTCATCGGCGGCACCGAAGAGATTGAAACCGCTATGCAAAACTATCTCACGGAGGCAAAAAATGATACACCACCTGACCTTGACTCTGCACTGCAGTTAGCATTGAAAACCTGGGCAGTGGGTAGAAAATTAAGCCAAAGTTTTGCGGATGCAGAAGATAGCAACGAAGTATCAGAAGACGAGATAGATGAGGTTATAAACACTGAATTAGAGGAAGGCGAAATTGAAGCCGGGATTTTAGATAATTCCTTATCAGGAGACACAAAATTCCGTCTATTGAATAAAGATGAGATAACGCGCACAATCAACAGATGATATTAAAAACAGTCATTAAGGAAAGATTCCGTGACATACAGAATAATCGGCATTGAAACCGAATTGGGATGCATGGTTCAGCCTCAGACAATGCAGGCACAACGTTTGAAAGCCTCCCCTGAGGGTGTTGCCGCGAATATCAGAGACTATGTCTTCAAACATCTTGAACTCGGTATTCCCGATCTGCACTATCGCGACTGGGGAGAACCACCCGGTAACGGCGGCTTCCTCTTCAACGGCGGCAGACTCTACATCGATATGGGACATCTTGAATATGCTACACCGGAATGTGCCAATCTTTTTGACGCAATCGCTTACGACAAGGCAATTGAGCATGTCATCATGGCGATCCTAAAAGAGAACAGACTTGAGTCACACGTCGCCTTCTACAAAAACAACATAGACCACTACACAGGGGCAACGTTCGGCTGCCACGAAAACTATCAGGCACGGCGTGATGTGCCGTTTTATAGAATCGTAATCCCAACACTCCTCCCATTTTTCGTTACCCGACAAATATATGCTGGTGCAGGTCGAGTCGGTGCTTATGATGACATCATGGAATTCGGAGATGGACAATACAGTCAAGATGACTTTATCGGGTACCAGATATCACAACGCGCGGATCACATCGTCACTGAAATCTATGAATGGATTCAGTTCAGTCGCGCAATAATCAATACCCGGGACGAACCGCTCAGCGATTACACAAAATATCGTAGACTCCATCTCCTTGTCGGCGACACGAACATGTCGGAGTACGCATCAGCACTCAAAATCGGTACAACCGTACTCATTCTTGATGCTATTGAGAGACATTACGAACGATACGGAGAAAAACTGCCAATCCCAAACCTTGAACTTGTTGACCCGATCGCCGCTATCAGATACATCTCACGGGACACCACACTGACATGGGATGTTGACCTACAGAACGGTCAAACTGTCACTGCCATTGATATTCAACGCAAATACCTAAACTTTGTTCAAGACATGATGACACGTCCGAATGAGACGACCCAGTGGATACTCACTGAATGGGAAAATGTCCTTGATGACTTAGAAACAGACTGGACACGTCTTACCACCCGACTCGACTGGGCTGCAAAGAAATGGTTTCTTGATGCATTAGTGGAGGAAGAAGGTTTGGATTGGGATGACCAGTGGCTCAAGAGCCTTGACTTAGAATACCATAACATTGACCCTGAAACTGGGATATTCTATGCACTCCAATCCGAAGGGTGTATGCGTCGCGTGATTACCGACCACCAGATCAGTCATGCCATCACTAACCCACCCATCAACACGCGCGCAAGGGTCCGCGGGTATCTCATGCGAAACCTGAAGAAGCATAAGATGCAGTGTATAGTGGATTGGCATCACATCTATGCTGGACAAACCGAATGTTATGAGATGAAAGAACCCCTTGACACCAACCTACCAAATGCTCGTAGATGGCTAAATCTCCTCAAACTGCGGCAACGGATGTAGAACATAATCCTGACACAAATACAAAAAATGTGATATAATAATAAGAAATTGATCTGTGATGCAGGAGGAAATTATATGAGTAGCAGTCCATCTTATCGTATATTAGCCGAGAAATTAGAAAAGCAGGGAATTCAAGTTGAGATAGTCAAGGAACACCTAAAACAGCAGCATATAGAAACACCCTCATGGGGTTACGGAAATTCCGGCACACGATTCGGGGTGTTTGAACAACCCGGTGCTGCGAGGAACGCAGCAGAACGTCTGGAAGATGCAGCAACCGTCCACAGGTTTACAGGTGTTTCACCCACTGTCGCACTTCACATCCCATGGGATAAAACCGACGACTGGGGTGCATTGAAACAGTATGCAGCAGATGTCGGTATTGGAATCGGGGCAATTAACCCTAACGTCTTTCAAGACCAAGAATATAAACTCGGTAGCGTCTGCAACCCGTATGCAGATATACGTCGTCTTGCAATTGACCACATGTTAGAATGTGTTGACATCATGCAGAAGACAGGTTCAGATTTACTGAGTCTCTGGTTTGCTGATGGCACAAACTTCCCCGGACAAGCAAACTTCCGAAAACGTAAGCAGTGGATGACAGATGCACTCAGCGAAGTGTATGACGTCCTACCTGATGATACCCGTATGTTGATTGAATACAAGTTCTTTGAACCCGCATTTTACCACACCGATTTAGCCGATTGGGGTACCGCTTACCTCATGGCGACTAAACTGGGACCGAAAGCACAAGTACTTGTAGACCTCGGTCATCATCCGCAAGGGACGAATATCGAGTTTATCGTCGCATACCTTATAGATGAAGGAAAACTTGGTGGTTTTCACTTCAATTGCCGAAAATACGCGGACGATGACCTGACGGTAGGTTCTATCAATCCGCAGGAACTTTTCCTCATATATAACGAACTCGTCGCAGCTGAACTTGATCCAGAAACAGAAACTGACATCGCTTATATGATCGACCAGAGTCATAACCTAAAACCGAAAGTGGAAGCAAGCATACAGTCCGTCTGCAACCTACAGAAAGCTTATGCAAAAGCACTATTGGTGGACCGAGACGCATTAGCAGCAGCACAAGATTCTGCTGACGTTATTGAAGCGGAGAGCATACTTCAGCATGCTTATGAAACCGATGTGAACCCACTCCTTGAACAGGTGCGTTTAGAGATGGGACGCGATCCACATCCATTGACAGCATACCGAAAGAGTGGCTATTATGAGAAGATTAGTAAAGCGCGTATCGGTGGCGAAAGCCAAGGATGGGCATGAAAACAGAACACCTCAAAAAGATTGCTGCTGAAAAAGCGACAGAAGAGATACAAAACGGAATGGTTGTCGGATTGGGAACCGGTTCAACTGTTTACTACGCACTCTTAAAACTTGGCGGAATGGTGCGAAACGGTCTTGATATCATCGGAATTCCTACCTCCGAAGCTACAGAAAAGATCGCAACTGAACAAGGTGTCAGACTTTCAACACTTGCAGAACATGCCACAATAGAATTAACGATAGACGGTGCTGATGAAGTAGACCCACGTCTCAATTTAATCAAAGGTGGTGGTGCAGCTTTGGTTAGAGAGAAAATCATTGCAAACGCATCAAAACGCCTCCTCATTGTTGTTGATGAAAGCAAGGTGTCTCAAGTCATCGGAACAACTTATGCACTACCCGTGGAAATAATAAAGTTCGGGTGGGAAGCGACACAACGCATGGTCAATCAGATTTGCGGGAAGTCTGACTTGCGAGGGGGAATACAAAAACCGTTGATTACAGATAACGGAAACTATATCTTAGACTGCAAATTCAATGGAATTCCTGAACCTGAAAAGATGGAGTTATTACTGAACAACATTCCCGGCGTGGTCGAGAACGGTATTTTCGCAAAACGCGCAGACAAGGTGATAATCGGCACAACAGATGGCATAAAATACATGGCGTAGGAATAATGGTCAAGAAACTATACTCCTTATCTATATTACTTACTGCCTGCCTTATATTTGCTGTTCCCGCTACGGGTGAAATCTTTACAGAAAGTGGATTAGTAGATATCCCATCAGGCAAAGTGTTAGAACACGGGATATTTGGTGTAGGTGTATATGCACCCTTTCAAAATTCAACGCATTTCAAACGGGATCCTGTTGCTTTCCGTGTCAACTTCGGCATGTTTGATAGGATTGAAATCAGTGGTTCACACATACTACCACAGGACAATGACGCTTCACGATCCTTCTTGGGACACCTAAAAGCACAACTCCTCGTAGAATCAGGAAAAATACCTGATATTGCAATCGGTATTGACAATCTCGGCGATAATGTTATTCAAGAGTGGGATACCTACCATGCGAATTCCGCATATCTTGTTATCAGTAAGACTTTCAATCTTCCACGCATTCATCTGATTTCGGGACACATTGGACTTGGTAATAACCGTTTTGCAATAGATGATAATCCTATCGGCATGTTTGTGGGTTTAAGCACAGAACTTCGTCCCGCTTTTGCAAGAGACGATATTAAACTCAGTCTGGAATTTGACGGTGCCGGTATCAATGCAGGTATACAGCATACTGCAAACAGTGGTTTACGCATCTCCTTGGGTGTTGAGACACTAAACAGGCCGGAAGATATCCGTTACTTCGCAGCAATTTCGTGGTCAAATGCTAAGTTGATGGAACAGATAGCAGGTGCAAACCGCCTCGCGCAACAAGCAGCAAAACTTGCAAGTCAAGCGAAAAAAGAGAAAACATCAGAAAGATAGACACATTTTCAAACCTGCCGAGGAACCTACTGCTCTACCTCAATAGATTTCATTACATTTTGCAGTGATTTTAGTAATTCTGTGGAAAAATCTTGTGGTGGCACAAGGATAATCTCAATCCGACGATTCTTCGCTTTTGCATCGTCTGTACCTGCAGTATCGATTGGTTGGTAGAAAGCATATCCTGTTCCCGATAGACGTTCTGGTGCTATGTCAGCATTTTCCTGCAAATATTTGACAGCGGAGATTGAACGTTGCGTTGAAAGGTCCCAGTTTCGCAAGGCAGAACCTGCAATTGGGTTGTTATCCGTATGTCCTTCTACCCGAATTGCGTATTCGGAATAATCAGCGTTTAGCAACACCTCTTTTGCAATTGCATCAAGAAGCGCTTTCCCTTCTTTGCTAAGTATTGCACTGCCTGTTTCAAACAGTATTTTTCCTTTCACATCAAGCGTCAGTCGTCCAGCTTCATCTAAAACAGCACCGACTGTATCTTTGAATTTATCTTGGATAGCGGCGATTGAACGTTCAGACTGATCACGGATCCGTTTTAATTCTGATTCAATCTCGGTGAGTTTTGTCCGGAGATTCTCTTTCTCACTTTCAAGGCTGGCTTTATCCTCTTGTAGTTTATTTCGTTCAGCAGCGATTTTCTTTGCAGCTTCGCTCTCATTTTCCAATATCTCTTTTGTATTGTTAAGTTCTGTTTTTGTTTTTTCTAATGTCTTCTCTGTTTCTGCTAACTTCTCATCCAGTTCTGTTTTTGCAGTTTCAGTTTCTTGTAACGTGTTCTTTGTCGTAGTCAGGTCTAATTCCGTCTTTTTGAGTTTATCAGAAGTTGTATAAAGCAGAACTGACAAAACAACAACGGCAATGACTGCGATAATTAGTGATATGATTGAAATGATCGTCTTTTTACTCATTTTACGCTCCTTGTAAACTTAGTATCGTATCAAAGTTATCGTCTTTGGACGTTTTGTTCTTTTTCGTAATCCCGCACGTAGTACATCGGTGGATAAGCACATAGTTCCCGCGTTTCAATGTAAATCCTATCGGTTCCATTAACCCGAGACATGTTTCTGCACGATCACCAGGATTCACATCTACATGTTGACTCCAAAGACATTTCGGACAGTGATTGGTATATCCATCTCCTTTTACAAACGTGCCGCAATATTCGCAAGTAAAATCTTCAACGTGGCGTTGGAATAGTTTCTTCACTTGTCACTTTCGATTTCTTTCATTCAATCAAACTCAATTGTTCAGCATTCCTTGTTAGGACGATCTCTCCCACCGTAAACCCATTTTTTAAAAGAGTACACACATCCTCAAAATCTGAAGCAGGTTTAACTAAGGTTCCAATTCTGTCAGGTATAAGCATAAGTACTTCCCTACCGTCAATGCCGGGTTCAGTAAGAAGAGTATCACTTTGTGTACTGACTAACACTTGGCACCGTCTGTTTCTTCCCATAATGGAAATCATAGGTGCAAGTTGGGAGACAATCCCAAGGTTCAACGAAAGTTCTGGTTCCTCTAACAGAATAACGGAATCGTTTTCAAGAAGGGACCAAAAAAGTCCCACAAGTCGTAGCATACCGTCAGAAAAATGATCTTCGCGCAGCCCATTCTTATTTGAACGCCAATGTGTGGAATATGCTTCTAAATGCGGTTTCCCTGTTGTTTTATCGCGAACAAACTCCAGTTTCTCAAAATGTGGAATTGCAATTTTGAGTGCATGTTCTATTTTTTTCAGACGAGAACGTCGGGTACTGGGATGAACACTGGCAATTCTGTCAAGAAACATCTGTCCAAACGGATCCTCTTCAACTACCTTGCCTTGAATCGCGTCAGCATATTGTATAAACTGCGGAACAAGATGGAGATAGGTGACATTTCTTAAGAAACTGCTAATTTCTCTAAACTTAGCATTGGTAGCACTCTGTTCAAGAGCAGTTTGAGTGAGACGGGTGGGGTCGTCTTTATCAAAATTATCAGGTCTAAGAAGAAGAAGCTCATCGTCTTTCCATACACGTTCATGTGTTATATAGGTATGTTGATGTGCTTGAGGACATTTGAGGAATCCTAACGTATACCGCCATGTTGCTGGTGTATCTGCAGCTTCTGCTATGTGAAGTTCAATACTCACTTCAGCATCGTGTGGTGCAGCTAAACATCTAATTTTGGAGACACCACCTCGAACCTTCACTGCTTTCTGGAACCCTCCACCGTCGACTTTTACAATATCACGCAGAAAACGAAATATGTCAAGTAGATTAGATTTACCAGAAGCATTCGGACCAATGATAAACTGCCGTTCCCTAAGAGGAACATCTATTTGACGAAAATTCCTCCAGTTTTTAGCAATAAGTCGATTGATGATCACTATTTTAATCCTTTTGACAGCAAACAGATTATAAAAACATTCTCCAATACTATAATTATACCACCATTCAGATATTAATTCCAAATCAAACATATCCAAATCGCACCTTGACATATTCTTTCAAATTGTATAGACTTAAAAAAATGTTTCAAAACGCATCCGAAATTCTTATGCTAATCGCTTCTGCATTTGTACAGTGGCTCTTCTATCGGAAACGTGTGCCGAAAGATTTCTTCCCCAAACGCATCCTCGTGGTAAAGCTTGATCATATAGGAGATGTCCTTTTATCGACACCCGTTTTTACCAATTTGCGAAGAGCATATCCAGACGCAGAGATACATGCATTGACTGGTAGTTGGAGTCGTATTATATTGGAAAATCATCCTGATGTTAATAGGGTGTTTGAATACAATTCACCGATGTTTTGCCGTTCAGGACACCCCACATCACTAAGGGAAACAATCCAGCTTTATCGTGCGTTGCGACAAGCAAAGTACGATCTGCTAATAGAACTACGTGGGGATTGGCGATTTGTAATATTCGCATTATTACGTTTCACTACAAGACGTATTAATCGTGCCTCCCTTCAGTTAGCAAATAGGTTTGGATTCCGATCATTCAGTGGTAAGCATGAGACGATTCGTAATCTTGATGTTCTAAAGCAAGCAGGTATTCCAACACCGATACAGAACACTACCTTTACCGTAAAAGCAGAAGATCAAGAATGGTCAGTTGATTTTCTAAAATCATATCAAATTGAAGGTGATCGTCCTATTATTGCAATTCATCCAGGGTCCCCGATACCGCAAAAGAGATGGTTGACTGGACGTTATGCAGAATTAGCGGATTGGTTGATTTCACAGAGACGGGCAAGAATCCTGTTTGTTGGTGTCAAGGACGAAATGCCGATCATCAACGCAATTCAGGATAAGATGCAGGGCGAATCAGTAAATATTGCTGGTGAAACTAATGTGCCACAGTTGGCATCAATTTTGCTTAAATGTGATATATTTATCGGAAATGATAGCGGACCAATGCATCTTGCTGCAGCTGTTGGTACGCATACAATCGGGTTGTTCGGTCCAGGAGACCCAGAAAGGTTTGCCCCTGTCGGAGAAAAGTGTTGGACAATACGGAAGAAACTTGACTGTCCACCTTGTCCTGGCAAAGTCTGTAAATTCGGTTCAGACGGTTGTATGGCTATGATACAGGTGGCAGACGTGACGCAATGTATAGAAACTACGGTTTGTGATACATGAGAACGTAGGACATAATTTGTCTTGTATTTTTCTTGACAGATTTTTGCAAAGATGCTATGATACACTTATACAACATCTTATGATATACAGAAAACTTAAAAAAGTTTCTTTTCTTTATACGAGCATTAGCACAATTATATTGAATACAATCTTTGAGACGTACAACAAGTCTATGGAGGAATAAAATGAAATGGCAATCAATCCGTATCTTTCTCACACTTCTCGCTATATGCATCATAAGCATTGGCATGCTAAGTTGCGGAAGTGATGATGAACCCACGGACAGAACACCTACAGACCCATCGGAACCTATAGTCATCGCGACAGCTGAGCCGATCGATTTTGAGGCAGAAAAAAGTGAGATACAACAAGTTTATGGTGCTTTCTATTCAGCTTTCAACAGAAGAAAGTTAGTAGACATTCGGAAAATATGGAAAGAACATCCTGTCCATGCACAATTTCGTGTGGCATGGGTAGCAGGGGGTTTCGTTGAACCCGTCGGACCATCAGCAGGGTGGACCCAAGTTAAAGGCACAATAGAAGGTCTATGGACGGGACAAGGCACTAACAATCAGAATTGGACAGGTAGTAATCGGTTTAGCCAATTTTGGATTCGTAGATCAAGGTCTGATCCAAATACTTTAGAAGCGAGTGCAAGAGCTTCTGCTTCTTATAGGTCGCAAGGTTCCGGGGTAACCTATGCATACTTGGTTAAGAACGAACACGAAGACTGGCAGCTCCAACAAATTGACAGCGTGACAGGAAATGTTATTAATATGGGTCGTGGGGATCCTGAAATCTCTAAATACTTTACTGACGAATCTGCTAAAGCCCCATAGGATGCACGAAATTGTGCAACTACAAATCTGGACTGCACAAATTTGTGCAAAAATTATCCGGATATCGTAGAGAATTACAACTACAACTAACTTAGTTAATGGCATAGAAATTGCACAGATGTCAAGTAGGTATTATTGTACTGCCTTATACTTTAAGAACATATTTTCGTTGAGAATCTATACATTAATAATAATCATGTGAGGTAAAAAATGAGTGCTAAAAGAACTTCTGGTGCCTTAATGACTTCGCTTCTGATTCACGTGGTTTTGATACTTATCGCAGGTGTCTATTTTGTGACGCAAACCGAGACATTTAAAGACTTGGTTGGTGTGCAATTTGCAAAACCGCCTGAACCACCGAAGCCTAAGGTCCGAAAACCAATTGTCAGACAACTGAACAAGCCTATTGTTCCTGTTGAAGACACGGTCGTTCTTGAACAAGTTCAAGTGCAACCCCGTCTAACAACCGCTTTTGCTCCAAAGACCACTGTCGTACAACAACAGACAGTCTTGGAATTTTCAAATCAAGCAGTCAAGGTTGATGCCCCCATAAATCCAAACGTTCCGAAAGTGGTTCAACCCAATGTTCCTATACCCGAAGTGGTTACACACACAGAACTCCCTGTGTCCGATTCACCGAGTGCCTTAGCTTTTGCGGGTCCCGCACCAAGTGCACCTACGGCTGGTCCTGCTAATATCATTCGCGGTGTCTCAGGAAGTCCAGTGCAGGTCAAAGTCACTTTCCAACGTTCTCCCGGTTTAGCTATGGTTGAGAACGTCGGTGTCGTTCGCGACGCTCTCGGTGATGTTGCCGAAAGCATTACGCTTGGTAATGTTGAAGTGCCACCATTACCCAAGGGTGAACCCGGCGGACGCGTTATCGGTAAAGGTCGTGATATACGCGGTGTATTACGTTTCACACGTATACGACATAATCTGTCCGACTGGTGGGCTGATGCTTCTTCGCTAAATGCTCTTACCAAATGGCTTAATGAGAAAACACAGATCAAAACCGACATGAACGTTGAGGGAGGCGCATTAAAATTCACGGATACTAATCTATTAAAAACGCCGATTGCGTTTATGACAGGACACGATCCATCTCTCGTACGCTCCAGAAACTTGCTCGGAAGACAATATGGCGGCGGAAAAATGGATAGCCGTTTAACACAAGCTGAAGCTGCAGGTTTACGGAAGTACCTCGTCGAAAAAGGTGGATTTCTCATCTTTGATGACTGCGGTGTAAATGCTGCACAACAGGCAATGATACGACTGTTCCTCGCACAGATGCGATATGTCATGCCAGAGCACCAAATAGAACGTGTAGACAACACACACGAAATCTATGATAATTTCTATCAGATCGGCGGACCTCCTGTCGGATTTGATATTTTCTGGTGGGGCACACGTCCTCCGAAACGGAACTTCCTTGAAGGTTTCTCTATTGAGAATAAATTATCCGTTCTCGTTGTTAGACGTGATTACATGTGTGCAATGGAATCTGTTAGTTTACCAACACGGAGTGTCCACTATTCACCAGGTGTCTACCGATTTATGACAAACGTCGTCGTCTATGCCCTGACACACGGAGATATTTCAGATTATTCCGGCTATGTGCCAGAAGACACCTTGGCGAAGAAAGAACTTCCAACACGCGCACCTGAGGCTGCAAAAACTGGAGCAACTGAATAATAGACTACTTTGAGACTATTCAGTTCTAATCTTAATCCCATAAACAATCTCCCATGATGGATATCATGACCATCATTGGGAGATTGTTTTGTTATAGTGAAATTCAGAAATATACTCACAACTTTGATCCGATGGATATAAACCACCGGACTATGCTGTAGCATAAACTGTTAGTTTGCGCTACAAATGAGGTGAAAAATTGAAACTTGGCGTATCCACATATTCGTATTGGCATTTCAAAACTGAGAAAGTACCAATTGAACATGTCATTGAAGAAGCTGCGAAACTTGAACTTGATGGCATTGAAATCCTACACAGACAAATGGAATCCGAAGCATCTTCCTATCTCCAGAAACTCAAGAGACACGCCTTTATTCACGGACTTGACCTATACGCACTCTCTATCCATCAAAGTTTTGTTTCACCAGAAGCGGAAAAACGGCAAAAGGACATCAATCACACCATACACTGCCTGCGGTTAGCACATGAACTCGGCATCCCATCAATTCGTTTAAACTCAGGACGATGGAATACGATAAAATCCTTTGACGACCTGATGAAGACTGAAGGGAAAGAACCAGCACTACCCGACTATACTGAGGATGACGCATTTGACTGGGTGATTGCTTCTATTGAAAAATGCCTCCCGGATGCAGAGAAATACGGTGTAATTCTCGGTCTGGAAAACCATTGGGGGTTGACATGTACAGCAGAAGGCGTAAACAGAATCGTCTCAGCAATAGACTCCGAATGGTTGAAGGTAACAATGGATTGTGGAAATTTCCTCACCGATCCGTATGATAAACTTGCACAGATCGCACCCGAAGCAGTACTTGTCCACGCAAAAACCTATTACGGCGGCGGAGAATGGTACACCTTAGACCTTGATTATACCAAAATCGGAGAGATTTTACATGATGTCGGATTTCAGGGTTATATCTCTATTGAATTTGAAGGTAAAGAAGATGCACATATAGGTGTTCCGAAGAGTGTAGAAATGCTGCGCGCCTCACTGAATATCTAAATCCGTGTAGGATTCTATCATTAGTTCGTTTCCCACGGTGCCACTCGGTTCACTGCGGGTGGTGCTGGGAAACGACTCAATACATCAACAGGTCTACCCAAATCAGAGGATTCAAGCACGCGTTCACAGACCTCCAAGACATGTCGTGCTTGTGCCCCGTTGCATCTTGGATTACGATCATGCCTGATTGCATCCGCAAAATCTGCTACACCTTTTCCCCAATCCAATCCCGTGAATGCTTTCGGAGGTGATGGTTCATCTTGCCATCCAGCTTGAGGTGTAAACTTCTTAATACCGCGTCCATCATCATGTGCCTGCAATGAAAACCCACCCTTTGTACCGTGAATCTCGTAAGGTGGGATTTGTGAAGTCACGGTAAAACTGTGATAGATAAATCCGTGTGAACCGCCATCCTGAGACACATCAAACTCAAGTACTGCAAAACCGTGATCCTTTTCATTAACCTCAAATTCCGTGCCTTTTTTCGGTCCTTGTGTCAGCACCCGTCTCGGCACAGCCACCCTTGCAAATCCGTGAACTGTTTTCACGGGTCCTATCATTGTCGTCATTGCTGTTAGCGGGTAAGGTGCAACATCTCTGAAGGGGCCCGCGTGCTGTAAGAACGCATCTGCGCTTGGATGCCAATGCTCCAGCGGTCCGCCAAAGTTCCCAATTGCAGAAATCACATCACCTATCTCACCATCGCGTATCCGCTGCCAGACGTTCTGTTGCACATGACCGAGTATCGCGGATGGCGCACACGCCAGTTTCAATCCGTTTGTTTCTGCAGTCTCAACAAGTTCATTCGCCTCATCGGTCTTGATAGAGATCGGTTTTTCAGAATAGACATGTTTTCCAGCTTTCAGTGCCGCTAAAGAAACAGGATAGTGTGAAATATGTAGCGTCAGATTTACAATTGCTTCCACATTTGAATCGTCCAGAACTGCCTCAAGGGATGGATAAACCTTACCCCTATTTCTCTCCGCAAGTGCTGTTGCACGTGCCTTATCCTGGTCATAGAAACCGACTAATTCAATTTGATTAGGATACGCTTGACAACGCGGTTGGTAACCACCTGCTGCAATCATACCACATCCAATAATAACAGTTCGTACTGGTGTTATACTTGACATTAAATCCTCCTTATACCACTTCATATTGAGAATGTCTCTATATTGTAGCATAAACTCTTAGTTTGTGTCGTTCTCTATTTCATAATTTCTCCCTTTTCATCCTTCCACTCTTTCAAACTCCCAAACTTTGCATTCCCATATTTCCTTGACAGCACAAGCATTTTTAGTGTAAAATTGATTGAACAAGGAGATACTAAAAATGCAACAAACACATACTAGCATTCTGTTATGCTCTGTCTTCGTACTTATGATCCTGATTGGCTGTGCTTCCCACGATGTGACAAGCACAAAAGACTATAACCAGTTTGCAATAAAAGCTGCACAAGCCGGTCTTTGGAATGAGGCGATTTTCCGATGGAAACAGGTGGTAAGTATTGACCCAGATAACGCTGCTGCCCATAACAACCTCGGAGTCGGCTATGAGGCGATGGGAAAAATAGCGGAAGCAAAGTCAGCATATCAACGCGCAACTGAACTTGAACCAAACAGCAAGTATTACCGGATCAACTATCGCAGATGTCGTCTACATATCCGACGAAGTGGAACAGACAACGATGAAATCTCATCTGAACCTATGCAAGTACCTGAAGACGATTAACCCTGGAAAACTTCCGATGCAGAAGAAAATAACAACCCTCGTTACGCAATTTTTTAAAGAATATGCAATAACCTGTCTATTGATGATCATATCCTTGGCGTTAAGTGCTTGCGGTAGCAAAGTCGCGCGCGTTGCTATACCGATAAAAGTTCAATCCGAAATTGACATCAATACCTATTCAAACTTCGCTGTGCTGCCGTTTATCAGTGAAAAACACACATCAAAAATAGGGGAAATCCCCGCTGATATAGGAAAAGATGTCGCACAGATTCTAAGAAGCGGTCTATCACGACAAAAACATTTTGAGGTCGTTGATAAACAGGAAACCGAACGTATCATGACAGGTGAAGAGATTGAAGAAGACCTCCTCGCGGATACCGAACGATTGAGCAAGTTCGGTGGATACTTTGAAGTAAAAGGCATCATTATCGGAAGTTATCGCTTTTACACAGATACACGACCCAGACGGTATTACGGTGAACGGTATTCAGTCAGTCAACAGCGATATGTTATGGATTATCAAGACTATATGCAAAAGACCTATCTACTTGCATTACGCGTCATCATTGTAGATGTTGACACTGAGAAGATTATCTGGGATGAAGTTTATCAACAGAGAGCTGCGGAAGCACACTCTATTGGTTCCTTCGTCTTTTCGCAAATGGCACCACAAGAGACCACATTGAGAGAACTCAGCAAACGCGCTGTCGCACAATTTACACAAGACATCTCTCCACACTACGAACAGGAAGACAGATTTCTGATGCGGTAATTCCTGCCAAATAAATAGCCAAAATATAGTGGATAATGGAATTATTTATACACTATCAATAATACCCAGAACGGTAGGTGCGATTAGGATATCGCACCTACCAGGAGAGGCAACTGATGAAAAGTAAAAAAAACACATTATTGGGAATTAGAATCGCACGATTTTTCATCATTTTGATTTTAACGATATGCTTCTCAACGAACGTTTGGGCACAAGGTTTCGGCAAGAACAAAATCACTGCACAAAGGTTTGATTGGCATATCCATCGTACTGAACATTTTGATATACACTACTATCCAAGCGAAGCAAAACTTGTTCCGATAATGGCTGCCATCGCTGAAGAAGCTTATGAAAAACATAGCGAGGATTTTGAGCACGAAATTGAGAGTAGAACACCCCTCATCTTATACAAATCACATAAAGATTTTCAAGAAACTAACATCATACTACAGGAACTGCATGAAGGTATCGGCGGCTTTGCCGAACTCTTTAAACATAGGGTTGTTATACCTTTTACAGGATCACTTGAAGCTTTTCGTGAGGTGATCTATCATGAACTCATACACATCTTTCAGTTCGACATTCTCTATCAAAAACCGCATGCCCGAATCTATAGCGGAGAGTTCCTCTATTCGCCACCTATATGGTTCATAGAAGGTATGGCAGATTACTTCGCAAACGATAAAGACGCGCTGGGTGAAATGGTGCTACGAGATGCAAGTATCAACAATAATATACTTCCATTAACTGAGTTGCAGAACTTCAATCGTCTGAGTTCTCCTTATCTTGGTTATAAAATGGGACAGTTGGCTGTTGAATATCTCGTCACGACGTATGGAAGGGATAAAATCGCCGAGATATTGCGGGGATTGCGACAGAGTAGAACAAAAAATATTGACTTAGTCTTCAAAAACGTACTTGGGGTCAGTTTGAAAGAATTTGATGTCGGTTATCAACAGATGCTGCGAAAACGTTATTGGCCCCTCATAGAAGATCGCGAGTTACCGAATATCGTTTCTCGGAAACTTACTGAAAACGCCAGATTTTCTCATAACATTAAACCTGTATGGTCACCCAGTGGCGATATAGTTGCTTATGTTACTGCCAATGAAGGTTTCTTAGAGATTGTCCTGATGTCCTCAAAAACAGGCAAGAAACTTGATAGAATTACAAAGCGGTTTTTCCGTAATAAATACGAGGAGATCAGAACTGATTCCAGCGGCTTTGACAGAAGCCTTGCGTGGGCACCAAACGGGGATCACATCGCTTTCATCGGTAAACACCACGATGCGAATTATCTCTTTGAAGTTAATATCCTCACACACAAACTCACACATTACGTTAAACTCGACTATGATTCAGCAAACTCACCCAGTTATAATGGGGCTGGTGACCGTATCGTTTTTACTGCTTTGAAGGAAGGGCAAACAGACCTTTACATCATTGACCTTGACACAGAATCTATTAGCAGATTAACCAGAGATTCCTTCAACGATACGCACCCATCATGGCATCCAAATAGAGATACGATCATCTACGCTTCAGAACGTGAACACAAAAACCGACTTGTTCTTATTGACCTGGATCAAAGAACGGAACAGAAACTTACGGATAATGCCTCAAACGCTATCAGTCCGATATGGATGTCAGATGGAGAGTCCGTGCTGTTTTGTGCTGACAGGTCAGGTGTATACGATGCATATAAACTCCACATCGCCACCATGGAGACGACACGTCTCACGAACTTAATAACTGGGTGTTCCAACCCAAGTTTCTCACCAGATGGAAAAAGATTGCTTTTTAGCGCATATCAAGATGGGAAATATGACATCTGTGTGATGTACTCAGACAAAATACTAAACGAAAAAGTCGAAATACCTGAGTTTGCATCAGAACCGATTGCTATAAATATCGATTCAGACGCCTCTCAGCGAAACTATAGAATTGCCAGACGGAAGTACAGTACACGCAATTCTTTCCGGTTTGATGCGATTTTTCCCCAGTTTAGTTACGGAGCTGATGGACTGCTACGTAGTCAAATTCAGATGAGTGCCAGCGATATGTTGGGTAATCATCGTGTTGAACTCAGCGTCATAAATCAGTCTGGTGGGTATCTCGTCCCGGATTTTATTGCACAATACGGATACTTAACGAATCGAGCTGATGTCGGGGTAGTCGTCTACAACTATCATCAATACCATCTACTCGGTTCACTTCGGAATCAAACTGGTATTTTACAACGAATTACAGGAGGCGGTGCTTTTCTCAGTTATCCCTTTAATCGGTACAACAGATTAGACCTTCAGTATTCTATGTATACGACACCGTTTTCTTACAATTTTGACACGGTTAATCCTGTTGAGTTCTATGATCGTGGATTTCTCTCGATGGGTTCCATCGCTTTCGTGAGTGATAATACCATGTGGCGAGAGTTTGCTCCCTATAGAGGTACACGCTACCGTTTTCAAGTAGAACGTTCATTTCCTGCCCTGGGTAGCGAGTTAGCACTTACAAATGCTATTTTTGATATTCGCAAATATATCGGTTTAGGGAGACGTTCAACGATCGCTACTCGGTTACTACTTGGTGGTAGTTTCGGCGCAGACAAATCGCTCTTTTATCTGGGTGGCATAGACTCACTCCGGGGATATGATTACGAAGACTTTGTTGGTTCTCGGGTTGGACTATTCAATGTTGAGCTGCGTGTGCCTTTCATAGATGTTCTCTATTTCGGTTGGCCCTTCCGTTGGTCAATTGGTGGCATTGGCGGCGTTCTATTTATGGATATTGGTGGAACGTGGGCGGATGAATTATACAGTTCAGAGAATCCCTTTAGAATCATACGTCGTGAAGGTAGACGTTATCGTCTGGCAGATGTGCAAGGATCAATCGGTCTTGGGATGCGACTCCGTTTCGGTTTATTCTCATTAGATTTCGCTGCCGCACGGCACATGGATTTAGCAAGTATCAAGCCAGGCGTAAAATATCACATCGGTTTAGGACAAGCGTTTTAACTATAGTAAGATATAATGTCAATAGAAAGAATTCAAACAAGGAGAAATAATGGAACCACGGGTAAAGAAGTTTATCATAATTGCCGCCGTTTTAGCCGCACTTGCAGGGATTATTGCCGCATGGGTCAATATCTATCCCGATGTACTATGGTTCGGGATGGTGGAATACCTCAGCGTCTACACCAAAATACTCACCACTAAGATATTCGTTGGCGTTATCGTAGGGTTAGTCTATCTAATCGTTCTCTTAGCGAATTTATTCATAGTCTATAAGTTCACACCAGCACATCTCAGTCCTGCTTTCTTAGGTGGCACTGAATTCACGGGTGGAGAAACCAACACTCGCAAGATGATCTATGGCGGACTCACAGTGCTTGCAGTTCTATTTAGTGTGCTAATGGGATATACTGCAACTGACAGATGGGAAGTCTATTTACGATATACCCACGCCGATACCTTAAACTTTCAGGCTGCAACACCCATCGTCGTAGGTGAAGGTATCAGTTCAACCCAACTTCCCGTTTCAACATTAGAATTAGACGCGAAAAAAATCCAGATCGGTGATGAGATAACAATTAATGTTGATGGGAACGAACAAACTGCAAAAGTTGAGAGTTTTCTAACCGAGCAGAGAACAGAGGGTGGCAAGAATGTAGAAGCACGCATTGGACTTGGCTTAAACACACCAGTACAGATTGAATCGGGACAAAAGGCGTTCTTTACATCACTGGCACGAGACCCAATTTTTGATAAAGACGTTTCCTATTACATATTCAAAATGCCGATGTTGCGGTATATATGTGGGACGTTTTTTGGCTTGTTCATGCTGGTAACGATTTTCGCAATTCTCATCTACTTTTTTCACGGATTGATCACAGGAGATACAAACCAATTCCGATTTCAGCCACCATTTAAGGTGAAGGCACATCTATTTATTCTTGTTGGTGTCACGCTACTTTTCCGTGCCTGGAATTACCAATTTGTCATGTACGACCTTCTCTATGGAACGAATGATGTTGTCCGAGGGGGCGGCGGATACGCTGCAATAAACGCACGGCTACCTATCCTTTGGATAATGCTGGTTATTACGGTACTGGTTGCTCTTATTTTTATCGTCAGCATCTTTATCCGTAAGAACACTTTTGCTTTTGGGGGATTGATCTTTTTCATCGTCGCAGGACTTCTCGGCAATCTTTATCCACAGATTATACAGAAATGGCGTGTTGAACCGAATAAGCAGGTATTAGAGACACAGTATATCAATTACAACATCAGGGCAACGTTACAAGCTTACGGCTTAGCGGAAAACAAGGTATTAGTAGAGGAATATCCGCTGACAGAAGAAATTAATTACGAAGACATCATAAGTGAAGAAAACGCACCTGTTTTCAATAGCATACGTCTATGGGATTGGCGACCTTTACGGAGAACGTTCCGACAACTACAGGAACTGCGAACGCAATACGACTTCGTGGATGTTGACATCGACAGATACATCGTTGATGATGAAATTAGACAGGTGATGTTGTCAGGACGGGAGCTGAATATTGATGAACTCCCTATAGATAGTCGAAATGATTGGTATAAGGAAACCTATGTCTATACACACGGTTACGGTGCTGTTGTTAGTCCTGTGAATGAAATTAACAACGGCAAACCGAATATGTACATCAAAGAACTACCCTCCGTGTACGATACGCAGTGGCAACATAGGTTTGCAGAAATACCTGGTCCTCGCATCTACTATGGTGAGCGGACAAACCGATATGTAATCGTCCACCCTGACCGTAGTAAAGGACCACTTGAATTTGATTATCCGATTGAGGGGCAACAATACGCTGAATATGCATATAAAGGAAAGGGCGGCGTACAAATAACCTCTTTCTGGCGGAAACTTCTCTATATGCTCAAATTTGATAACCAGATAAACTTTGTATTACCAGGGGAGATTGATTCAGAAAGCAACAGCAAAATCCTATACAATCGTAATATCAATCAACGTGTTCAGAAAATCGCACCGTTCTTACAATATGATGGCGATCCTTACATCATAATTCATAACGGAAGAATTGTATGGATGATTGATGCTTATACTGTCACACACCGTTATCCTTATGCTGTTTCTATGAGAAACTTTGTTAAGGATAAACGAAACACTGGACCTTGGGGAAACTACATCCGAAACTCTGTCAAGGTAGTGGTCGACGCTTATGATGGCACCGTTGATTTTTATATAGTAGAACGGGAAAATGACCCGATAGCGGAATGTTACCGAAAAATCTTTCCTGACCTGTTCAAACCTTTCTCCGAAATGCCTGAAGAACTCAAAGCACATATTCGATACCCAACAACAATGTTCCTTATACAAGCACGCGTATACGAAGATTACCACATGAAAGATCCAGTTACATTTTATGCTGCTGAGGATAGATGGGAAATCGGCAAGGAACTTTATGACCATACAGATGCTCAAACAAGTCCAGTCCAGACAACACAACCGGCACAACGTTTTGGTGCAACACAGCAACAGCAACCTATTCAAAGATCAGGTGTAGATGGACAACCTGTTGAACCCTATTATGTCGTTATAAAGTTACCAGGACAAGAAAAAGCTGAATTTATGTTGATGTTACCTTATGTGCCATACAACAAACCAAATCTAACTGCCTGGATCGCAGCACGATGCGACCTACCGCAATACGGACAACTCCTCGTCTATCGTTTCCCAAAAGGGAAACAGGTCGCAGGTCCCATGCAGGTTGAAAACTTCATCAGTCAAGAACCAGATATCTCACAACAGATTAGCCTTTGTAATACGCAAGGTTCTCGTGTCCTGCGGGTAAATCTGCTTATTTTACCCATGAACGACTCTCTACTCTATGTTGAACCAATCTATATCCAAGCTGAAGATGAAAAGACTGCTATTCCTGAATTGCGACGGGTCGTTATCGGATATGGAAATAAGGTCGTCTGGGGTGCAAGTCTCAACGAGGCACTCATAAAAATGTTCGGAGGTGACATGGGTGTTCAAACCACGTCTGTAGATGTTCCATCTGAAGATACTACAGATTCCTCTGCCCTCCCCACTGGCGATGGTTCACTGCAGGCGTTAATTGAACAGGCAAATACTCACTTTACCAACGCTCAAAACGCAGGACGCAACGGCAACTGGGCAGAATACGGACGACATCTCGAACGTTTAGAGCAGACATTAAAACAACTTCAAAAAAGTAGTAAGGAGTAGACATGGAGACCTTAATTTTATAGAAGGAGGTGAAGCACATGTCCCTTGATTGGAAACCACGACATCGCGATATGATCATTGGTGGAATCCCTTGGTTAGCAAGAATTTCAGATAAAGCAAGCGCGAAACTGCAAGGCATCATCGGTGAATACATATATCCGTGACCACAAGATAAGATGTTCCTGGAGGAACATGACATATCTGCTGACGACTTTGTTGAAATGGTAAAGAACAACCCATCAGATGAAGAGATGATTGCTGCCATGAGAGAATTGAACAGTTAGAATATCATGCTACATAACAGCACAAAATCACGGTATCCGGTAGGCAATTGTCTGCTCGATACCGTGATATTGTATAAAGGTTTATATAAGAGGAGCGTTTTATGTATAGACAACAAAACATCTTTATCTTTCTGTATATACTCTGTCTCTTAGTCTTTTTATTGTGTGACAACCCTATCATCTTTGCACAGGATATATCTAACGATGAACAGATAATAGAACGTTATAAACTGATGCTTAAACGTAAGCCAAAAGAGGGGAGTACATTTGACCGGCTCTATCAGTTTTATCTGGAAGGTGCTGGTTTAGATGCAATGGTTTCAGATTATCAAGCAGAAGCAGAAGCCAATCCGAATGAACCAAACCTGCAACTTATCTTAGGACATATCTACAAACGGCTTGGAAGAGATACAGAAGCCGTCAATACATACAAACGTGCTGTTGCACTTGCACCAGACAATTACTATACGCATTTTGCACTCGGACAAGCGTTTGCTGCATTACTACAGCATGAAAATGCCATCAATTCTTTGAAACAGTCAGCAACTTTTGCTGAGAAGACGCAAGATGCTACTCCCGAAGAAATGACTGCCATCTATAAAGCACTCGGCAAAAGTTACTTCAGGCGAGATAGGGTTGATGAAGCAATTACTGCATGGATAAAGATCGCTGAAATTGATCCACAAAACATCTTTGCACGGACTGAACTTGCCGATCTATTCATAGAGCAGGAACTATACGAGCAAGCAATCACACAGCATCAAGCGATAATACAACTCAAAACGGATGATCCTTACCGAAAGTGTTTAAGTCAAAGAGAAATTGGCAATATCTATGAAATAAAAGGTGATTATCAGAAAGCCATTCAAAGTTATGATACAGCACTCTCCTTAACAGTACCCGGCAACTGGTTGCGGAAAGACCTTCAACATCGTATCATCGGTATATTCGCCACTGATAGTGATTGGAAAGGCTTGATTAAATACTACCAACAGAAACTCGAAACAACGCCAAATGAACCGGAACTACTCGGCTTGTTAGCTGCAGCGTATATTGAAAACCAGCAAACTGAAGAAGGGATAAACGTATATCGGAAAGGTTTAGAACTTGCACCAACAGATTCGACGCTCCGCCTAAATCTTATCGCTGCACTCCGCAACGATGAAAAGTTCGCTGAAGCTGCAACTGAATATGAAGTACTGAGTGAACAAGATCCAGACGATTTTGGAATCTATCGTGAACTCGGTGAGTTGTATATACAAGTGGATGATGAAGACAGCGCAAGGAAAACGTATCAACAGATGATTGATCGTGATCCGAACAGTGCCAGTACATATCTGACACTTGCAGAAATCTACACAGGCAATGAATGGCTTGAAGATGCAATCGCAGCATATCAGAAAGCGATATCCCTTGCCCCGAATAATCTTGACTACATTGCGTATTTTGGGGAATTCTATCTGCGTCAAGGAAGTCGTGACAAAGCAATAGAAACTTGGAATATGATGGTTGCCTCTAACTTAGGGATTGCCGAAAATTATGAAAGACTTGCAAAACTACTTAGCACAAAGAACTTTCATACCGAAGCAATAACCGTAAGTCGAAAAGCTGTAGAATTGAAACCCGATGTCTACGAATACCGTAAGGAGTTGGCACAACGACTTATGAAAACTGGGGAATTCGAGGAAGCACAGAAAACGTTTACCGAAGCAGCAAAACTTGCACCGAACGCATTCTTTGCTGAGGAGATGGACAACCAACGTATTGAACTCTATCGTAGACAAGGAACGCTTTTGGAAAAAATCGAAGCAGTGGAGGTAGCACTTGAAGAATCTGGACTGACAGATACAGAGATATTCACACAACAGAAACGACTCGCAAAGATGTATCTTAAGTTGGGTAATGTCACTTATGCATTGGAAGTCCTTTTGAAAGCAAAGGCGGACAAACCTGATGATGTAATTGTCAATCGATGGCTTGCGGAGGTATATATCAAGCAAAACAGACGCGATGATGCGAATGCTATCTACATGCATCTTATACAAATCGACAGTGCCAATGCACGCGAATACTATACGAATATTGCGCAATCTCATTTGCATGTGATGGATTTTGAAGCTGCCACTGCATCAGCAAAGCAGGTCATCGCGCACAGTCCACGCAATCCAGAAGGACATAAGATGCTTGCTGAAATTGCAAAACAGTCCTCCAATTATGATGGTGCTATAGATAGCCTCAAACAGGCAATTCGTCTACGTCCAGATGCAATTGATATGCGTTCTGAGTTGGCAGCGGTTTATAAGCTTGCAGAAAAACCGAGGCAAGCACTTGCACAGTATTGGCGATGCTGGGAATTAAGCGATTCTGTTAGTGACAAACTCTCTTTCGTCAAACCACTTTCCGATACATATTACGACTTAGGACAGGGTAGTGCTTTGTCGGAAAAACTAAAACAGTTATCAAAATCAAATGCATCTGGTGTTGCCCCTGTTTTGGCACTTGCTGAACTCCACCGTATGGAAGGGGATCTCCCAAAGGCAAGATTTCAACTTGCACGTGCATTAGATAGGCAAAGCGATAATCCGGACCTGTTGTCACAACTTGTGAACATTAGCCTTGACCTTGGTGATAACCAAGACGCCTTAACCTATCAAGAACGTCTCGTTAAAGCACATCCAGACCCAATCCACCAGCGAAAACTGGGTGAGTTGTTATTTGATGCTGGACGCGAGCAGGAGGCTATTCAGGCATGGACAAAACTGCTTCATGCGAAAAACCAGACACTTGAAGCGGAGGTAAAACTCGCTATTTTACTGATTCGGCATGCACATCTTGACGAAGCACTCTTTGTCCTTGATCGCGCAGCTGAGAAAATTACTGGTACAGATGCACATATAGCACTCTTCCAACTCGGTGTGGTATTAGTGAAAATGAACGAGTATGAACGCGCACGGACGCATTTCCAACGTATCTTAGAGATGCCAAAACCACAGGAAACCGCAGATAAGAAACGAGATACATACAGACGTTATAACTATGATCCACCCGGTATAAATACCAGAAAATTTGATCTTGCAGACGACCTTCTTTACGATATTCAGGATCAATCATACAGAGGCAGCAATGTTCAAGGATGGATGCCGAAAAACTTTGACGAAGCACAAGCAGGCGCACTTGTACATTTAGTGACAATATCACAACAAGAAGGCAAACTAAATGAATTCATACAACAGTATGAAACCAACCTGAATAAAAACCCAAAGGACATCAAGACGCTTGAAACCTTAGCGCAAATCTATACCTTGACAGAAAACACAAAGAAGACAGATGAAATTATTGAGCAATTGATCGCTGCATCTCCTAAAGATACCACCTACCAAGCCATAAGATTAAGAAATGCGATTCAAAGAGACTATACTTCTGAAACATTAGAGCAATATCTAAATAACACCACAGATTTAACTGAAGCATCACGTCTTTGGTTCACATTTCAATACATCCAAAAACGCTACCTTGAAGGGGAAGAGGCTGAAGCAGAGAAACTGATAAATGAAATTGAAGATACAAATGGCATGAACCTTGACACTATTGATGCCCTTATAGAGACACTTGTTCTCATGAAGAAAACTGACGCTGCGGAACGATTCATTGCAAAGTTACCTATTCCTACGCAAACACAACAGTCAACGTATAGATACATTTATAGTAAGGTTACCCATGCCTACCTAAAGCTTGGGCAGTATGACAAGGCTGTAAATCTCTTCTGGACTTACCTTGAGAAGACTCGTCCTGAAATGATTAACACACAACGAGTTCCATCATTACCTTTAAGCACATCTTCTTCAAGTAGTTCATCCATTCAAACAATATTTCCTACAAGCACAGCCTATTACAAGGGAAGTCGATTGTGGTATCTAAAATCCTTTTCACGCGAATTGTGGATGAATAATCAACAGATGGTACTGTACGAAAAATTACAGACTGTTTTTGATGCGACGGATGGAAGAGATAGAATCTTCCCTGGATTAGCACTTAGCTACTGTTACTGGTGGAATGGACGGCGCGAAAAAGCACAAGAAATACTCGTTTCACTTCAAAACGAATTCCCACATGACCAATCCCTCAAACTCAATACAGTGTTCTTAGCAATTCAATCAGGACAACAGGCTGGAACAATTAAATTACTTGAGGAACTTACAATCAGTGATCCGAGAAATAGATCTAAATACTACGAACTGACGTTAAAACTGGCAATGCAGACGGGTAACAGTGTCGCAATACGTGATCTGATAGTAAAACTCCTGAATACACCAAGCAGTGCTCATGAACTTTACAACTATTCCATGCAACTAAAGAAAGCCGGTTATTCACAATACGCTTCTGCAATTATGAATAAAACAGTGAAACTTGCTATGGGGGTGCAAGATGCAAGTTTTTTGATGGATATAAGTCGTCATTTGGAAAATCTCGGTAGAGGACAGGATGCCGCGATGATCGCAGAAAGGGCACTACGATTTGCAAACCGACGCGACCGATACGGTAGAACACTATCTTCTTGGAAACTTCAACAAGCCACACACCTGACGAGCCATTCAGAATCCATTAAAGATCATGAAATACAATTAATTGAAGCTGCAAGAAAGAACCCTAATTCACATAAGGCACAGATAAAGTTGGCAGCCTTCTATGAAGGAACAGAACGGATTGAAAAGGCGACAGACGCATTCAAGACTGCACTCACTTTACGACCTAAAGACAGTGATACTCGCAAACGTTACGCAGCTTTGTTATACCGAAGTGGAAAATATGAGGATGCTATTCCGCAATATACGAAACTGCTCCAAGACAACCCAAGTATACTTGGGTACGATACGTGGGATGTAATTGAAACCTTTTTTAGGGCAAAGAGAGTTGACGAACTCGTCTCTCTCTCCAAAGATATGATAACACCATCCATTGGACGGGATTATAATAACGAATTAGCACGAGATGTAGCAAGTGAACTTAGGGATACAAACAATCATAAAGCAGCTATAGAAATATATGAAAAACTGATTGAAGCACAGCCGAGTGACTCATACTATATTCGATACATGGCTGGTGCATACACCGAAATGGGTGAATATGAGAAAGCAATCCAGATACTAAGGGATTTACTGAAAATCGAGGATTCACTGTATTGGCAAAAAACGACCATCTCATTATTGACACGTTATTATAGATTTTCCGGTGGACTGGAGGAATTCATCACGGAATATGAAGCAAAACTGGCAGAAAAACCGGCTGATAACAACTTACGCTATCTTGTTGCTACAATGAAATTTGAAGCGAATGACTTGGATGGGGCAGACGAACTCACTTTACAACTTCTTGATGAGGACACGTTCAATACTCTAAATAGAGGTGACCTCACAAGTTTGGCGGATGCTTATCGACTTGCAGGGTTGCGAGAACGTGAATTGCAGATTCTGGAATACATTGTGAAAAACCAACAAGGGTATTGGACGACATATAATAGACTCGGCATGATATATGGACTAAGGGGTGAAACGGAGAAAGCACAAGATGCATATCGTAAAATGGGTAGACTCAAGTTGCAATATAGGAACGATTACATTGACCTAATGAATCTGGGTTCGATTTATATGCAGAATCTCATGTGGGATGATGCTGAACCGCTTTTTATTCAAATCGTCAACGACCTGTCTGTTCAATCATATTATCGTAGCCAAGCAGCAGATCAGTTGGTAGGAATAAAAAGACGTCGCACTGATTTCAATAATTCAACCCAACTGAATGATAAGATACAATCCATGGACATCGGCACGTTGCGAACTTTAGCAAAAGATTTCGCACGGCGCGGAGATAGAAAAAAAGCAATAACCTTATACACACATCTCCAAAAGATCATGCCAGAAGACTTCGAATCTCGGGCACACCTTGCATCAATATATACGACCCAAAATCAATACGACAATGCTGTTGCGACATGGGAATCACTCCTTGCTGAAGACCCGGGAAACTCAAAGTTTCAAGATGGACTTGTCCGGACCTATCAGAAAGCAGGTAATATTAACAAAGCAATTGAAATAGCGCAACACTACATTGACCGTGATTCTGACAACAGTGTCAATTACATCCGTATTGCAAAACTCTATGCCGATGCGGATCGGACCGATGATGCTATCACTGCATACAAAAAAGCAGTTGAAATTAACCCTGGCAATGCCGAACTCTACCAAGAAATGGCTACACTCTATCTGCGTAAAGAGGATGTAGATGCTGCTAAACAGGCTTACCAAGAAGCAATACGGTACACGGGATCAGAATGGGAACGACAGGATATTGAGCAAGAGATAATAAAACTAACTGAAAGTAAAGAAAACAGTGAAGACGCTGAACAGAAGATGGAAGAGGATAAGGTGCTTACTTATGCACAGCAAAAGGCACGCGCGGATAAGTTAAGAGAAGATGGAAAACTCACTGAGGCAAGTACTACTTATGAAAAAGCTCTTGAAATGACTACCGATAGTTTTGAACAGAGAAGAATCTATGAATATCTGATCGATATTTATCCAAAAGTTGGGAATGATGATGCTGCCATTGAAATGCACGACATGCTTGCATTCTCAATGGGAATATACAATGCTGAACAAAGAGCACGCGATAGGTTAATCAATGCTTATGATAGTGCAAGCAAACTTGATATCCTGACAACTATCTATAAGACAAAACTTGAGAACGATCCCAAAAATATAAAGAATATGGAAATGCTTGCAGAAACTTACAAAAAAGCGAACGACCATGCAAAGACAGCTGAGATGTATCAAGCAATCATCAAGTTACAACCGAATAACATCATAAGTTATTACTGGATTGCTGCTGCATATAATAGAGATGGACAATCCGATTTAGCTAAGCAGATGTTAAGTCAAGGTGAAAGTGTTCTTTCTGTTAGTGATAGAAAAAGCGATAGGTATTTCCTTAAAGAGCTCGGGGATATCTGCTATGACGGTAGATTGTACGACTCGGCAATTAAACTGGCTTATACTGCAATCGCTGAAAGTATAGGGACGAGACTCCACGGCGTTGGTTCTCCTGCTGAATCTGCCTATGAACTTCTGGCAAAGAGTTACCTCGCTGCAAAACGATATGAGGAAGCAGTATATGCTTATCAGCAACTCGTAAATCTCCCAGGAAGTGGTTGGCGTAGAGACGAAGCAAGGAGAGCCATTGAAAGCGCATCAAAGTTGGGTAAACTTTACGATAAACAGATACCGAAACTGCTGAAACAGGTTCAGGAAAATCCTGATGACGCAGAAGTTCGTTTGACACTTGCACAAACCTACGAAAAAGCAGATAAACCTGATGAATCAATTACACATTACGAAAAGTTGAGTCAACTCCAACCTAATGATGTCAGATGGCAAAAAAAACTGGGTGATCTCTATAAAAAGGAGAGGTTACAGCGAAGCCTAACTGGACAAGTATATGAAAACATTGCAGTGCAGCTTGACGGCAACGCAAATTATGTAGAGGTAGAGAACAGTGACTCATTGAGAAGAATCACACGACAGGCGACAATTTCCTTCTGGATGAAACCCACTGCATTTCCAAATAGATATGCACCGATAATATCTAAAGGAGATGAACGACAAGCAGATTTGAGCAACCGAAGCTACACCCTTCATCTTGAAGAGCAGGGAAAAATACATTTCTCCTCTGCTCCCAGGGGGCGTGGACAGAGGCAAATCTATACAGATGTTGGTACTATTCAATTAAACCAATGGTATCACATTACTGGCGTTATTGATGCGACACGAAACAGTATCAAACTCTATGTCAACGGGATTGAATTAGGTAACAATACCTTGAGTGGACAACAGAGTTTCTATGAAAGTCATTTACCGCTACGCATTGGATGGACACATGAGATAGAAAGACCTACACATTCACCTTTCGTTGGACTTATTGATGATGTGCGAATCTGGAATATCGCACGTCGCGGAAATCAGATCCGTTCTGATATGAATACAGAATTGAAGGGAGATGAACAAGGATTAGTCGCGTATTGGAAATTCAATGGTGCTACAGATGGCATGGTACTTGACGCTACACCCAATAAAAACCATGGTAGAATATTCGGAAATGCCAAATTTACCTCTTATTCACGTCCTATTTTCGAGAGTGCAAAAAGTGCACAACTTACAAAAGCATCTGCTGCTTATGAAAAAGCAGTTAAGCTTGACCCTACTTCTTATGAACTATACACCTTATTGGCAGAAACTTATGACAGAAGTGGTCAATCATCAAAAGCAGAGGAGGTATATCTCCGAGCTCTGGATGCTCCACTTACAGAACGCAACCACGATGACGCGATTCAAGCCATCTGGTCATTTTACGAAAATAGGAAGGATCAAGACAAGGGAATTGCAATCCTTGAAGGACTTAAGCAGCGACAGAAAAATAGTGTAGTTCTATATCAACTGTTAGGAGATGTATACCGAAGTGTCGGAGATACTGACAAATCTGATCACGCTTATACGCAGTGGATTGAACTCCGACGGCGACAGTTAAACCAGCAAGGTTCCGGTTATCAAGATTTTGCCGAAGAACTGATAAAAAAAGAGATGTTTCCAGCAGAGGCAATAGAATTTGCAAAACGTGCTGTCCAACACAATAGTAATTATACGAATATACTAACATTAGGATATGCTTATCTTGCAGATGGACAAAATGATATAGCACTTGAAGAATTCAAAAAAGGGTTAAAGATCTTGAAATCCGGGTCTTTTCAACGCAAATTCTTCTCATGGATTTTTGATTACGGTGAAAAAATAGAAGACAAAGAGACTTACGTTGACATGTTAAACGAACTCGTAAACGTTATACCTGATAACTTAATCGTTCAACTTAATCTTAGTCTGCTGCTTGCGGATTTCTGCCTAAAAAATGACATGCAAGATAAAGCAAGAGCGTACATTCAAAAAACCGGTTTCATTACTGAAGATGCATGGCTATACCTCGGTCCTTTTGACAATACCAGCGGAATAGGTCACGATACTGCATATATTCAAGAAGACATCACACAAATAGACATGAACAAAAAGTATGATGCGGATAATAAGAAGATCAGTTGGAACAATCTGCCAGATGACAAGTTGGATGGTTTTATTAATATGGGAGAAGGGCGCGACTGGGAGGTTGCTTATGCTTTCACAACTATCGTTTCACCTGATGCGCGTGAAGTCCAATTCCGATTCGATAGTGATGATCAGGGAAAAATCTGGCTTAATGGTGAAAGGGTATACGCAAGACGCACTTCACATCCGACAGAAATTGATCGGTATGTTTTTCCTGTGACTCTCAAGCAAGGCACAAACAGTCTACTCATCAAAGTATGTGAAGAGTCAGGTGGTTGGGGATTTTACCTGCGTATCACAGATGAACACGGTAAACCTTATCAGGACCTACAATTCCGACGTCCAGATACGGGATCGGTGGTGCAACAATAATTCAGTCATTGGAACATTCGTACTGTATCCCTTGTTTTTGTTTTTCTCAAATTGGAAGATGTGCTACAATATATGTATGAACTAATTCTTTAAATCATCGCGCTATCACAGCAACATGATGCGCGAATTGCTTTGAACGTTTCTTCGGAGATCACGGTTTTGAAACTAAAAAAATTACGCGAGCAAATAAATCACATTGATGACAAACTTCTAAAACTACTGCAAGAACGTGCCGAGCTCTCAAAGCAAGTCGGCAGCTTAAAAGCAGATATGGGATCGGAAATCCATGTGCCGCATCGTGAGTACGAAATCATAACTCGTATTAAAAAAGAGAATTTCGGTATATATCCTGAAGACGCTATTGAGAAAATCTGGGCGGAAATCTTTTCGGCATCACGAGATGCGCAAATACCAAAAAACCGAATCGCTTTTCTCGGTCCACCGGGTAGTTTCGGACACACGGCAAGTAGATCCTTTTTCGGACCTAAGGCAGAAATGATTCCCATCATACCTCAGACTGATATCTTTACAGAAGTTGAAACAGAACGTACTGATTTTGGTGTGGTCGCCATTGAAAATTCTGTTTACGGTACTGTCAGAGATGTTTTGGAACGTTTCTTACACACACGTCTGAATATATGCGCGGAAATATATCAACCCATCAGACATAATCTCATCTCAAAGTATCCACTCTCTAAGATTGAACGTGTCTACTCACACAGGCAACCTTTTGCCCAATGTAGAATATGGTTGAATAAGTTCTTGAAATCAGTGGAGCAGATTGAAGTTGTCAGTACGTCTGATGCTGCACAACGCGCGGCGGATGAACCCAATTCAGCTGCTATTGCCAGTAGCCTGGCAAGTGAAATCTATGAAGTACCAATCATAGCAGATTCCATAATGGATGAACCAGATAACACAACCCGATTTTTTGTTATTGGAAACCAAAGGGTTGGCAAAAGCGGGAACGATTGCACATCTATTTTCTTTGCAATCAAAGACAAAATCGGTGCGTTGTATGAAATCTTGGAAGTATTGGACAAACATCAATTAAACTTGAGTTACATAGAATCGCTCCCCTCACGGACCAAACCGTGGGAATACATCTTTTTCGCTGATATTGATGGACATATTGACGATGAGAATATGCGTCTTGCACTTGAATCTCTTGATGATATGTGTCGTAATGTGAAAATCCTCGGTTCATACCCACGTGGTGTAAAGTAACATATAAATCTGATCGTCCCATTATTGATTGAACTTCTCTATTGAACAATTCCCAATAACTCCAAATAGAGAACCATGGAAAACACACTATCCCAACAAATTCAGAAGCGTGCACACGAACTCGGATTTGAACTTGTCGGTATTACACCAGCCGAACAGAGTCAAACTATAGAACGTTACCGGGAATGGATTGAAAATGGATATGCCGGTAAAATGGGATACCTTGAAAGACACCTACCCCTTAAAGAAGACATGCGTAAACTCCTACAAGAGGCTAAATCTATCATAAGCCTCGCGATGAACTATTACACGATTGATCCACCAGAAGCACTCGCAGCGGATCCGAGTCGAGGACAGATTTCACGATACGCTTGGGGTGATGATTACCACGATGTTATCCGTGAACGTCTTTTAGACCTTGTTGATTTCATCAAAACCGCTGGGGAAACCCACCTGAAAAGTCGTGTCTTTGTTGATTCGGGTCCAGTCTTAGAGAGAGAATATGCACAAAAAGCCAAACTTGGGTGGATAGGTAAGAATACCAATCTGATTAACTGGCGTTCAGGGTCATGGTATTTTCTTGCAGAAATCCTTGTCAGTATAGATTTAGAACCTGAGACGGAGATCTTACGTGGCAGTTGCGGGACATGCACAAAATGTCTTGAGGCGTGTCCAACAGACGCATTCATTGAACCGAATGTGCTGGATTCCAGGCTATGTATCTCCTATCTGACCATTGAACTGAAGGATAGCATACCAAAGGAACTCCGCTCTAAAATGGATAATCTGATTTTCGGTTGCGATATCTGCCAAGAGGTATGTCCGTGGAACAGCAAGGCAATGTCAACAGATGAACCCGCATATCAACCGCGAGATGGCAACCTTGCACCTGAATTACTGTCACTTGTCAACATGACACAAGCTGAGTTTAGTGAAAAGTATAGAGGGAGTCCGATCAAACGTGCTAAGCGGAGAGGGTTCTTACGAAACGTCATCGTTGCCATAGGCAATTGGGGATCGCGCGCTGCCGTACCAGCACTCAAAAAAGCCTTAGTAGATGACGAACCTCTAATCCGTGGTCATGCTGCTTGGGCATTAGGACAAATCGGCGGAAAGCAAGCCGAACAAGTGCTGCAAACGCATTTACAATTGGAAAATGATGCAGAAGTAACCTTAGAAATCCAAGATGCACTACAGAATATCAACTCTGAAATGGTAAAGTACAATGTATAATAATTGAAAAAAAGAAATCGACATTTACTATAAGAAAAAAACGTATCTACTCACACAGCCAAACCTTCAGTCTGTTCCATATATAGTTGTGTTGTCAAGATTGCCCACATAGGTGTGAAAACCGCATAGAGGATTATTTTTTGTATCAGTATGACCATAATGACCCAAAAAGCAGGCACTGTTGATAAAGTCGTTTCTATTTTCCCAATTTCTATTAGGAAATCATTATGCTGCCATGCACCATCTATCCCTACCAAGATATTATAGATTTCTGTAGACAACAACTTTTCCTGCATCGGTTTTAGTTCAGGTGCTATAATAGAAAGGATCATGAACGTTAGAGCAAATACTAAACCGATAATTACACAAGAACCCCACAGAAGTAGCAGATACCTTACAAAGAAACTAATCCATCTGCCTTCAACAAGTTCAAAACTTCTACGGTATGCCCGAATTACCGATAGATTTTCAATGATTATGCCTTGGTTTAGCAGACTCCATCGCACAGCAAAGTAAACGAGGACACCTAAAGTTACAAGTGCGGTTAGAAAAGGTAGTAGTGGAAATTTAACTGAGAATGTTACGAACTGAGAAATCAGTAAAGTCAGAAAAATAAGAAAAAAGAACAACACGACCAATAGCAAAGACATCCCGATAATTGATAAGGATCTTTGCAAGGTATGTTTCCAGACCTCTTGGAGTGAAACATCCATACCACGACGTAGTCTGTAAACTGTGAGAACGAGAGGACACATAGCAAACCAGAGGAAAAATGCAATGAAGGACGAATATTTCATTGACCATTTCACCGTATTTGCTTCTGGTGTAAGATTATGGGTCGCAGAAAAACCACCCGATGTATTGACAGTCCAAAAAGGTTCGGCAACAAAGTTATAATGGTAGAGAAGTGCTGCGACATCAATGAGAAAGCAAAGAAGGATCAGTGGTATCATCACTTTCCAAAACAAACCGAAATGGTTCAAATAGAACCTTAGGATCCTGCTAAAAAGTTCTGTCACTCCGACTATGTTTTTATTTGTTAATGAGTTCATTATTTCTTACGTGAATTTGATATAGTGAACATTTGAAATAATGATACGAAGTCTCTGTAGGAGCGATCTCCGAATCGCGACTTAACGTAGTGATAGTCGGGAATCGGCCAGAATTATGTTAACTGGCCTCCTACATCTCAAAATGTCCCATTAATTCCAAAGTTAACTATAATTGTATAATGTCTTTATTCTGTAGACGAAGAAATCTGTGTTTCTTCATTAACAGTCTGAGGGGTTTCTGATGTCTTTAGTGCGTAAACTTCCTCTAAGAATTTGTCGTATAGGATAGAACTGTCACCTCCCATCTTTTCAACGATGGGACTACCGATCCTCTCTGCCAGTTCAATCTTTCGTGTGACTGAAAGTGTAGAACGACGTGATAGATACTCCCGTATCATACTTAACTCCATATCAGTGATGAGATGAGGTTGTATCCATTCAATATAGAGAAATTCTTGGGGGGAAATGTTGATATCTGGTACCACTTCTTTTGTACCAGCATCAGTGAGTGTGAGTTTTTTTCTTGATGTTTTTACCACAAGTGTTCCGGCTGCCAAGTCACCTAATCGTTGCCAGTTGCCATTTATCAGCATAGTGGTCATCCCTATACAATAACAGAAGGGTAGAAAATCAACGATTCTGACTAAGTTGCGGATGGCGGAATCTGCGAAGCTGATGGGATACCCGCCGACTTTCATCACCCTTAATCCGAGTAACCGTTTTCCGGGTGATTGACCATTTGTAATGATCTCAAACGCCATATAGTATCCCCAAAAAAGTGCAAAAACAACGATTCCACTGATCGCAGCAAGCCAGTTCCCGAACACACTTCGCAATTCAAGTATGAGTTTCTCATTGAAGTATCTTCCAATGATAACGATCAATAAGAGCAGACTTGTGTCTATCAAGGCAGCATAAAACCGGGATCCGATTCCTGCTTTCTGAAAATTCAGGTTGATCTGTTCTGGTGTTTCTACGGATAAATGATCATTCATGATTTTTATTGATACCTGTTTTATCAAAGTTCATATATCTTTGCGTCCTGGACTTCCAGGTCAACAACAGCGACTGTTGCTTTTCCAGTTGTCCATCCTCCAGTTTCACCTGGATTTAGCAGGAGCGAATTGTCCGTATTGATATCTATCTTATGGGTGTGTCCGTAGACGACAATGTCATAATCGCCACTCTTGGCGATGGGTATAGCAAGCTCAGGATAGTGCATGACTGCAATGCTCTTGTCGCTAAGTGTTACACTGGCGAGATTGGGATGCACCTCGCCGATTGCTTCAAACTTTTTCGCAAGCACAACGCGTTCCCCATCATTGTTTCCAAAAACACCAACGACACGGCAATTGAGATCGGCTAACGGGTCAATAGCAAATGGAGATATGAAATCTCCTGCATGGACAACGAGATCCACACCGATCTGATTAAAGAGTTCTACTGCACGTTTGACGTTTGGGATGTTGTCGTGACTATCTGACATGACACCGAGTTTCATTGTAATTCCTCTCTTTTTATGCGGTTATAGAAGTGGGTACTCTATGAATGACATTTCCAAGGTATCCTTTGGGATTCCACGGCTGGGTGAAAGGCTGTGCATTCCCTATATCAGAATAGGCCCGTGCCCATATCTCATAATAGCCTCTGTTCGCAAGTGTTATATCGGTTTCCCAGTGATACCAAGCATACCTGTTTGATGGCGGGGTCAACTCTGTTTTTTGCCAATTGATGCCAAAATCTGTTGAGACTTGGACTTTACTGATTCGGTTTTCCCCTGCCCACGCGTGTCCTCGGACTTTTATGGTGTTTTCAGTACTGAAATCCGAATGCGGTTCGGGTCGTGTGATGAGGGATTTTACCCGTAATGAAGTGGCAATACGCATATCTTCAACGGGTGGTTTATGTCCTGGTTCTACTTGATACGCAGGTATACGGTAGGCATATCCGCTCATTTTCTCTGAGTCGTGGACTTTATCTCTCACCCAGATGCGGTTGAGCCATTTCTGCATGGAACTCCCAATCCATCCGGGAACGATTAACCGTGCGGGAAATCCGTGTGCTGCAGGTAAGACGTCTCCGTTCAATTTCAATGCGATGAGTGTGTGTTCATCCATTGCCTTTTCTATTGGAATTCCTCGTGAAAATTGTTCGCTACCATCAGCAGGGATATCGTCTCCATAGTTTCCTGTATAGACAGCAGTCGGTTTTACACCTGCTGCCTGTAGGACATCGCGCAGACGGACACCTGTCCATTCGCTACAAGCAACGGCACCACGTCGCCAGGGAGTGCCATCCACTTCTGGCACGAATAGACTTCTTCCGTTTCCAGCGCATTCCAGCACCACATCCATTGTAACCTGCGGGAACTGAAGCAGGTCATCCATCGTTAGTGCAAGTTCTTTATGCACTTCACCGTCTACTGTCAATTGCCATCCGCTCAGATCTTCCTTTATTGCGCGTTCTGGGATACCGTTGTTATTTCTAACAAAGTGTCGTGATGTTGGCGTAACGTTGTCATCAAGAAGGTGCGGAGGGAACTCCCCGTTGAAAGGATTATCCGAATGGACAAGCATATCTGTTTTCGGCAAACCTGCTGCCTTCAAATCTTCCAAAACAACGGGGACTAAACCTCTATCCAATAGACCTCGGTTGACCGCTTCGCAGCCAGCACCAAAAATGCCGAGACTCGCGAGTAATGCAACTTTACCTGTTTTGGCAAGAAAGTCTCGTCTTGAGTTTGTTGACGTTTCAATCATCGTCGCGTTCACTCAGCAGCTCACCTCGTGCCAGACGTTCAGCGTTCTCGGTTGACCATAAGATGTTCTTCATCAACTTTTGAGCAGTGATGTAACGGGTTGCCGCTAATAGATGCATCCGTTTTTCTTCAAAGTCATCTGACAGGTCGTAATGTCGGAAGGCGACTTCAAGTACCTGGAACATGTGGAGTTCTGCGTCTTCACGTAGTAGGATATGTGCCAGTGTCCGCTTTAGTGCGTCAACGTCATGTCCTTCTTCAAGATACTGATTGACGAGAATCTCTGCTTCGTAGACTTTCTGGAAGTCAGCAAATTCCTGTAGCCGTTCTAACATCTTATCAACAGATGTGTAGGTTTCATCAGGTATCCGTTGCCCCGGTTTGGGGATACGTGCGGCGGGCATGTTCAACCAACGGAGATATGCCAAATAAACGACACCGTGGAATATACCGCGTAATAGGTTAGCACTCGGTGAATATTGAAACGCTTTATACAATGCATGTGAATACGAGTAGATGTTCGCGACGTCGTGCCAGTCACCTTCGTTTTTCAGATGGAACCGGGCAGTGCGGATCGCGGAGGCATAGGTCATTGCACGACAGATGTCGGTTGGCTCAACACCTTTGCGAAGTTGTTCTTCTACTATCTCTACTGTAGGTTCAAACTCATCAGCGAGTAGGAGTTGCGTAAATTCTGATATATCAATCTCAGCACTGTTGGCTTGATTGTCCTCCCAGATACTATCTATTCTCCGTAGGACAGGTCGTAGAACAGGGACAGAATCTGCCCATCGTGATGTTTCCTCATGGCGTGTTCTGCTGACAAGGTCAACGACGATGGGTCTTAAAATCTCGTGTGATCCTTCCCAGTTGACATATTCCAATGCTTCAAACATTTTGTTCGCGAAATCGAGTGCGTGACCATCTCCAGTGAAGTAAAAGTCTGTTGCTGCGGTGTAGATGAAGTCTGCGATGACAGATTTATCGTAATCTCGGTCATTTAGTGTTAGCAGGATACGTTCAGCTGCGCCGCGATGTCGTTTATTAACGAAATAACGGAACCATCTCTTTAGTGTTTCAAGGTCATGATCCTCTTTAACACGTGGGAAGGGCGCGCGGTAGGGTCTTGCACTGCCGGAGGTTCTGCGACTGATTTGACTTAATCCGTGTACGAGGAACAGGTTATGGTCATCTGGATCGATATCATCCCAGAGGTTTGCTGCGAGTGTCAGTATTGCTACCCCTGATGACCATCCGTCACTGCTTTTGTGTGCGCCGTAATGTAGACCTTGATGGATAATCTCTGCTGGCGGTGCACCTGCGTCACGCAGTGCGGTGACGGCTTTAGCGATGAAGAACGTGCTGCGGTCTTTGAGTCCGCGTTCAAGCGCACGTTTACCATTTGCAATAACACGTTTTTTTGCTGCCTCACGTTCACCTTTTGCTAATCCGACGTAAAGATAGCCATCATCCCGGACTTCAACAGGAAATGCTTTTAGGTCATCACCGGATGCTAAGAAGCATGCGCCGGATTTCAGGTCGAATTCCCAGTGGTGCCAATGGCAGATTAGCACACCATCACGGATACTTCCTTTAGACATCGGGTATCCCATGTGTGGACACCGATTGTCAACAGCGTAGTAACTGCCGTTGTTTTTAAAAACAGCGAGGTGTGTCCCGTTGACGTGAAAGGGTTTACCTTCCAGTTCCTCAAAATCCTCTGCCGGACAGAGTTGGTGGTAGATAAGTTGGGTTTCATCTATTTCTGGTGGTGGTATTGGGTCAACAGTGATGGAACCGATACCAGTTTCTTCAAGGGTTGAAGTTAGGTTTTGCACATTGGACCTCCTATTTGAAGATTCTATTTGATTGAGATTTACGGTTGCTCTGTTTTCAGATATTAACATAAAATCCTTTCTGGTGCAAGCGTTTTGTTCCTTAAGGGTGTGTAAATATTTTGTCACCCTAATTGTCAATTTAAGAAGATAAATCCAATCAATTAGTGTCCTTAGTCCCGTAGGGACGCTATGTTTATAGTTCATGTTTGAACACCCGTTCTTTAGTCCCGTAGGGACGATATGTGAAAATAAGGCAATAACATAAACATATCGTCCCTACGGGACTAAAGGAGGGGAGTCAACGCTTTTCTATAAACATTCCGTCCCTACGGGACTAAAGAGGCTTTCTGCATTTGAAGATTCCTTTAGTTTACACCCACTGAATGCCCTAAGGCATTCATAGCGTTGATTTATAAGATAGATCTTGCGAAATCCGACACTATGAAATTCCTTGGAAGGTAAACGTCGGAGGGATATCTTATTGATTTAGTTTTCCCAATTCCTTTTCAAGATTGCATTTAGATTTCTTTCCGCCGTGGATACTCGGTTCGGCACACAACAATTCGCGGAGGCGATGGACAGCATTGTGTGCATCTTTACTTGTGATGTCTAACACTTCATTCAGTAAACGACGATCAAGTTCGTGACGCACAGGGTCATGGTCTAATTCATTAAAAGGTAACATGCGTTTATGTTTCAAATCATGAAAGATACGTTCTGCGTTTGCTAACGCTTTATTTGACAAACACCTCACATCCAACGTTGGCATTTGAAGCAATGAGGTTCTTGAACCTCTACCTCTACCCGGCTGTTGCTTTCCACTATGCGCCCAATGTAGCAGAAGTCCTAAAGTTGAATTTCCCCAGAGAGTCCAAACGTAATCGCAAATCAGTTTTTCAAATACAACGTTGGGCAAAGAACTTATCCCAAGAGAGGGTTTTTCTGTGAAAAAGACACCGAGGGAGTTAGCACTGAAACCTATATCCACATTAAAGTGAACACGTCCGCTGCGGGTGAGTATCATCTGAGCTTTTTCGTGACGATTGGGACGAGGAATTGCATGGCAATCGGGTTCAACTACCATTGCCCGTTGTGCTGGTGCATTAAGATGCCATAATCCTGGATAAAGATCAGTGTCTGTGCAACCTTTTTCTATATCAAATGCACCACGTTCACTTTTCTCAAAAATATCCCGATGGCTTGCACTTATTTTCGCGATATCATTGACCAAGCAGATAGGAATTTCTAAAGGAGCAGCTTGAGTTGGCAACCACATCTCACCGTTTGCTAAACGGTGCGCGGATTGGATTAATGCCATCTCCTTAATCCGAACCGCATCCCACGACCTGTCTATTTGTAGTGGACAATTGAGTGCATGTCCAACTATTTCTTCACCGACTTTCAGTGGTTTACCACCGCTCGGTTCATCTTCTAATCTCCGTAAGTTTTCAAACTTGTTGATGATATTTGCTATCTCAATTGCTTCTAATACACTCTGAGGTCTATGAGAAAGGGATATAAAGGTTCCGCGTCCAGTATTGTTCTCTTTTTTACCTTTGGTAGCAACTACCATGCATTCAGCCATGCTCGTATCAGCAGAAAACGCGCAATCCTCAGCTTTAGCATCCGCGATGGTAAGAACTACCACGTCGTGATATTCGGTCGCCCACAAATTACGGACATTCTTCCAGTCTGAGACAGCGAGGCATGTAATAGGTAAAATGAACCCCATTCTGCTTTTGCCATTTTCCTTTAGCATTTTGTCTGCAAGGTCAACAAAATCGGAGGCGAGTCCTGCATTTCCGTTACCGACTCGCCACTTTTTTCGTTTCCGCGCTTGTCGCATGTTCTGTTCTTCTTCTTTTTCTCTGTCAGATCCTCTGAATACGGCTTTAGGTGTACCACTGCTTGCATCGGAGTCTGGTCTGGTAAACGGAGGATTTAGGACAACAATGTCAAATTCATTATGTTGGAACTCATGCTCTGTTACTACAGTCAGGTCGTCTTCTCCGCCAACTTGTTGAATCTCAGTTCCCATCATTGGAAGGGGGATCGTTGCTTCGGGTTCATCAAATAGATCGAGCGCACCGAGGGCGTAAATTCCGTCTTTTTGCCTTCCGTAAGGCATTGTATAGATTCGGGTGTTACCGATTTTCAAGTCTGGATAGGTGCTTGTAAGGAGTGACGCGGTTAAGTGACTTGCGTTTGGTAAAATGTCACATCCAACAAGGTTGTTCTCAATCATTTGGATGTGAATGCTGCTGCCATTACTGCCAGCTTGTTCATGGAGTTCAAGGATACGTTGGTATACGCCGTTGAGAAGTGAACCTGTACCGCAGGCGAAATCTGCGACCTTTAATTCGCTTAAATCTTCTTGGGATTTTGGCAAGACTAACGCAGATAATAGAGAGGCGGATTCGAGACGCGTGTAGTTTGCTTTTATATACTTTCTGTCAACAATAAGCCGTTGAAAAACGGTACCTGCAAGTTCGTGTACCTGTGTGAGTCGTTGGTCAACCAGTTCCCTCGCTGCCCTGCAGAGAATTGCCAATACTCTATCAATCAGTTCGTCGTCGGTTGCAATTGCTTCAATGAGTCGTTTGGCAACGTAGAAAATCGGACGATAGTTTACGTTGAGAATAACGTTCCATCCTGCACGGACTTGATCATAACGGAGACGTCTCGCGTCGTCGGACAACATCTGTTTGAGAGACAGGACATCTTTCATTTCGGGTTTACCGGCAAGTGCGCTCTGAAACACAAAGGCGTTGGTAATGATTAGCATTGCCATGCGTGAGGTCTGCTCACCAGATTTTTGGAAAAGAATCCCTTCAATTTCCTGACCGATGCTGGGGCGTTCTGCAATTGCTGTCTCAAGCTGCTTTGCGGCAATCTCTATCCGTGCTTCTAACAGGTCAGCGGCAGCGTTGATTTTGGAGATAGGCGTTGATCCGACACGAATAGCAGTTGCTATGTCGGCTACACTACCTTTTAACCAACCTTCTTTTGGAAAACGTTCAGGTTCTGCTTCGTTATCCTGTTCTGTCTCTTTGGTTTGATATGTGAATGGCACTAAATCGGGTTCAGGTTCGTTTTCAGGTTTTGGGCTGTTAATAAGCATGTAAGCAATATCTTCAGCAGTCCGCATTTCTGCGTCAATGTTTCCTTGTGGCATCGTTTTGAAACGTGCAGGCATGCGGATTCGTAGGACATTCTCTACGGTATCGTAGGTAATACCTGAGAAAATGTTGGGATCAAGCATCATGCCAAAATGTGCTGCTGCCTGCGCCATGCCTGAGAGATTAGGTGTTTTTCCGTCGATCTTTACTTCAATGACGATTGGGTTTCTACCTGTTTCGGTGACAATCACATCAGGTTTTTGTGAAACGTGGAGGAATGGTTTGGTGATTTGTTCGTTGACACTCCATGCATCTCTCATGTTGCGTAGGACGTTTACAAATGCACTGGTGATTGTGTTTTCGCTGTTTGCCATGACTATTTACACCGGGGACTTCACAAGTAGGCGTTTACGCAAATAACGCTGCATTAGGTTGTCCACGATAAAGAACAACGCGATAGCGTAACGTCAAAGCCTCATCAGGAGCAAGATTGAACGGTTCATTGTAGACAGGTGAGGGATGGATTAGGCAGTAGTTTTCCCGGTTGCGGACCCACCACGGTGTTGGATGGCGTGGGTTGTCGGGGTGGTCTATGATGGCGATGCCGTAGGTTTTATTGTCAGCGGGATGTTGGGATGTGAAACTGCACCATTTACTCTGTTTGCCGAAGATGTCCATCGGTTCGGTACGTCCATCAGCGTCTAAGAGTTTACCGGGTGTGATGATATTGTCAAATCGTATTGCCATGCCGCTGTAGTATCTACCCATCCCGCCAGGGTCACCGCGGCGGAGATCAAGTACTACATCACGTTCTGTCGCACGAAGTGTCAATCCTACAGAAATTTGCATCGTATTGTCAGATGGAGAGTGAACGGTTATTCTTCTTGTTTCATTGAGATGGATTGTGTTTTGCCAGTCTATCCATGCGTTTTCTGTTGTTATGCTTGCACTGTCGGTGGTCGTGTTTAGCGATATGATTCGTTGGTGAACGATTTTACCGAAACCTGTAGGGTCAGCACCTTGTGCGGGTTGTTCCCAGAATTTAACATCGTTTACCATTTTCCACGCGACCCATAGACCTTGATGATGGACGTGGTCTCCGGGTTCGTTCATGGTGAGAGGCGGTGCACCGGGTAGGTTCAGTGGATGGCAAAAGGGACGGTTGCCGTCTTCAGGAAAATGGTATCCTAAGACCTGTTGGTCGTTCCACGCGATTGTTAGACTGTGTTGTGTTTTTGTTAGTGAGAACATATTTTATATAACTTTAGTTAAGGTAAGGGTTCACAACTTCGCGTTCAATTGCTAGACCTTCCCATTCATCATCACCAGGTCCGTCGTAGATGAGGGTGTGTGGTCCCGCGAAACCGGCATTCTTTGTGAGTTCAAGGCATTGGATATAATCGTCTTTGTCTATTTTGCGTGGTGCTGTGAAATGTGCTTTTGTATGACACGATTCCGCTAACGGAGCGATTTCAGCAAGGTTCGTATATTTTGCTTCACCTCGCCAGTTACCAAAATCTAAACAGAGTCCAACTTTACCATCTAATTGGTCTAAAATAGTCAGCACATTTTCTGGTGTAGAAAAGATAGAGAACCAGTTTTCAGTCATCAATCGAATACCTGCTGTATCAGCACGTTCTGTGAGTTTAGATAATACCTGTTGACTTTGTGCTAATGTTGCCTGAGTCGGTTCTGCTTTGCCCCCGATGACGCGTGCACACTTTGCACCGAGTTCTCCAGCGATGTCAATCCATTTTTCTATCCAAGCAATGTCACGTTCTGCATGAGAAGGGTGCGTAATATCACCTTCGTCTATTAGCAAAGAGAATAGTTCGACGTCGGCATCTTGGAAGGCAGCACGTAATTCTAATAGGTAAGTTTGCTCAACTGATGGAAGATGAAAATGGCACAACTCCATAGTATTGATCCCAAATTCGGCTATGTGTTTGGGTAAGTCTAAGAGTGGAATGGGACCCTTGTTATGTGTTTCAGTAGGGATTTGCAGGTCGTGTGCTGGACCTGTAAAACCGGGTTTACCGAGTTGTCGATGCAAACTCCAAGTTGAAACAGAGATACGTGGTGTTGACATAATAAATTCTCCAGATTAGTCTTTATTAGCGTGTCTGATAGCAGTGCCTACAACTATACCGAGGGTGATAAAAAATGCTATAAGTACTACGGCGACGAGTATTTCTCTCCAATCCATTATAATTCCTCATAGCTTTTGGCTAATCCACGCGACAACTTTTTCTACCATAATAACTGATGAATCACCAGAAAAAACGTGGTCTACCCCCGGAAGTTCAAGGAGTTCTGTCGGTTCATTTGCATAATTAAGAATATCAATGCTATCCTGAAGCGGAACGATATCGTCTTCTGTACCGTGAACTAATAACCACGGAACAGCGAATTGACTTGCTTGTTTTGCGACACTGTCAATCGTTGTTGTGTCATCCATATAGACTTTTGAGAGTGGACAATCGGGTTCATCCCACATAAAACCTTCATCAGGTGTAACATCTCCGAATTCTCGTTTAGCAAATTCTTTTGTATGTACCATCCCTGCTAAAGAGACGAGGACTTGAATGCGTTCATCGGTAGCAGCACGAAGCACACCGACTGCACCCCCCATACTATGTCCAACGTAACAGACTTTATAGTCGTTGAGAACATTGAGGATGCTGCCGAGGTCTGCAACCTCTTTTGTGATAGTGGAATCTGTAAACGCGCCTTCCGATTCACCGTTGCCGGAGAATGAAAAACGTAGCGCGGAGATTCCAGCATCAGCCAGTCCTTCTGCTAAAGCGATGAGTGCAGGTCTATCTTTATTTCCTGTGACGCCATGTCCAATCACGACGATTCTATTGTCATTCCCTTCGTGGTATGTATAATCAAGACGTTCACCGTGTTCGTTTCTAATTTCACCAAACATAATTTCTTTGTTTCCTAATAGGGTCTGATGGTGATTTATCTGTGAGGCGCGAAGACCTCACAGATATCTTTATATGAAGATTAAAAAATAAATTCGTTAATTCTGAACACCACAAACCCGGTAGGTGCGATAAGGATATCGCACCGGGTTTTTCCTAACTCGTTTCATGAAAGGTTTCCGCGTAGGATCCGGCAGAATACGCGTTTGGTATTCTGCATTGATAAGGATATCGCACCTACCG